>JAICKR010000023.1 GCA_025927835.1 Jatrophihabitans sp. | reverse complement strand
CCGACCGGCGGCGATCGCGAACTGTTCATGGACGATGTCGATCCCCGTCACGAGCTCGGTCACGCCGTGCTCGACCTGGAGGCGGGTGTTCACCTCGAGGAAGCTGATCACGCCGTCGTTGCCGACCAGGTACTCGACGGTGCCGGCGCCGTGATAGTCCGCCTCGCGGCAGATGGCCTTCGCGCTCGCGTGGATGGTGGCGCGCTGCTCGTCGGTCAGGAACGGCGCGGGCGCCTCCTCGACCAGCTTCTGATTGCGGCGCTGCAGCGAGCAGTCGCGGGTGCCGACGACGATGACGTTGCCGTGCTGGTCGGCCAGCACCTGCGCCTCGACGTGCCGGGAGCGGTCGAGGTAGCGCTCGACGAAGCACTCGCCGCGCCCGAACGCGGAGATCGCTTCGCGCACCGCGCTCTCGTAGAGGTCGGCCACCTCGCCCATCTCGCGGGCGATCTTCATGCCGCGTCCGCCACCGCCGTAGACGGCCTTGATGGCGATCGGCAGACCGTGCTCCTCGGCGAACGCGACGACCTCGTCGGCCCCGGACACCGGGTCCTTGGTGCCTGCGACGAGTGGCGCGCCGGCCCGCTCGGCGATGTGCCGGGCCACCGCCTTGTCGCCCAGGTCGCGGATGGACTGCGGGGACGGGCCGATCCAGGTCAGCCCCGCGTCGAGCACCGCCTGGGCGAAATCGGCGTTCTCGGAGAGGAACCCGTAGCCGGGGTGGACGGCGTCCGCGCCGGCCTGCTTGGCGGCGTCGATGACCTTGTCGATGACGAGGTAGGAGTCGCCGGGGGTGGTGCCGCCCAGCGCGTAGGCCTCGTCGGCCATCCGCACGTGCAGCGCATCACGGTCGGGCTCGGCGTAGACCGCGACGGACGCGTATCCCGCGTCCTTGCACGCCCGGATGACTCGGACCGCGATCTCGCCCCGGTTCGCGATGAGCACCTTCTCCACCAACGCAGCGTACTAACACGGGCGGGGACGCCGTCCTGCCGTCCCCGCCCGTGTCAGGTTGCACACCGCTACTTCCAGATGCGCACGTAATCGACCTGGGTGGTGGCGGGCAGCGGGGTCGTGCTCGGGTTGTAGGCGTTGAGCCCGATACCGAGGGCTGAGGAGAGCAGCAGGAAGAACGGCTGGTTGAACGGCGCCATCCCCGTGAGCCCCAGCGCGGACGGCTTGTCGATCATGCAGACCTGGCCGTCGAAGGTGATCGTGATCGCCGTCGTCGTCCATTCCACCGTGTAATCGTGGAATGCGCTCGCGGTGATCATGCAGTAGTTGTTGGTCACCACGTTCACGTTGGTGGTCGTGTTCGTCGTCGTCTTGTCGTAGGCATAGTGCAGGTACGGGATCGCGCGGTCGGGGTACGCGCCGTACCACTCGGCGATGTCGAGCTCACCCGACAGCGGCCAGGCGCCGTAGGTGAGCGTCTTCGGGTACATCCACAGCGACGACTGCAGACCCGCGACCGTGGCGGCCGGGAACGCGGCGCGCACCGAGAAGCGGCCGTAGGCCTGGGTGAACTTCGAGGCGACGGTGCCTGCGGTGTACGGCGTCGCCACGGTCTTGCCGCCGAGCAGCGGGCAGTTGTACGGCGAGCTCTCCTGGCGGACGGTGAGGCTGAGGACGCCGCCGCCGACCGAGACGTTGTTGGGGCTCGTGGTGTAGCAGGCGCCGTTGTTGGCCGGCGCGCCGGACGCCGTGGTGAGGACGCTCCACTTCGTGGTGTCGAGCGCGGTTCCGCCGAACTCGTCGTCGAAGGTGCACGTCCAGTTGCCGCCGGTGGCCTTCGCGATCGCGGGACCACAGTCCGGTGCCGGCGCGGGCGGCGGCGGCTTCGGCCAGGTGAAGGCGCTCGCAGCCGTGGGGGCCGCGAACAGCGCGACGAAGGCGACGAGGCTGGAAGCGAGCGCGACAAAACTGCGCGCGAGAGTCTTGGGCATGTCGGCGGGGCCAATCACTCACGACAGTCCCGCCCGGGGACTGTCTGTCCGGTCCCCGCTACTGCGTGTGAAACTTTACCGGAACTTCACACCATCCCGCAAGGGGCGCTACTTCCAGACCCGCACGTAATCGATGTAGATGCTCGATGGCCAGGCCGTGTGGGCGACGGCGCCGATCCGCTGGGTCTTGGACATCGCCAGCGTCAGGTTGATGGTGAACGGCGCATTGAACGGCGCCGGCGCCTTCTGCGGGTAATGCGGGATCCAGCCGGAGAACGAGAAGCACAGCTTGCCGTCGTAGAGGAACCTGATCGCGGACGGCGTCCAGTCGACGGCGTAGGTGTGGAAAGCGGTGTCGGCGTTGGCCACCGTGCAGTACGTGCCGGGAGCCTTTCGCCCGCTCGGTGCCAGGTAGTGCAGGTGCGGCAGCACGTAGCCCGGGTACAGGCCGAACAGCTCGGCGATGTCGATCTCGCCCGAGGTGGGCCACGGGCCGAGCGTGGTCACCGGGTAGAGCCACAGCGCGGACTGCAGGGCCGGGCCGGTGGGCAGCTTGGCGCGGATCTCGAAGCGGCCGAACGCCTGCGCGAAGCGGCCGCCCGAGGAGAGCATGCCCGAGGCGTAGGTCGTCGAGCGGTAGCCGCAGCGGATCCCCGTCGTGAGGTGGACGATCGAGAGCCGCAGGGCGCCGCCGCCCACGCCGATCGTGCTCGGCGAGGGGACGAAGCACTCCTTGCCGCTGTGGAAATCGGTGCCCTGCACCGCGTACCACTTCCGAGGGTCAACGGTCGTCCCGTTGAACTCGTCGTCGAACGTGCAGGTCATGTACCCGCCGCCAGGGCGCGCCACGGACTGCCCGCTGCAGGAGGGGATCGCGGTCGTGCCGTTCGCGCCGCCACCGCCGCCGAACACCGCGAGCCCGCCTGTGACCGCCGCGAGCAGCAGCACGAAGAGGAGGCGAAGCGCACGCATGGCGGCTCATTTCTGTCAGCCGGCTGCCGGACCGGCAGTCCTGGTTACCCGTCCGTAGGTTCCGTCGCGGAGCGTATGGGAACACGTTGCAGTTGTAAAATCGGGGCTAGGTCGATCTCCGGCGCTACTTCCAGGCGCGCACCCAATCGATGAAGGTGGTGGCCGGAAGCGGGGTGGCCGAGGTGAACGGGTTGGGCCGGGTACTGCCCAGCGCCTGGCTCAGCGCCATGAAGAAGGGCTGGTCGAAGGGGGACGTCCCGCTCGGCTTGAGATTGTCGATCAGGCACACCTTGTTGTCGATCGTGATGGTGATCGTGCTGTGCGTCCACTGCGCGCCGTAGGTGTGGAAGGCCGTCCGGTCGCCGATCGCGCAGGTGCTCGTCACGACATTGGTGTGCGTCTTCGTGTTCACGGTCCTCGGGTCGTACAGGTAGTGCAGGAACGGCGTGACGTAGTTCGCGTTGTAGCTGAACTCCTCGGCGATGTCGATCTCGCCGTGCAGCTCGGTCGTGGACGCGAGGTCCTGGGGCCACATCCACAGCGACGACTGCAGCCCGGCAACGGTCGTGGCCGGGAACTTCGCCCGCACCCGGAACAGCCCGTACATCTGGGCGAAGTGGTTCAGGCTCGCCACCTGGCCCGTCGCGTACGGCGTGGAGATGACGCCGGCCTTCGTGAGGCAGTTGAACGGGGCGCTGCGCTTGAGCGCGGTCAGGTGCAGATAGCCGCCCGAGACGGAGATGTTGTCCGGCCAGTTCGTGAAGCACCCGCCGCCGTAGGCGAGGCCACTGAGCGCGCTCGTGACGGGGCTCCACTTGTGCGAGTCGAGCACCGTGCCGTCGAACTCGTCGTCGAACGTGCACGTCCACGGCGTGCCGTTGCTCTTCAGCACGGTGCCGTGGCAGTCGATCGTGGCCGCGGACGCGGACTGCACCACCATCATCGGGACGAGCGAGGCCGCAACGAGCAGAACACAGCTGAGCAGCCGGCGAAGCGCGCGCATGGGGGACTCCCACCCTTTCGTGGACGGGGGACCGGCTGCTCCCGTTGCCCCCATCGCGTTATCTCCGTGGTCGGGACCATATGGGCGCTTTAACCCGTCGGCAAATCGAGATCAGGACCCCTGCCCGCGGCCCCAGACCCGCACGTAGTCGACCTGCATCGTCTGCGGCAGCGGCATGGTGCGCGGCGGCGAGTTCGTCCCGTACCCGGTCGCCAGCTCGAGCGCGACGAAGAACGGGCGGTTGAACGGTGCCGGCGCGGCCAGCGGTGCGGCCGGCGCCCACCCCGCGATGCGCTGGCACAGCGCTCCGTCGTAACGGAACGTGAACGACGTGGGCGTCCAGTCGACGCTGTAGGTGTGGAAGCCGTCCGTCGACCTCCGCACCGCGCAGGCCCGGCCGGGATGCACCTCGGAGCCGCTCGTGCCGCGGTAGTGCAGGTGCGGCCAGGTCTGTGCGGCCGAGCCGAACACCTCGGCGATGTCGACCTCGCCGGAGTTCGGCCAGCGGCCGTAGGTCAGCGTCTGCGGATAGAGCCAGAGCGCGGGCTGCAGGCCGGGCGTGGCGGGCAGCTTCGCGCGGATCGTGAACCGGCCGTAGGCCTGGGCGAACCGGTCGCGGGTGGTCACCATCCCGCTCTCGTAGGGCAGCCCGAGCCGTCGGCAGCCGGTCCCGACCGCACTCTGCGCGAGCGAGAGCGTCAGCGTGCCGGCTCCGACACGGACATGGCGGCCGTCGTCCACGAAGCACTCGAAACCCGAGTGGAAGCCGATCTGTGTGGTGCGGACGGCCGCCCATTTGCCCGGGTCGAGGGACGTCCCGTCGAACTCGTCGTCGAACGTGCAGGTTTGCACGGCGCCGGCGACGTCGGCGACGCCGTGCCCGCCGCACGCGGCACTGAACCGCAGCGTGCCCGGTGAGCGGGTCGCGAGCAGGGCGGCCAGGCCGAGCAGGGCGATCGCGGCCAGGGCGAGCCCGAGGTTCGCCGCCCGGCGGGGCCGGCGCCGCGCCGCGGCGTTCGCATCCACCACGGCGATCTTTCCGGACGCGGTGCGGGCACCGCTGAGCCGTGCGCCGTCAGACCAGTTCGTCCAGCCGGCGCCGGCACTGGCCGGCCACCTCGCCGACCTCGGCGAGGGTGCGGCGCAGGTCGTCCTGGCGGCGGCGCAGGTCGGCGCTGATGTCGTCGAGCCGGGCGAGCAGCGTGGTCAACTGCAGCCGCTCGGATGACTCGGCGCCGTCGTACATGTCGACGATCTCGCGGCATTCGGCCAGCGTCATGCCGAAGCGGCGGCCGCGCAGGATGAGCCGTAGCCGGGCGCGGTCGCGCGCCGTGTAGACGCGGTTCTGCCCGGCGCGCCGGGGGGCCAGCAGGCCCTCGGCCTCGTAGTGGCGCAGCGTGCGGGTGGTGACGCCCAGTTCTTCTGCGAGCTCGCCCACAGTCCATGTCTTCTCTTGGGTTGCGGCCACCACAAGGTCTATGCTGCCTTTACGTTGACGTTAACGTCAAGGAAGGATCGTCCGCCGTGATGTTCGAGTTGTCGGGCGAGCACGAGACGTTCCGCAAGGTCGTCCGTGACTTCGCCGAGCGAGAGATCGCCCCGCATGTCGCCGAATGGGACCGCGACCACCACCTGCCGATCGAGGTCGTGCACGCCATGGGTGAGCTGGGCCTGTTCGGCCTGGTCGTCCCCGACGAGTACGGCGGCTCGGGCGCCGACTTCACCTCGCTCTGCGTCGCCATCGAGGAACTCGGCCGGGTCGACCAGTCGATCGGGGTCACCCTCGAGGCCGGCGTCGGCCTCGGCATAAACCCGATCCTGGCCTACGGCACCGACGAGCAGCGGCAGCGCTGGCTGCCCGACCTCGCCGCGGGCCGCGCGCTCGCCGGCTTCGGCCTCACCGAGCCGGAGGCGGGCTCCGACGCCGCCGCGCTCAAGACCCGCGCCACGCTCGCCGACGGCGCCTGGACGATCAACGGCGCGAAGGCCTTCATCACCAACTCCGGCACGTCCATCACCTCGCTGGTGACCGTCGCCGCCAAGACCGGCGCGGACGAGGTGTCGACGATCATCGTCCCGGCCGGCACGCCCGGCCTCGTGGTCGAGCCCGGCTACGACAAGCTCGGCTGGCACATCTCCGATACGCACGGGCTGACCTTCGACGACTGCCGGGTGCCCGAGGAGAACCTGCTCGGTGCCCGCGGCCAGGGCTACCGCCAGTTCCTCACCGTCCTCGACGACGGGCGCATCGCGATCAGCGCGCTTGCGGTCGGGCTCGCGCAGGGCTGCCTCGACGTCTCGCTCAAGTACGCCGGCGAGCGGCACACCTTCGGCGCCCCGATCGGTTCCCGGCAGGCGGTTGCGTTCCAGCTCAGCGACCTCGCCGTCTCGGTCGAGGCCGCGCGGCTGCTCACCTACAAGGCGGCCTGGCTCAAGGACGCCGGCCGCCCGGCCGCGCAGGTCAAGCAGGCCGCGTCCATCGCGAAGCTGTACTCCAGCGAGGCCGCGGTCAACGCGACGCGCATCGCGACGCAGATCTTCGGCGGCAACGGGTTCATGGAGGAGTTCCCGGTGGCCCGCTTCTACCGCGACGCGAAGATCCTCGAGATCGGCGAGGGCACCTCCGAGGTGCAGCGCATGCTCATCGCGCGCGGTCTCGGGCTGCCGGTCAGCTGACCATGTATCACCGCGGGCGCGGCGGCCTCATGTGTTCGTGTGAGCTGTCAGGTGAGCGGAGTCCAGTTCGATCGGCATCGCGCCGCCCTGCAGCACGAGTGGTCGCAGGTGCTGTGGGCGCGCATGGAACTGCTCGCGCTCGATCCCACGATCCGCGGCGCAGGCGAACTCGCGCGCCGGGCCTGGGCAGACTGCGCGATGGCGTTCCCGCGGCTGCGGCGGCTGCTCGATGAGGGACAAGGAACTGCGGGCGGCGCGAGAGGCGACTCTCGCCCCGCCCGAGCGGGCCGCGGCCAAGCTGGAGCAGCAGCGCAAGCTCTACGTGCGTGACCGCCTCGCGCTGCTGTTCGACGCGGACAGCTTCGTCGAGGACGGGCAGCTGGCCAACGCGCTTGCGACGGGTCTGCCGGCCGACGGAGTAGTCACCGGCCAGGGGCTGGTCGACGGCCGCCCGGCACTCGTCGTGGCGAACGACCCGACCGTGAAGGCGGGCTCGTGGGGCGCGCGGACGGTCGAGAAGATCATCCGGGTCACGGAGCGTGCGCTCGCCGAGGAACTGCCGATCTTCTGGTTCATCGACTCCGGCGGGGCGCGCATCACCGACCAGGTCGCGATGTTCCCGGGCCGCCGCGGCGCGGGACGCATCTTCCACAACCAGGTCGCGCTGTCGGGCAAGGTGCCGCAGATCTGCTGCCTGTTCGGCCCGTCCGCCGCAGGTGGTGCCTACATCCCGTCGTTCTGCGACATCGTGATCATGGTCGAGGGCAACGCATCCATGTACCTCGGCTCGCCGCGGATGGCCGAGATGGTCGTCGGCGAGAAGGTCACGCTCGAGGAGATGGGCGGCGCGCGCATGCACGCCACCGTCTCGGGCTGCGGTGACAACCTCGCGGTCGACGACGCCGACGCCATCGAGCAGGCCCGCATCTTCTTCTCCTACCTGCCGACCTGCTGGCGCGAACCTGCGCCCGAGGTCGACGTCGAGCCACCGGCCGCCGAACTCGCGGACGACTGCGTGCCGGCCGAGGAGTCGGTGCCCTTCGACGTGCACGACATCATCGACGGGCTCGTCGACGCCGACTCGTTCTTCGAGGTCAAGCCGCTGTTCGCGGCCGAGGTCGTCGTCGGGTTCGGCCGCATCGAGGGGCGGCCCGTCGGCGTCGTCGCGAACAACTCTGCGGTCAAGGGCGGGGTGCTGTTCGTCGACTCGGCCGACAAGTCCGCACGCTTCATCTGGCTCTGCGACGCGTTCAACATCCCGCTGCTCTACCTGGCCGACGTGCCCGGTTTCATGATCGGCAGCGAGGTCGAGCGGCAGGGCATCATCCGGCACGGTGCGAAGATGATCACCGCGGTGTCCGAGGCGACCGTGCCGCAGGTGTCGGTGATCGTGCGCAAGGCCTACGGCGCCGGGCTGTACGCGATGGCCGGGCCGGGCTTCCTGCCCGACGCGTGCATCGCACTGCCGACCGCCAAGATCGCGGTGATGGGGCCACAGGCAGCCGTGAACGCGGTGTACGCCAACAAGATCGCCGAGATCACCGATCCGGACGAGCAGGCCGAGTACATCGCGGCCCGGCGGGCGGAGTACGAGGAGGACGTCGACCTGATGCGGCTCGCCGCCGATCTCGTCCTCGATGCGGTGATCGAGCCCTCTGAGCTGCGCGCCGAACTCGTCCGCCGTTACGCGGTGCTGGCCGGCAAGTCGCGCCACTTCGCGGCCAAGCGGCACGGCGTCCCGCCGACATGAGCGAGCAGTCGGTCGAGGTGCGCGGCGCCGCGACACCCGAGGAGGTCGCCGCCGTGCTCGCCGCGCTGCCGCAGCGCAGCCGCGCCACAGTGACCGACGACCGGTTCGCCCGGTGGCGGCGACAGCGCCAAGACCTGGTGCGCGACAATCGTTAGGTGAGCGAGGGGGACTCCGGTCCGGGACCGCGCCGGCTGAGCGCGGAACCGCTCGATGTCTCGCACCTGGCGGCGAACGTTCCGTTCGTGGTGCGCACGATCGTCGGCACCGCGGTGCTCGGCATCGGTGTCAACGTCATCGGCGTCGCCATCGTCGGGCTCGTCGTCGGCGCGATGAACGCCACTGCCAGCGATCACCAGCTGCGTGTGGTCCTGACCGCGACGGTGCTGATGGTGCTGTTCTCGGTCGCGGCCGGGGTGACGGTCGCGGTGGTGGTGCAACGGCGCACGCTGCGCTGGTTGTTGCGCGGCGAGCGGCCGTCCGTCGAGGACGCGGTGCGGGCGCTGCGCATGCCACGCGACATGGCGTTCGTCTCCGTCGCGCTCTGGCTGTTCGGCGGCCTCGTGATCGCGATCGCGGCCACTTCGGTGGGCGAGGACCGCGAAACCGTGTCGGGCATCAGCGGCGGCATCGTGCTCGCCGCGCTGTGCTGCGCCGGCATCACCTACCTGCTGATCGGCCGGGTCAACTCGCCGGTCGCCCGGCTCGCGCTGGCTGCCGCGCCGCCGACGACCGCGCCGGTGTTCGGCGTGCGCTGGCGATTGCTGCTCATCTGGGTGCTCACCACCGGCACTCCCATCATCGGTCTCGTCCTCGTGCTCACCGCACCGCGCGGCAAGACGCACCTGCTCGCGGTGGGTGTCGTGGTCGCCGTCGTCACGCTCGTCCTCGGCGGCGGGTCGACCGCGCTCGCCGCACGGTCGATCGGCGCGCCGTTGCGCGGCATGGTGGACGCGCTGCACCGGGTGGGTCAGGGCGACCTCGACGTCGCCGTCGACATCGAGGATGCCGGCGAGATCGGGCTGCTGCAGAGCGGGTTCAACGACATGGTCGAAGGGCTGCGCGAGCGCGAACGCATCCAGGACCTGTTCGGCCGGCACGTCGGTCCGGCGGTCGCCGCCGAGGCCATCAGCGGTGGCGTCACGCTGCGCGGCGAGCAACGCGACGTGGTCGCGCTGTTCGTCGACATCACCGGCTCGACCCGGCTCACCCGCGAGACCGATCCCGTCGAGTTCGTCGACATGTTGAACCGGTTCTTCGGGGTCGTGGTCGACGAGGTCGAGGCGAACGGCGGGCTGCTGAACAAGTTCGAGGGCGACGCGGCGCTGTGCGTGTTCGGCGCACCCGCCGAGCTCGAAGACTGTCCCACGGCCGCGCTGCGCGCCGCCCGCGCGATCCGCGACCGGGTCGCCGAGATGGGCGAGCTCGAGGTCGGCATCGGCGTCGCGGCCGGGCCGGCGATCGCCGGCCAGATCGGTGCGGCCAGCCGGCTCGAGTACACCGTGATCGGCGATGCGGTCAACGAGGCGGCCCGGCTGACCGATCTCGCGAAGCGGGTCGAGGGCAACATCCTCGCGAGCGAGGCGACGGTGCTCGGCGCGACCGAGGAGGAGCGCCAGCACTGGGTGACCGGGCGGGTGATGCGGCTGCGCGGGCGAGAGACCCCGACGCACACCTACCGCAGCGTGGTGCCCGACGACGACGACGCCGTCGGACCGGCCTCACTGGCGCGCCGGATATCCGACGTCGCCAAGGCCGTGGCCGATTTCCCGCAACATGGCACGTACCACCGGGAGTGACACGCCGACCACGTTGTGGTGATCCCCGTCGACCCGTTCGATGAACCAACCGCCCAGCCCGTCGACGGTGAACGCGCCGGCGACCGCCACCGGTTCGCCCGTCGCGCAGTAGGCGTCGATCTCGGCATCGGTGATGTCACCGAAGGTGACTGCGGTGGCAACACTGCGAGTGAGCGACGTGCCGGTGCCGACGTCGACGAGGCAGTGCCCGGTGTGCAGCGTGCCGGTGCGGCCACGCATCTGTCGCCACCGCTCGGCTGCCGCGGCCACGCTGCCCGGCTTGCCGAGCTGCCGGCCGCCCAGCTCGAGCATCGAGTCGCAGCCGAGCACGAGCGCCGGCGCCTGCACCTGCGCGGCGACGGCGTGCGCCTTGTGCTCGGCGAGGATCGCGACGAGCTCCGCAGTGGTCGCCGCGGAGACCGTGTCCTCGTCGACACCGCTGACCACCACCTCGGGCTCGAGTCCGGCGCGGCGCAGTGTTTCGAGCCGGGCCGGCGAGGCCGAGGCGAGGACGAACCTAGAGGCCAAGGGACTTCGAGATGACGCTCTTCATGATCTCGCTCGTCCCGCCGTAGATGCGGGTGATGCGCGCGTCCGCGTAGCGGCGCGAGATCGGGTACTCGCTCATGTAGCCATAGCCGCCGTGCAACTGCAGGCAGCGGTCGATGACGCGGCCCTGCAACTCGGTGCAGAAGTACTTCGCCTTGGATGCGTCGGCCGCGCTGAGGTCGCCGTCGTTGAGCCGATCGACAGCGCGGTCGACGTAGGCCTGCGCGACGTCGAGCTCGGTGGCGATGTCGGCGAGTACGAACTTGGTGTTCTGGAAGGACGCGACGGATGTACCGAACGCCTTGCGGTCGTGCACGTACTGCAGCGTCTCGGTGAACGCCGCCGTCGCCTCGCCCAGAGCGCTGATCGCGATCGACATTCGCTCCTGCGGCAGCTTCGCGGTGAGGTAGGAGAAGCCCTCGCCCTCCTCGCCGAGCAGGTTCGCGACCGGCACCCGTACGTCGGTGAAGAACAGCTCGGCGGTGTCCTGCGAGTGCAGGCCGAGCTTGTCGAGGTTGCGGCCGCGTTCGAAGCCCTGCATGCCGCGTTCGAGTACGACGAGCGAGATGCCGCCGCGCCGGTTCTTCGGGTCAGAGCCCGTCTTCACCGCGACGATCACGACGTCGGCGTTGATGCCGTTGGTGATGAACGTCTTGGCGCCGTTCACGACATAGGCGTCGCCGTCGAGCTTGGCGCTGGTGCGCATTCCGGCGAGATCGGACCCGGCACCGGGCTCGGTCATCGCGATCGCGGTGATCAGCTCGCCGGAGACGATGCCGGGCAGCCAGCGTCGCTTCTGTTCATCGGAGCAGTACGCGAGGAAGTAGGGCAGACAGATGTCGTTGTGCAGCGAGATGCCGAGGCCCGCGCCGCCGATGCCGGCCGCTGCGATCTGCTCGTCGAGGACCTGGTGGAAGCGGAAGTCCACGACACCGCCGCCGCCGTACTGCTCCGGCACGGCCATGCCGAGGAACCCACCCCGGCCGGCCTCGACGAAGATCTCGCGCGGCGTGATACCGGCCTTCTCCCAGTCGGGGTAATTCGGCACGAGCTGCTTTTCGGCGAACGCCCGGAAGGCCTCGCCGAACGCGCGGTGCTCGTCCTCGTAGTGCTTGCGATCCACGAGGTCACTCTAGGCTCTGTCCAGTGACAGCAGATTCGGTGATCGGCGTCATCGGTGGCTCCGGCTTCTACTCGTTGCTCGACGAGTCTGAGCAGCGTGCGGTCGACACGCCGTACGGGACGCCGAGCGACGCCATCACGCTCGGCACGCTCGCGGGCCGAGACGTCGCGTTCGTGCCGCGGCATGGCGCCGACCACCGGTTCCCGCCGCATCTCGTGCCGTACCGCGCGAACCTGTGGGCGCTGCGGTCGCTGGGCGTGCGCCAGCTGGTGTCGCTGTCCGCGGTGGGTTCGCTCACGACGTCGTTGCCGACCGGCACGCTTGTGGTGCCGGACCAGGTCGTGGACCGCACCTCGGGCCGCGCGCACACGTTCTTCGACGGACCGACGGGTGTAGGGCACGCGACGTTCGCCGACCCGTACTGCCCGCGCGGGCGGGCCGCCGCCGTTGCCGCCGGTGGCGCGCACGACGCGGGCACGCTCGTCGTGATCAACGGCCCGCGGTTCTCCTCGCGCGCCGAGTCGCTGGAGTTCCAGACCCACCGCTGGTCGATCATCGGCATGACCGGCATGCCCGAGGCGACGCTCGCCCGCGAACTGGCGCTCTGCTACACCACCCTTGCGCTCGTCACCGATCTGGATGCCGGCGTCGAGGCCGGTGAAGGTGTCACCCACGCGGAGGTGCTCGCCACGTTCGCGGCGAACCTGCCCAAGCTGCGGGACCTGCTGGTCGGGACGCTCTCCCGTCTGCCCGCGTCACAGGCCGACTGTTCGTGCGGCGACGCGTCCTGGCTTCCGCCGTCGTTCGTCCTGCCGTAGGGGTGCGCCATGCAGATCACGGTCGTGCGCGGCGACATCACCGCGATGGACGTGGACGCGATCGTCACTGCCGCCAACAAGTCGTTGGTCGGCGGCGGGGGCGTCGACGCCGCGGTGCACCGTGCCGCCGGGGCTCGGCTGCTGCAGGCGCTGCGTCCGCTCGCGCCGTGCCCGCCGGGCCGGGCGGTGATCACGGAGGCGTTCGATCTCGCCCCGCGGGTGCGCTGGGTCGTGCACGCCGTCGGGCCGCGGTTCGGCGTGGACGAGCCGGCCGACGAGTTGCTGGCGTCCGCATACGTCGATTCGCTGGCGCGCTGCGACGAGGTCGGCGCGCGCAGCGTGGCCTTCCCGTCGATCTCGACCGGCGCGTACGGCTTTCCGTTGCCGGAGGCGAGCCGGATTTCTATTCAGGCGTTGACGTCCGCCACGACCGCCGTCGCCGAGTGCCGTCTCGTCGCGTTCGACGCCAAGACCGAGAAGTTCTGGACGCGCGCCATCGGTTGAGGAGGGCGTGCTCCGCGTTACCGGCCGCGCACCACCCGGTGCACGGAGCTGACAGACCCCTCGGGCTGCGGCGGCTGACCCGCGCCGTGGCGCTGCAATACCGCCTGCATCGCAGGCAGCAGGCGAGCCTCTCGGAACGATTCGTAGGCTTCTTCGGAGTCCCAGACGTCGACGATGCGAACCTTGCCGTCCTGCTCGAAGTGGACGTCGAAGGCCGACCCTAGAACGGCGATCTCCCTCGATCCAGACCCCGAACTTCGGGCTCTCAAAGGTGGCCGCCTTGGACCGGACATCGCCATCGCGGCCGGGGTCGTTGCGGATTGACTGCCACTGCGGCGACAGCGCAAAGAGTTCGCCGGCGGGCCACCGATAGCCTCCTCGCATGTCGCCCGTCGAGCTGACCCAGGACGGGCCGCTTGCGGTCCTCACCATCGACGCGCCGCCGCTGAACCTGTTCGACCAGGCGCTGGTGACGGCGCTGCACGAGGGGGTCCGGGCCGTTGCGGGCAACGCCGACGCACGTGGGTTGCTGCTGCAGGCCAAGGGGCGGGCGGTGTCCGGCGGGGTGGACGTGAAGTTGTTCGCGACGCTCGACCAGGCGGGCGGCGCAGCTGTGTGGCGGGAGTGGCTGCGGCTCGTGCAGGACATCGAGTCGCTGCCGATCCCGACCGTGTTCGCCGCGCACGCGCTCTGCCTGACCGCGGCGTTCGAGATCTCGCTGGGTTGCGACATCCTGCTCGCCGCGGAGTCGGCGCGGTTCGGTCTCGTCGAGATCGTGGTCGGGCTGACGCCGTCGATGGGCGGGCCGCAGCGGCTCGCCGAGCGGGCCGGCCCGGCGCGTGCCCGCGAGCTCATCTACACCGGTGAGCTCTACGACGCGGCGACGCTCGAGCGGTGGAACGTGGTGAACCGGGTGCTGCCCGACGACGGCTTCGCCGAGGCGGCCCACGCGTTCGCGCTGCGGCTGGCGAACGGCCCGACCCGCGCGCATGCCGCGACCAAGCAGCTGATCCGCACCCAGCTCGCCGGCGGCACGCGAGCCGCGGACGAGGTCACGCCGCAGATCAGCGGCGCGCTGTTCGGTACCGAGGATTTGCAGAACGCGGTCGCGTCCTTCCTGAAGGACGGGCCCGGAAAGGCGACCTACACAGGCTGCTGAGCGGCGCGCAGTACCTCGCGGTGCGTCGGCCGCGCGGCTTCGTAGACGGCGAGGCCGTAGGGCGTGAGGCCGGCGTACACGCAGCGGCGATCCTCGGTACACATCGCCCGTTCGACGAGACCGTCGGCCTCGAGGCGGGCGACGAGGCGGGAGAGCGCGCTCTGCGAGAGGTGGGCGTGCTCGCCGAGGTCGTTCATCTTCATCGCGTGTTCGGGCTGTGCGTCGGCCAATCGCTCGAGGACGGCGAACTCGCTCGCGGAGATGCCGTGCTGGGTCTGCAAGGTGCTGTCCAGCACGCAGGACACGCGGTGGTAGCGGCTCATCAGCTCTTGCCAGGCCTGCGCGAGTTGCTCATCGTCACGCTTCGCCATGGCGGCGACTATACCACATGCAACTACATCTAATGCTTCCACAAATGATGTTGCAGCAAATGATGCACATGCATAGATTAGCTGGCATGACTTCTTCAGTTGCACCAGCTCCGTCCTGGAGCCGCGCCACCTGGGCCCTGCTGGTGGTCCTGTGCGGCGCCCTGTTCCTCGACGGGCTCGACATCTCGATGATCGGGGTGGCGCTCCCGTCCATCGGTACCGACCTGCACATGTCCGCAAGCTCGCTGCAGTGGATCGTCAGCGCCTACGTGCTCGGCTACGGCGGGCTGCTGCTGCTCGGCGGCCGCGCGGCCGACCTGATCGGACGGCGCCCGGTCTTCCTCGCCGCCGTCACGGTGTTCGGCGTCGCGTCGTTCATCAGCGCGTTCATGAGCAACGACAGTGCGCTGATCGCCCTGCGCCTGATCAAGGGCGTCTCCGCCGCCTTCACCGTGCCGGCCGGGCTGTCCATCATCACCACCCGGTTCGCCGAAGGCCCCGAGCGCAACCGCGCACTCAGCATCTACACGGTCTGCGGCGCCAGCGGCTTCTCGTTCGGCCTGGTCTTCGGCGGCCTGCTCACCGAGCTGGGCTGGCGGGCGACCTTGCTCGCTCCGGCGCCCGTCGCGCTGCTGATCGTGGCCGCCGGCTGGCGACTCATCCCGCGTGCGCCGCTGAGCCGGCTGCGCCTGCGCGAGCTCGACCTGGCCGGTGCAGTCCTGAGCACCGCATCGCTGCTCGTCCTCGTCTACGCCGTCGTGGACGCGCCGAACCGTGGTTGGGGCAGCGCCGGCACCATCGGCCTGCTCGCCCTGAGCGTCGTGCTGATGGCTGCCTTCGTCGGCGTCGAGCGCGCGCACTCGCACCCGCTCGTCCGGCTGGGCATCCTGCGCTCGACCGCGCTGCTGCACGCCAATCTCAGCGGCGCCGTGATGGCTGGTGCGTACTTCTCGTTCCAGTTCGTCGTCACGCTCTACGTGCAGAACTCGCTCGGCTGGTCGCCGCTCTCGATGGCGTTGGCGTTCCTGCCCGCGGGCGTGCTCGTCATGGCGAGCGCGACCCGCATGGGCGCGGTGCTCGCGCGCGTCGACACGGCGCGGCTCATCTTCGGTGGCCTGCTCGCGTTCGTGGTGGCCTACCTGCTGTTCCTGCGGGTCGAGCCGGGCATGAGCTACGCGAACTTCCTGCTCCCGACGATGCTGCTGCTCGGCGTGGGCTTCGCGCTGGCCTTCCCGTCGATCAACGCGCAGGCGACCACGGGCGTCGCGCCGCACGAGCAGGGGCTGGCGTCCGGACTGGTCAACACGAGCATCCAGGTCGGCGGCGCGATCGCTCTCGCCGTCATCACCGCGGTGCTGGGCAACCGGCCGGCGTCCGCGCCCGGCGAGCTGCTGCCGGGCATGAGCAACGCGATCGCGGTCGACGTCGGCATCGCGACGCTGGGCCTGGTCGTCACCGCCGCGGTGTTGTTCGCGAAGCGCCGCACCGGCCGGGGCACGCCGGCGCTGTCCGAGGCGCCGAATGCGGACGAGCTCGTCCTGTCCGAGGCGTGAGGTAACGCCGGCCGGCCGCTACCAAGCCGAGGCGCGCCACGCATTCGGGCCGGGCAGCAACGGTCTGCGATGCGTGGCCGCCGGGTCACTCCAGCCGCCGCGCCGCACCCGCTCCACGGGTGCCGGTGCGGCGGCCGACGCTGCGGTGACGACCGCGAGCACCGCGGCGATCTCCTCCGGGGTCGGCTCGCCGCGCACGATGCGCAAGTGACCGTTCACAGCGGGATGTTCCCGTGCTTCTTCGGCGGCAGCGACTCGCGCTTGTTGCGCAGCATGCGCAGCGCCTTGATCACGTAGGAGCGCGTCTGCGACGGCGGGATGACCGCGTCGACGTAGCCGCGCTCGGCCGCCATGTACGGGGTGAGCAGGGTGTCCTCGTACTCCTGGACGAGTTGCGCACGCAGCCCCTCCGGATCGGACGCGTCGGCGAGCGCCTTGCGGTGCAGGATGTTCACCGCACCCTGCGCGCCCATCACCGCGATCTGCGCCGTGGGCCACGCGATGTTGATGTCCGCGCCCAGGTGCTTGGAGCCCATGACGTCGTACGCGCCGCCGAACGCCTTGCGGGTGATGACGGTGACCTTCGGCACCGTCGCCTCGCAATACGCATAGATGAGCTTCGCGCCACGCCGGATGATGCCGGCGTGCTCCTGGCCGACGCCGGGCAGGAACCCGGGCACGTCGACGAGCGTGAGGATGGGGACGTTGAACGCATCGCAGGTCCGCACGAACCGCGCCGCCTTCTCGGAGGCGTCGATGTCCAGGCAGCCGGCGAAGTGCGTCGGCTGGTTCGCGACGACGCCGACCGGCGAGCCCTCGACGCGGCCGAATCCGACCACGATGTTCTGCGCGAACAGCTCGTGCACCTCGAGGAACTCACCGTCGTCGAGCAGATGCGCAATGACCTCGTGCATGTCGTAGGGCGTGTTCGCCGAATCGGGGACGAACGTGTCGAGGAACGCGTCCGACTCGTCCACCTCGGCGCTCACCTCGGTGTCGAACGCAGGCAGGGGGTCGAGGTTGTTCGACGGGAGGTAGGACAGCAGCGACTTCACGTAGTCGATGGCGTCCTGCTCGTCCGTTCCGAGGTAGTGGGCATTGCCGCTCGTCGTGTTGTGCGTGCGGGCGCCGCCGAGCTCTTCGAGCGTCACCTCCTCACCGGTGACCGTCTTGACGACGTCCGGCCCGGTGATGAACATCTGCGAGGTCTTGTCGACCATCACGATGAAGTCGGTGAGCGCGGGGGAGTAGACGTGCCCGCCCGCCGCTGCGCCCATGATGAGCGAGATCTGCGGGATGACACCGGACGCGCGCACCGTGCGGTGGAAGATCTCGCCGTACAGGCCGAGCGAGACCACCCCTTCCTGGATGCGCGCACCGCCGCCCTCGTTGATGCCGACGACCGGGCAGCCGGTCTTCATCGCGAAGTCGAGGACCTTGACGATCTTCTCGCCGTAGACCTGGCCGAGCGCGCCGCCGAAGACGGTCACGTCCTGGCTGAACACGGCGATGTGCCGCCCGTCGACGGTGCCGTAGCCGGTAACCACGCCGTCGCCGAAGGGCCGGTTCTTGTCCATGCCGAAGTTCGTCGACCGGTGCCGGGCCAGCTCGTCCAGCTCGATGAACGACCCCTCGTCCAGCAGTGCCTCGATCCGCTCGCGGGCAGTCATCTTGCCCTTGGCGTGCTGCTTCTCCACCGCGCGCGCCGAGCCCGCGTGCACGGCCTCGTCGTAGCGGCGCTCCAGATCGGCGAGCTTCCCGGCGGTCGTGTGCGGATCCAGCTCCGGCTCCACAGGCTCTGCGGTCATGGCGCGCAGCTTAATCCTGCGCTGATTTGTAATGTCAGGCCCTATGGAGCGTCGTGCGCTGGATCTCGCCCGGCTGCGGGCCGCACTCGACGCGCGCTGGGCCCGGATCGACGTCGTCGCCGAGACCGAGTCCACCAACGCGGACCTGCTCGCCGACGCCGAGGCGCCCGACCGCAGTGCGCTCGCCGCGGAGCACCAGGCAGCCGGCCGGGGAAGGTTCGACCGGAGCTGGGCGTCACCGGCCCGCGCCGGGTTGACCTTTTCCGCGCTGCTGCGCCCAGCGGTGCCGATTCAGCACTGGGGTTGGCTGCCGCTGCTCGCCGGCGTCGCACTGCACGAAGCGGTCACCGAGTGCACCTCCATCGCGACCAGCCTGAAATGGCCCAACGACCTGCTCGCCGACAGCGACGGGCGCAAGCTCGCCGGCGTGCTGGCCCAGACCTCGGGGCCGGCGGTCGTCGTCGGCATCGGCATCAACGTCGACACCACCGCCGCGGAACTCCCGGTGGACACGGCGACCTCGCTCGCCCTGGCCGGCGCCGACGGCGTCGACCGCACCGAGCTGCTTATCGCCGTGCTCGTCCGGCTCGACGCACGCTACGCGCAATGGTCCGACTGCCTGGGCGATGCCGCGGCCTGCGGGCTGGCCGCGGACTACCGGGAGGCCTGCGCGACGATCGGCCGTCCGGTGCGAGTGACGATGGCGGACGGCACGGTCGTCGACGGCGAGGCGCGTGACGTCGACGAGATAGGCCGGCTCGTCGTGGCGAGCGCCGACGGGGACCAGGCGATCGGCGCGGGCGACGTCGAACATCTGCGGCCTGCCTGACGCGCGTGCCGTTTCCCGATAGCCTGCGGGCGATACGTGGGTTCCCGGAGGGATCACAGGAGGTCGGCCGTGGCGTACCCGGACAAGGTTCTCGCGAACGATGAGAAGGTCGTCGAGCACCTGCATCCCTCATGGATCACGCTGGTGCCCGCGACGCTGTGGTTCCTGCTGATCTGCGGCGCGACGGGCTTCGGCCTTGCCGAGATCTACGACAACATGGACTCCGGCACCGGCCGCTCGGTGGTTGTCATCATCGTCATCGTGGTGGCATTCCTGCTGCTGTGCTGGCTGACGTTCTCGCCGTGGATCCAGTGGCGCACCACGCACTACGTGTTCACCTCCCACCGGGTGCTGATCCGGCGCGGCGTGCTGCGCCGCACCGGGCGCGACATCTCACTGCAGCGCATCAGCGACGTGGGGTTCACCCAGTCGCTGTGGGACCGGATGGTCCGCGCCGGCACGGTGACGATCGAGTCAGCGGGCGAGCACGGTCAGGAGGTGCTGACCAACATCCCGCGCGCGGACGACATGCAGCAGACGCTGAATCGGCTCATCGAGCAGGACAACGACCGCCGCTCGCGGCAGGCCTACGGCGGCGGTCAGCCGCAGCAGGGCCAGCAGGGGCAGCAGGGTCAGTACCAGCAGCAGCCGCCGTACCCGCCGACGCAGCAGTACTGAAGGTCGAAGCCGACGCCGCGGCCGTGGTGCGTGTCAGCGGCCACTGTGCACGCCGCCTTGCGCCCCAAGCCGCGGCGCCGACCCCTTCCACCTTCGTCGTATCGCCACCTGATCCGACGAGGGTGATCATCGCGTGACCCTGCACTGCCACGGTCCGGCAACCGCGCACGACAGCGGGGTCGGTCGCGATGAGGTCAGTGCGAGCCGGCCGACGGTGACACCTGCAGAGTCGGGCTGGACGGCGCGACGAACGCGTCCATCGTCAGCTGCAACGTGGTGCCGGCCACTGCGCCATGCGCGTTCGGCCCGGCTACCGCGCCGGTCGTCTCGCCGATCTGCGTGATGAGGACGGCCCGGGGCTGCACGCCCTGCAACTGGTCGAGGAACTTGTTCAGGGCCGTCGGCGTGCCGCTGACCACCGCAGTGATCGGCAGTGCGTAGATCTGCCCGGTCACGGGTGCGGTGGTCGACCCGACCGGTGCACTCGACGCGCTCGCGCTGGGCGAGGCGTTGGCCGGTGCACCCGGCTGCACCGGCGCAGCGTTCACCACAGAGGACACGTCGACCGGCTGACCGACGGTCAGCTGGGTCACGTTGGTGAGCGTCGCGCTACCCAGTGTCTGCAGCGAGCGCAGGAAGTCGGACACCCCGGCCTCGGACGGCAGCGCGAGCTTCGCGTTGGCGAGCTGACGCTCGTAGTTCGCCAGGTTCTTGTTCTGCTCGGCGAGCGCGTCGACCCTGGCCTGCAACGTCGCGTTCTGGTCGCGCGCTTGCGAGACCTGGGAGTTGATGTCCGCGGTCTTGGACCGCTGCGGGCTGATGAACAGGAAATACGCGATCAGCGCGACGAGCAGCCCGACCAGGCCGCCGCCGATCAGCCAGAGCCGCTCGGCCTGGGAGCGCGGCACCGCATTCTGGCGCCGCACCGGGACGGTCACCTTCGGCATCGTGAGTTGCATGTCAGTGCCCTCCAGTGGCGGTCGACAGGTCCGGCGCCGCGTAACGGCCGCCGAGCGCGTCGGTGGTGATCACCAAATTGATGGTGAAGGTGAGCGCGTGGGAGTTGTCCGCGGACGTCGCGCTCGTGATCAGTGGTGCGGTCAGACCCCGGACGGTGGCCAGCTTGTCGGCGTAGGCCGCGACGGTGTTCTTCGACGGCGCGGTACCCGTGACCGTGAGTTGGCCGATCTGGGACTTACCGGTCTCGTTCAGCACGCTGGGCTTGACCTCGGAGTTCGTGGTGGCGGCCCCGGCGCTGATCGCCCCACCCACCTGGGTGAGCGCGACGCCGTCCGGCGCTTGGCTGCGCAACGTGCCGAGCATGCTCGTCCACGACAGGTCTCCGACCATCAGCTTGTGCAGCTGCGTGCCGATGGTGCCGATCTGGAACTGTGCGGTCACCAGTGGCGCGTACTCCTGCTGCTGGGTCCGCAGCGCCACGCCGCGCGACTGCGCGTCGTCGAGATCGCCGCGTGCCGCATGGGTCTGCCACCAGGACAGCCCGAACCAGGCGATGAGCAGCGCGACCACGACGAGCACGCCGAGCATGACCTGCTTGCGCACCACGACCGTCTGCCGGGCGCTGATCACCTCGTCGGGCATCAGGTTGGCGCGCACGGTGACGTGGCGCAGACCGCCGCTACCCGGCTTGGGAGTCGGGGTCGGGCTGGGCGGGACCATCGTGGCGGTCATCAGGCTGCTCCCAACGTGAGGCCGATCGAGACTGCGGCGGAGGAACGGAATCGGCCGAGTGCGTCGTGCCGACCCCCCTTGCGGACGTCGTGCACCCGCTGCAGCGGGTCGGACAGGAACGCCGGCACGCCGAGGTCCTGGGTGAGCTTCTCGGCGAGTCCGGGCAGCAGCGCCGCGCCGCCGACGAGGGCGAGCCGTCGTACCCGCTTGCCCGGGTGCGACTGCGAGTAGTAGTTGAACGAACTGCGGATCTCCGTAACGAGCGGGCGCAGTGCCTCGTCGGCGACCGCCGCGCTCTCTGCGTTCTCGTCGCCGCGCAGGCCGACGCGACACTTGACGGTCTCCGCCTCGCTGTTCGTCAGGCCGAGGCGGGTGGCGAGCATCTTCGTGATCTCCGCGCCGCCGCGCGGCACCGTGCGGACGACCTTTGGCGTGCCGTCCGCGTGGATCACGATGTTGGTGCCGTTCGCGCCGATGTCGAGCAGCGCCTCGGTGTCGTGCGCCAGGTGTGCGGACGCGCGCAACGCCGCGAAGCAGGCGAGGTCGACCGACTCGACATGCAGGCCGGCGTTCTCGACCGCGCGCACGGTGTCGATGACCGGCTCCTTCGGCACCGCGACGAGCAGCCCGTGCGTCGTCTCGGACTTGCCCGCCGTGGGGAGCGGGTAGAAGTCGAGCAGCGCCTGTTCGACGGGCAGCGGCAGCACGTCGCGCACGAGGAACGGCAACGCGTGGCGCAGATCCTTCGACGGCACCTTCGGCAGGTCGATCTCACGGACGATCACCTGTTGGTGCGTGACGCCGAGGGCGACGTTCTTCGTGCTGAAGGTGTGCGCGGTCCAGAGGTGGCGCAGCGCGGCGGTCACGGCCCGGTCGTCCTTGACGACGCCGTTCACGACCGCGTCCGGCGGCAGGAACACCTGGCCGAAATTGTTGATCGTGGGCCGGTCCTTGCTGATGGACGCCTCGACGGCGCGGATCGAGGTCGATCCGACGTCGAGGCCGACGAGAGTGGTGGCGGACACGGGGAACTCCTTTGCCTTATGCGGTGATCAGCGAGGCGTACCAGCTGCTGATGGGGGTGCTGAGGAACAGCGCGAGGATCGCCGCTCCCACCAGGCAGGGCCCGATGGGCACGGCCACGTTGCGTGAGGCGTGCTTGGTGACGATGGCGAGCAGGCCGACGACGGCGGCGATCAGGATGCTGCCGACGGCCGTGAGGAACAGGGCGTCCCACGACAGCCAGCCGAGGTACATCCCGACCAGGCCGGCGAGCTTCACGTCCCCCAGCGCGACGCCGTTCGGGTAGGCCATCGCGAGCGCGAAGAACAGGGCGAGCAGTGCGACCATGCCTGCGATCGCGCGGGGGGCAGCCGACCAGCCCGTGTGTGCGGCGCCGGCCGGCATGAGCAGCAGCGCGCTGACGACGTAGGACGGCAGGATGATCATGTCGGGCAGCCGCCGCACGTCGACGTCGTCGATCACCGTGCAGGCCAACCCGATCGCCGCGAGGTAGAGGTAGGCGGGCAGCTCGGGGCTCATGCCGAACCGCATCGTCACCGCGGCGAACAGCAGGCCGGTGCCGGCGGCGACGAAGGCGACGCGCGGCCGCACGTGCAACGGTGTGCTCGCTACGGACGACATGCCCGGCACGGCGCCGGGTTCGTGCTGCGCGACCAGGGCGAGGGTCGCGCCGATGGCCGCGCCGAGCGCACCCGACACGCCTGCGACCGGAAGCGGGGTGCTCATTGCGGGGCCGCCGCGAGAACGTGGAGCGTTCTGTGCGGAGCGTTGTCGTGGGGTGCGTTCACGACGACGTCCCGGAGATCGAGATGATGCCCCACGGGTGGTTGAGCGTGCCGCCCTCGAGTGCGGGGACGTACTGCAATCCGGACGACTCGAGGTTCACGTAGTTGAGCTGCAGCTTGTAGCCGCTGTAGGCACGGGTGGTGGCGCCGGACGACGGCACCTCCCACTCCTGGCCGAGCGGGCCGCGGAAGTTGGTGTAGACGCCGCCGTTGACGGTGAGCGTGCCGAGTGAGCAGCCGCGGCTGTAGTTGTCGGTCTGCAGCGAGCCGGTGAGGGCGAAGATCGCCGCCGTGACGGTGATGCCGCCGGTGGCGCTGTCGCAGCTGGTGCTCGAGCCGCTGCAGGGGTAATGCGTCCCCGAGCTGTTGCAGTACTGCCGGGCCGGGTGCGTCGTCTTCAGCGTGCCGTCGCTGTTGACGACCTCACCGGCCTGGTCGGTCGTGTAGAGCCCGGTGATGTCGTTGGCGCAGTAGCCGGACGCGCTGAGCGAGCCGCTGGCACAGGTGACGGTGTGCGCGATGCGCACGTTGTTCAACGCCACCAGGTCGATCGCCGGGGTGTCGCCGCTCGCGCTCGGCTCGCCGTTGTTGTTCTTCGGCAGCGCGCTCGGTGCGGCGGCCGACGTGGTCAGGTTGCCGTTGAGCACGATGTCGCCGGTCGAGACGATGCTCAGCCGGCCGGTGGTCAGGTTGCTGTTGGCGGCGATGCTGACGTTGCCGGTGACATAGAGCGTCGTCTTGCTGACGGCCACCGCCAGGCAGGCGGCGGACTGCCCGCCGGCGCCGGCGCCGGAGATCGTGGCCGTCCCGCCGCTGAGTGCGATCGTGGTGTCCCCGGTGTAGCTGCACGTCGCGACCGATGCCGCGTCGGCGACCGAGCTCGGCAGCGTGACGTCGAACTTGCTGGTCTGCACGGTCTGCACGTTGGCGTTGCTGCTGGTCGGCGTGCCGTTCAACGGCGCTGCGGCGCTGCGGTAGGGCGAGGACGGCGCGACCGGCGAGTCGCCGGACGACCAGGCCGACGATGCGGGCGGCAACGGCTCGCAGTCGCTGAGCGTGGTGCCGCCGCATGCGGTCGGGACGCTGAAGTTGGGGCCGGTCGTGTTGCCCGGCGTGCCGTTGCTGACGTACAGCGCGTCGTGGCTGTAGACGGGGCCGTCGAAGTTCATGCCGGCGGTGAACGCGACCGAGCAGTTGTGGTCGATCGAGGGCGAGACGCCGGCCACGGCCGGGCTCAGCGTGCCGGTCTCGACGACGTCGTCGCCGGCGCCGGAGCGGCCGATGCCGCCCACCGTGGGATTGCCCGAGTCGTTGTACCAGACCGCGCCGCAGTTGATCGCCGAACCGGTCGTCAGGCCGTTCCAGGTGACGGTCGCGGTACTGCCGATCGTGAGGCCCAGCAGCGTGAGCAGCGACGAGCCGGGCACGCTGACCGAGCGGGCCGGGAAGTAGCTCGCCAGGAAGCGCGGGTCGACCGACTCGTGGTCGGTGAAGTAGCTGAAGCGCAGCGCGTTCGGCGTGCCGGATACGTCGGCCACCAGCTTGACCGTCTCGCCGCTCGACGTGCCGGTCGAGACGATGCGGATGTCGTCCTGGTTCGAGTTCAGGAAGCCGCTCGTGTTGGACGCCTGCACCGAGTAGCTGCCGGTGCTGAGCGCCGGGGCACCGTTGCTGCCGCTGACCAGCGGCGTCGCGGCGGCGCTGGCCGGCCACGAGCACTCCTGGATGGAGTAGGTGCTCGTCACCGCGTAGTAGCTCGAGCAGTTCGCGTCGAGCTCGGCGACGTAGGCCTGGATGCCGGCCTGCGCCGCGGCCAGCGCCGTCTCGGAGCCCTGACTGCGCCGGGCCGGGACGCTATTAGCGGCGACGGTGCCGAGCATCGCCGCGGTGCCGACCATGACGAGGAAGGTGACGAGCAGGACGTAGGGGAGGATGAAGCCGGCGTCCTCGGACATCGCGGCCGCCCGGCGCCGCCGCGCGGCGCTCAACCAGCCGATCATTGCGACGCCCCGTTCCCGAACGCCGCGGTGGTCTGGAAGGTGCGTGAGCTCCCGTTCGCGGTGAGGACCTTGAACGCCAGCACGACGCTCGTGACGCTCTCCAGCTGGGTGCTGGTGAGGCTGCTCGAGCAGCCGAGCAGGCCGTCGGCCGTGTAGGCAACGAACAGGCAACCGCTGGTGTCCGCCGCGGTCGTGGTGTTCGAGAGGACGACCGACGGGCTGTTGCTGTCGAACGCCTCGACGAGCATGGCGTTGTTGAGGCCCAGCGTCACGCTCGTGGTGCTCAGTGGCGCGCAGCTCGTCTCCGGGCTGCACGCGCCGCTGTTCTTCAGGTACGCGGTGAAGGTGATCGACGTCGGGCTGATGGTCTGCAAGCCGTTGGTCGTGGTGCCGACGCCTGCCGATGCGCCGGCGAGCTGGAGCATCTTGCCCCAGGTCTGCAGCACGTTGCGCGCACTCGCGGTGGCATTGTCGACATCGGTCGTGGTGGTCGTCGCGTTGCTGGCGCCGATGAACCAGGACAGCGCCAGAGCGCCGACGATCGACGCGATGACCATCGCGACGAGCAGCTCGGTGAGCGTGAACCCGCGGTCGTCGCGAAGCCGGTGCGGTGCGCGCGGTGCCGTGCTCAGCATGCGAGCACCGTGTCCATCTGCACGGACCGGGTGCTGTCGGCGATCGGGACCGCACTGACGTGCACGACGATCGCGTACGGCGTGCCGACGGCGACGGTGCTCGGGCAGGCGTTCGCGCCGGCGGGCCGGTACTCGATGGAGCGCTGCACCTTGTACTTGCCGTTACCGACGGTCACGGTGCTGTCGGCGGGGGACGGGGTGGCGGTGAGGCTGGCTCGCGGCATGTTAACGGCCTGCTGGATCGCTTGCTGCGCGACGTTCGCGGTGACCACACGCTGATGGGTCGCGCTGGAGCTGTGGATGCCGGCGTTGGTGGCGGCGACTGCGGCCACACTGACGATCGCGAAGATCATGCCGGCGACGAGCACCTCGGTGAGGGCGAAGCCGGACTCGGTGTCGGATGTCTCGGCATGCCGGCCGCGCGCGCGGGTGGCGAATCGCGACAAGCGGTGTGCGGGCATGGGACACCTCCGTATCCGGGAAATCGGTGGCTTTGACGGGAGGGATCCTGGTGGGGACGCGCGTGGCGCGCCCCCACCAGGGACTAGCTACTCAGTTACGCGGCGACCGTCAGCCGGTGACGAGGGTGTGACCGGTCGAGCTGTCGTACGTGGCGGTCTTGCCCGACTCGGACGTGACGGCGACGGTGAAGTCGTCCGGACCAGAACCCGAGGCGGTGTAGACCGCGGTGTTGCCCGTCGACAGGTTGAACTCGTCGCCCGCGCACTCCGTGAAGGACACCGTGCCGCCGGCCGTGGCCTGCGTGACGCTCGCCGGCAGGGTGCCGCCGTTGTCGCTCTGGCAGAGCTTGACCGTGTTGGTCAGGCCGTGCGCGTCCGACTCCGCCGAGCTCGTCTTGGCACCGTTCTCGAAGTGCAGGTACAGCGGGATGGCGATGGCGACGAGGATGCCGATGATGACGACGACAACCAAGAGCTCGATGAGGGTGAAGCCCTTCTCACCGTTGGCGCGACGCTCGCGGATCGCCTGCAGCTTGTCGTACATTGGAGTCTCCTGACTCTGTGTGGGGTGAGGAACCCGGGCTGTTGG
>JAICKR010000097.1 GCA_025927835.1 Jatrophihabitans sp. | reverse complement strand
TCGGAGGTCGCCCAGCCGATGCCGATGCCCGCCCCGAGCAGGACGAGCCCGGCCACCGCCGCGCTGCCCCACACGTGCTGGCGCCGCGCGGGGTTGATCCAGAGCACCCGCGGCGGGCGCGCGACCGGCGCGAGCCAGGGAGGCGGTGGGGGCGGCGGGTATGGCGGCGGTGGCGCGGCAGGGGGGATCGTGCTGGTCTCCAGCTCTGCCGCGCCACCGCCCGGCGGTGCGGTGTCAGCTTCGGGGCGACTGTCGGCAGCCGCGTCGGCACCGTCGCCGCTGGGCGGGGTGGTCATAGCGGGTCCTCTCGTCCTGGCCAGGACGGAACCGTAGGCCCGTGACGTGAGGACCCGCTGTGGCTCGGCACGGAATGATGCAGCGCTATGGACATCGACGTCTCGTTCCATGGCGACCATCGCCGCATTCCGGCGCTGGCGCGTGCGGCCGAGGAGCGCGGCATCAACGGGTTCTTCGTCCCCGAAGGGCAGAACGACCCGTTCATCTCGCTCACGCTCGCCGCGACGTCGACGGCGCGGCTGCGCCTGGGCACCGGCGTCGCGATCGCGTTCGCGCGCACGCCGATGACGATGGCCTACTCCGCGTACCACCTGCACCGGATCAGTGAGGGCCGCGCGATCCTCGGCCTGGGCACCCAGATCAAGCCGCACATCGCGTACCGCTACGGCATGCCGTGGTCACGCCCGGCCGCGCGGATGCGCGAGTACGTCCACGCGCTCCGCGCGATCTGGCACGCGTGGCAGACCGGCGGGGTGCTCGACTTCCGCGGCGAGTTCTACACGCACACGCTGATGCCGCCGCTGTTCTCCCCAGGGCCGCTGGGTTTCACGAGTCCGCCGATCTGGCTCGCCGCCGTCGGGCCGCTCATGGTCGACGTCGCGGCTACCGCGGCCGACGGGTTGCTCACCCACCCGCTCATCTCGCGCACCTACCTGCAGGACGCCGTCGTTTCCCGCGTCGCCCGCTGCCGGGCCGAGGCCGGCTTGTCGGACGAGCCCTACACGCTGGCCGCCATGATCATGGTCGCCACCGGGCGTACCGACACGGAGCTGCGCGACGCGATCGCCGGCACGCGGCGTCAGATCGGCTTCTACGCGTCGACTCCTGCCTATGAGCCCGTTCTCGCGCACCACGGCTGGTCGGCGCTGCACGACGAGGCGCGGGCGCTGACCAAGACCGGGCGCTGGGACGAGCTCGAGTCGCTGATCGACGACGACATGCTGAACATGTTCGCGGTGGTGGGCGAACTCGACCGAGTACGCGTCGAGCTGCGCGAGCGGTTCGCCGGCCTCGTGGCACGCGTCTCGCTGTCGCTGCCCTACCCCGTCGAGGACGAACTGCTGTTGAGCATCGCCGAAGCGCTGCCTTAGAGAACGCCAAGATCGTCGTCGCGCACGACGATCAACGGCGTCGTACGGTGTCGGCACCCGCGGGAGGGTGGGCAGCAATGTCTACGGAGGCAGCATGCGCAGCAAGTCAGTTCGATACGGCGCCGTCATCGCGGCGTTCGCATCGTGTGTCGGAGTCGCCGCACTCACCGCGCCGGCCGCGTCCGCGGCGCAGACCGAGCAGGTGATCACCTGCGACGGCCAGCAGCTCACCGTCCGCTCGAACGAGAACAACAGCAGCGAGCACGGTGGCTGGAGCGCGGCAAAGATCGTCAGCGGCGGCACGGGACACGCGGTGCCGATCGAATTCGCCGGATCGCTGTACGACAGCACGATCCAGCAGACGGTCTTCTCGTTCGATGAGGTCAAGGGTGGCGGCAACGGCAACCACAACCAGTCGACGATCACCTGTAACCAGTCGCAGGACGGGACGCTGGGCGACTTCCTCGACCCCGGCGACGTGCCGCCGCCGGGCACCTCGGCGGATGACGCAGTGACCTTCAGCATCGACATCACCGTGGTGCGCCACAGCTAGTCGGACCTACGCCGATCCGTTGGGTGGGCGGTGATTCGACCGCCGCCCGCCCAACGCAGAATGCAGGCATGCGATTCGACGCGGTGCTCTTCGACTTCGGCGGAGTTTTCCTGCCGTCACCATTCGAGGTGGTGTACCGAGCCGCGAGCGGGTTCGGCATGCCGCCGGAGACGGTGCTGCTGACCTGCTTCGGCCGCTACGACGAGGACACCGACCACCCGTGGCATCGGCTCGAGCGCGGCGAGATCAGCGCCGAAGAAGCACTCGCCGGCATCGGCGCCCTGGCGCAGGAGTCCGGGTTCGACATCGATCCGATCGCGGTGCTGGGCGGCGCCATCGGTACCGGGAACATCGTGCGCGACGACGTCGTCGCGGCCGCACGCGAGATCAAGTCCCTCGGGCTCAAGACCGCGATCGTGACGAACAACATCCGCGAGTACGGGCCGAAGTGGCGCGCGCTGCTGCCGCTGGACGAGCTCTTCGACGTCGTCGTCGACTCCTGCGAGGAAGGCGTCCGCAAACCGAACCGGCGGATCTTCGAGCTCACCCTGCAGCGCCTCGGCGACGTCGCGCCGCAGCGGGCGGTGTTCCTCGACGACGCTCCGGGCAATGTCGCCGCGGCAGCCGGACTCGGGCTGCACGCCATCCTCGTGAAGAGCGACCACCTGCCCGCGCTCGACGAATTGCGCGAGTTGGTCGCGTAGGTCAGCCGACCAGCTTCGCCGGGCGACGATCGCCGCTCGGCGTCCCGGCACGCGCTCGTCCCGAGTGTCGCGGGTGCCGCGGCGCGGAACGCTTCCGGGCGCGGTGCGGGTTGCTGTCACTGCGCTGCGGAACGGCGACACTCTCGGTGTCGCTCACGTCGCTCAGGTCGCGCAACGCAGGGTGTCCCGGCCGGACGGTCGACGTCTTCGCGTCGACCTGGGCGAGGGCGTGCAACCGGGCGAGGTCCCTGCGCTGCTCGGGCTCGACGAGGCTGAGCACCATCCCGCTCGCGCCGGCGCGGGCCGTGCGGCCTGAGCGGTGCGCGTAGACCTTGGGGTCGGTGGGCGGGTCGTAGTGCACGACCAGGTCGAGCGCGTCGACGTGGATGCCGCGCGCGGCCACGTCGGTGGCGACGAGGACCGGGCATCGTCCGTCCGCGAACGCGTCGAGCGCGCGACGGCGCTGGTTCTGGTTGAGGTTGCCGTGCAGCGCGACGGCGTCGATGCCGCGGCTGCGGAACTGGCGCGCCAAGCGGTCGGCACCGTGCTTGGTGCGCACGAAGAACAGCGTGCGCTCACCGCGCGCGGCGATCTCGGCGGCGACGTCGATCTTGTCGGCGCGCTGCAGGCAGAAGACCCGGTGCGTCATGTCCGGGACCGCCAGGTCGGTGGCGTCGACGTTGTGCTCGGCCGGGTGCGAGAGGTAGCGCTTGACGATCCGGTCGACGCCGCGGTCGAGGGTCGCCGAGAACAGCAGGCACTGGCGGTCGCGCGGAGTGGCGTCGAGGATGCGGGTCACATCGGGCAGGAAGCCGAGGTCGGCCATGTGGTCGGCTTCGTCGAGTACCGCGATCGAGATGGCGTCGAGCGCGATCGCGCGGCGCTGCATCAGATCGACGAGGCGGCCGGGCGTGGCGATGACGACGTCCACGCCGTTGCGCAGGCTCGCCAGCTGGTTCGTGATGGACGTGCCTCCGACGATGACTGCGGTGCGCAGCCCGAGGCGCTTGGCAAGCGGGCGCAATGCGCTCTCGACCTGCTGGGCGAGTTCGCGAGTGGGCAGCACGACCAGCCCGCGCGGCTGCTTCGTACGCGGCGCATCCGCGAGCCGGGCGAGCATCGGGAGCCCGAAGGCGAGGGTCTTGCCGGAGCCCGTGCGGGCACGGCCGAGGACATCGCGGCCGGCGATGGCGTCGCCCAGCGTCGCCGCCTGGATCGGCGTCGGCCGGGTGATGCCGGCGTCGGCCAAAGCGCGGACGAGCACCGACGGCACGCCGAGGTCGGCGAAGCCGGCCGATGCGCGCGCAGGGATGACAGGAGTGGCTGATGCGGTCACAGGTGTTCCAAACGATTCGGGTGACACGCGATCGGCAGCGATCGGCCCGTCAGGGCGGCGGTTCGGCGATCAGCGCGTCGGCGGCGGGAGGCTCGCCCGCAAGAGGTGCGGCCTAGGTGCCGCTGACTACAGGCTACCAGTCGAACTCCCGGCGCCCGACCCGACCGGACGGAGCCTCCGGTTGTGTGCCGGTAGAGGGTTTCTGGTTTCTTGCCGCCCGAGCCGCCATGCTGGAGGTGATCCGGCGGGCACCCAGCATTGTCGGCAACGATCGAGAGTCCGGGTTGCGCATGAGTCTGGTCGTTGACGACCGTCCCACCGATACCCGCCGCGGAAGCGACTTCGCCGTGCTGTGCCGTCAGGTTCGGGACGCGCGCCTGCTCGAGCGTCGCTACGGCAGCTACGCGCTGCGCATCGGCGCGACGCTGGCGCTGTTCGCCACGTCGTGGCTCGTCTTCGTCACGCTCGGCGACTCCTGGTTCCAGTTGGTCATCGCCGCAGTGCTCGGGCTGGCGTTCACGCAGGTTGCCTTCCTCGGCCACGATGGCGGGCACCAGCAGATCTGGCGAAGCCGCCGGGCCAATGACCTGCTCACCGTCGTCTCCGGCAATCTGCTCACCGGCCTGAGCTTCGGCTGGTGGGTCGACAAGCACAACCGGCATCACGCACGACCGAACGAGGAGGGCCACGATCCCGACATCGGCGACGGCGTCCTCGCGTTCACGACCGAGCAGATCGCTTCGCGGCACGCCGGACTCGGCCGGTTCATCGCACGTCACCAGGCCGCGTTGTTCTTCCCGCTGCTGATGCTCGAAGGGCTGAACCTGCACGTCGCGAGCGCCCGGTTCCTGCTGCAGGATCCGCCGACGCGCTCCGCGCGGTACCGCAAGTTGGAGATCGTCCTCTTCGCGATGCACGTGGTCGGCTACCTCTCGGCGCTCGTGCTCGTGCTCGGGCCGGGCAAGGCCGCGGCCTTCTTCGCCGTGCACCAGGCCGTCTTCGGCCTCTACATGGGCTGTTCGTTCGCACCGAACCACAAGGGCATGCCGATCATCCCGCCCGGTGGCAGCACCGACTTCCTGCGCCGCCAGGTGCTCACCTCACGCAACGTCCGGGGCGGCTGGCTGACCGACAACGTGCTCGGCGGGCTCAACTACCAGGTGGAGCACCACCTCTTCCCGAACATGCCGCGCCCGAACCTGCGCAAGGCGCAACGCCTGGTGCGCGAGTTCTGCGCGTCGCACTCGGTGTCGTACGCCGAGACGTCACTGTTCGGCTCGTACGTGATCGTGCTGCGCCATCTACACGCGCTGGGCGCGCCGTTACGCAGACGGCGTGAGCCGATCAGCTAGCACTCTTCGAACTGGGCAGAGCCCCGGCGAAGCGTCCGGTCAGAGCGGGAGCGGGTGGCGCATCACGCCGGTGCCTTCGACACGACCGGCGAGCGTGCGGACGAAGTCGAGGGCGTCGAGCTCGACGCGCTCGCCGTTCTCGCCCGAGGTGTACGTGTCGCCCGCGGGTCCGGTGAGCCGGAGCGTGAACGGCTCGCCGTGGGTCTCCGCCCATTCCGCGACAAGGTCGGCGATGATGCGCCCGTCGTGCTCGGCGTCGGCGTCGAACGTGGTGCCGGCCGCGTGCGTCAGGTCGATGCGGTGCGCGAACGTGTCGCGGGTGAACCCCATGTCGAAGAGGTAGCCGACCGGCTTGCGGCCGACCGGGGCCGGCAGCTTGAGCAGCGGCAGCATCGCGATCGGACGGGGCAGCCGGCGGCGGGCGCGCAATGCGCGGCTCGAGTTCACCGCCCACTCGGCCTGCAGCTCGTCGACGCTGAGCTCGGTCCGTTCGCGGACGTGCAGCTCGTTCATGCCGTCCCACCAGAACTCCGCGCCGATCTCGTTCACGATCGGCTTGCCGGTGCGCACCTGGCGCACGAACTCGCGGGGCGAGGCCTGGCCCGCGGCAGAGCCGACGACATGCGCGGCGAGCGCGCGGACGTCCCATCGCGCGCAGTCGGTCGGCTTGGCCCAGTCGTCGGGACGCAGGTCGCGCAGCGCGGCGGCGAACTTCTCGTTCTCGACGGCGGTGATCTTCATCGCCTCGGCGTGCTTGATGCGCGGGATGGAGCGCGTGTCGGTGGCGGTCATCATCGTGAGTTCCTCTCGAGTGTGGTGCGCCGGTCGAGATCGGCGAGAAACATCTCGACGACCCGGTCGGCGTAGCGGACCCAGCGGCGGCCGCCGGGGTTGTTCGCGACCTGCTGATGCGCGAGCCCGCTGATCAGCGCGGTGAGTACGTCCATGTCTGCCTGGGTGCGGATGCCCGCGGCATCGCAGCGTTCCCGTGCGAGGTTGTAGAACTCGACGGCGAGTGTCATCGACGCCTGCGACGGCTCGAAGCCCGGGATCGTGCGCTGGAACAGGAGCTGGTGGCGGACGACGTCGTCGCTGGAGAAGCGCACGCAATCGGTCACCAGGTTGGCGAGCGCCTGGCGCGGGTCGTCGGCCCGACGCCTGGTGCCGATGTAGGCCAGCAGCTGGCGGTAGCCGTCGGCGAACATCGCGTCGTACAGATCGGCCTTCGACTCGAAGTAGACGTACAGCGAGGGTTGCCGCAGCCCGACCGCGTCGGCGAGGTCACGCAGCGAGACCGCGGCGAGCCCGTCGCGATGCGCAAGCTTCCACGCCTCGTCGAGGATCGCTGCGACCTTCGCCTCACGCCGCTGGACTCGGCGGTCGGACTGCGGCGAAGCTGTCACCTGAGCCGTCCCCCTATGGACACTCTTCCTATCAGTGATCGGAAAACTATCGCTGATAGGCACCGGTGTCAACAGCAGGCCCCGGCCGGCTCAGGCCAGGAAGGCTCGGATCTCGTCGATCGCGCGCCGGTCGGTCGACACGGTGACGTGCCCCCGCGCCGGGTACAGCGCCAGCCGCGAGTTCGGGATGAGCCGGACCGTCTCGTCGACCACCGCGCGTTCGTAGAACCGGTCCCGGCCGCCGTTGACGATCAGGGTCGGGGCGGTGATCGTCGGCAGCGTGCTCAGGTCGAACGCGTCCTCGGCCTCCAGCGTGACGAGCAGGTCGGTGAGGTCCCTGGCTCGCGGGTAGAGCCGCGGCCCGGCCAGATACGCGAGCGCAGCGGCCGGCATGCGTCCACGCCAGGGCGGGACGAGGTCCCACGCCACGGCCGCCATCATCGGCCGGGTGCGCCCGCGCGCCGCGACGCCGATCAGCACGCGTTGTGTGGCCGCCGCGTGCACACCAAGACGGCAGCCGGTGCTGACCAGAACCAGCCGCTCGACACAGCCGGGATGCTCGGCAGCGAGTTGCTGGGCGATCGAACCACCCGTGCTGATGCCTGCGACGCGGACGGGCCCACCGAACTCGGCACGCAGCGCGTCTGCGGTGGCCGCGGTGAGCTGCGCGAAGGACGTCCCGCGGGCGAGGCCGGCCGGCCGACCGACCCAGTAGACGGTGTGGCTGCGCGCGTAGCGCGCCATCGCCTGCAGCTCACCGTTGCGGATCGCCCGCGTGGTCGGGCGTCCGTTCTCCGGCGCGAGACCGGGCAGCATCACGAGCGGCGGCCCCGAGCCCATGACGATGCATTCGAGACCGCCGATCAGCCGGTCCTGCGCCGATCCGCGTGCCACGTCGCGAGTCTATGAAGGATCGGCGTCGACATGACGTCCCTGGCCAGCGGCTCAGGGATTCATGGCGTAGGCGCCGGCGAGGCCGACGACCTGCGCCCACACGCGCTCCTGCGCGTCGGCATCGGTCACCGGCTTGCGCACCGCGCCGAGCGCCCACTCCTGTTGCGCCGGGCTCGACGCGGCCTTGCCGTGGAGGGCGATGGCGCCGGCGGAGAAGTCGCGCACGAGCACCGCGAAGATCTCGTCGAGCACATCACGGTCCAGGTCCAGCAGCTGCGCCTGTTCGAGGATGAGCTGCCCGTAGACGATCAGCGTGAAAAGTTCGCCGACCGCGAGGGTGAGGTCGAGGTCGCCGAGCTGCTCGTCGGCGGGCGGCGCGGTCTGCAGCAACCTCACGAACGCTTCGACCTGCTCGGTGAAGACCGCGACGTTGGGTACGTCTGCCGCGGCGGCGTAGGCCGCCTTCCAGTCGTGGAAGCGGATCTTGCCCAGCCCGCGGGTCGGGCCCTGCCGCCAGAGGAACTCGTCATCGGCCGCGTCCTGCCGGGTCGGCACCGGCGGGTACTCCTCGGGCAGGAACAGGTAGGCCGGCATGAACTTGAGCACGAGCGCGAGGTTCACCGCGACCGTGCCCTCCAACCTCGGCAGGCAGGTCGTGTCGTACTTGGCGATGGTGATGAAGTTGTCCTTCTCGAAACCCTTTGCGGCGACGATGTCACCGAGCAGCTGCATGACCCGCTCGCCCTCGGTGGTCACCTTCATCTTGGTGACCGGGTTGAACAGCAGGTAGCGGCGATCGTCCGGGCTCGCCGTGCGGAAGTAGTCGACGGCGCGGTCGCTGAACAGCTTCATCGCGACGAGCCGGGCGTAGGCCTCGACGAACCCTGCGCGCACGTGCGACATGGTGGTGACCGGCTTGCCGTACAGGACGCGGTGATGCGCATGCGCGATCGAGGCGTAGAAGCCGTGCGTCGCCAGCCCGATCGCCCCGAAGCACAGGTTGAACTTGCCGACGTTGACGGTGTTCAGCGCCGCACTGAACGCCTGGTCGCCGGTGTGCAGGATGTCGTCAGGCGTGACCGGGTAGTCCTCGAGCCGGAACTCCGACACGTAGTTCTGCGACGGCACGACGTTCTGCACGACGTGATAGTTCGGGTGCGTGCTGTCGGCGTAGAAGAAGACGTACTGATCGGCGCCCTCGACACCGTCGATGCGGCCGAACACCGACACCGTTCGCGCGCAGTTGCCGTTGCCGATGTAGTACTTGCCGCCGGTTGCGCGGTACGTGCCGTCGCCGTTCGGCGTCAACACCATGTCGGAGGAGTAGATGTCGGCGCCGTGCTCGCGCTCGGACAGCCCGAACGCGGCCACCCCGCCCGCGTCGAGGGCCGCCGCCGCGCGCGCCCGCGCCGCCGCGTTGTCGCTCTGCCACACCGGGCCCAGGCCGAGGCAGGTGACCTGCCACGGGTACCAGTAGGTGAGGCCGTAGAACCCGAGCACCTCGGACATCGCCGCGACGCGCGCCGTGTCCCACCGCTTCTCGGCATCACCGTCCGCGTCGCGGCCCGGAGTCATGAACGTCGCGAAGACCTTCTCCTTCGCCACGAACTCGAGGAAGTCCGGGTACCACGAGTGGGCGTGGTACTCGGCGGTGAGCTTGCCGAGCCCGCCCGCCTCCAGCCAGTCGATGGTCGCGCGCAGCAGCCGGCGCGTCGCGGCGTCGAAGTGCGCCGGGTCGTACCTGCGCGGGTTGAGCAGCAGGTCGGTCGAGGACGTGGGCATCAGCGCAGCGCCATCGTCGTCGGCCGGATGGGCGCGGGCAGAGCGGACTCACCCTGCAAGAACGCGTCGACTCCGGCAGCCGCAGCGCGGCCTTCCGCGATCGCCCACACGATCAGCGACTGCCCGCGGCCCATGTCGCCGGCCACGAACACGCCGGGCACCGACGTCTCGAAGTTCGCGCCCCGCGCGACATTCCCGCGGGCGTCGAGATCCACGCCCAGATCGGTAAGCAGACCCGGCTTCTCGGGACCGACGAAGCCCATCGCCAGCAGCACGAGGTCGGCCTCCAGCGTGTATTCGGTCCCGTCGACCTTCTCGAACCGGCCGTCCTTCAGCTCGACCTCGTACGCGTTGAGGGCGCTGACCCGGCCGTCCACGCCCGTGAACGAGTCGGTGTTGACCGAGAACACCCGTTCGCCACCCTCTTCGTGCGCCGACGAGACGCGGAACATCAGCGGGTAGGTCGGCCACGGCGTGGACGTGGCACGCGCCTCGGGCGGGCGCGGCATGATCTCGAACTGGTGCACCGTCGCGGCGCCCTGGCGCAGCACCGTGCCGAGGCAGTCGGCGCCGGTGTCGCCGCCGCCGATGATGACGACCTTCTTGCCGGCCGCCGAGATGGGCGACTCGGCGAGGTCGCCCTGCTGCACCCGATTGGCCAGCGGCAGGTACTCCATCGCCTGGTGGATCCCGTCCAGCTCCCGGCCCGGGATGGGCAGGTCACGGGCATCGGTCGCGCCACCGGCCAGCACGACGGCGTCGAACTGCGCACGCAACTCCTCGGCGGTCAGGTCCGCACCGACGCGCACGCCGGTGCGGAAGACCGTGCCTTCGGCGTCCATCTGCTCGATGCGCCGGTCGACGTGGCGCTTCTCCATCTTGAACTCGGGGATGCCGTAGCGCAGCAGTCCACCGATGCGATCGTCGCGCTCGAACACCGTCACGGAGTGGCCGGCTCGCGTCAGTTGCTGGGCGGCGGCCAGACCTGCAGGGCCTGATCCCACGACGGCCACGGTGCGGCCGGTCAGCTGCAGCGGCCGCACCGGCACGACCAGATCGTGCGCGAACGCGTGGTCGATGATCTCGACCTCGACCTGCTTGATGGTGACCGCCGGCTGACTGATGCCGAGCACGCACGCGGCCTCGCACGGCGCCGGGCACAGCCGGCCGGTGAACTCCGGGAAGTTGTTGGTCGCGTGCAGCCGGTCGATCGCGTCGGCCCAGCGGCCGCGATGGACGAGGTCGTTCCACTCCGGGATCAGGTTGCCGAGCGGGCAGCCGTGATGACAGAAGGGGATGCCGCAGTTCATGCACCGGCTGGCCTGGGTCTGCAGCGCCTCGTGCGAGAACGGCTCGTAGACCTCCTTCCAGTCGCTCAGCCGGATCGGAATCGGACGACGCTGCGGCGTCACCCGGTCCGGATGCTTCAGGAAGCCGGACGGGTCAGCCACGAGCTGCCGCCATGATCGCCTCGTTCACGTCGTCGCCACTCTCTGTCGCCCGCTCGATCGCTTCGAGCACCCGTCGGTAATCACGCGGCATGACCTTCACGAACTGGGTCACCCGCCTGTCGAAGTCGGCCAGTATTCGCGCTGCCACGACCGAGTCCGTGCACTCGTGGTGGCGCGTCACGAGTTCCTTCAGTGCGTGCCGGTCGTCGTCGTCCAGCCGTTCGAGATCGACCAACTCGGTGTTCAGGTCCGCGGCGAAGTTCCGGGCCGGGTCGAAGACGTAGGCGACGCCACCCGACATGCCGGCCCCGAAGTTGCGTCCCGTGGGGCCGAGCACGACGACCCGCCCGCCGGTCATGTACTCACAGGCGTGATCGCCCACGCCCTCGACGACCGCGCTGGCCCCCGAGTTGCGCACGGCGAACCGCTCACCGACGACACCGCGAATGAACGCCTCGCCGCTCGTGGCGCCGAACAGCATGACGTTGCCGGCCACGATGTTCTGCTCGGCCACGAAGCGTGCCCGCTCGTCGGGCCGCAGGACCAGCCGGCCACCGGACAGACCCTTGCCGGCGTAGTCGTTCGCGTCGCCGAACAGGCGCAACGTGATGCCGCGCGGGACGAAGGCACCGAACGACTGGCCGGCCGAGCCGTGGAACGTGACGTCGATGGTGCCGTCCGGGAGCCCCGCCGCGCCGTAGCGCTTGGACACCTCGTGCCCGAGCATGGTCCCGACGGTCCGGTTCCGGTTCACGATCTTGCGCGAGACGGTGACCGGCGTGCCGTCCTCGAGGGCGGGACGGGCCAGCGCGATGAGGGCGTTGTCGAGGGCCCGGTCCAGGCCGTGGTCCTGCGGCTTGCTGCAGAACCGGTCCTGGTCGCCGAAGCGCGAATCGACCTCGTGCAGGATCGGCGAGAGATCGAGCTTGGCCGCCTTGAAGTGCTCGGCCACCCGCGACGTGTCCAGCACGCCGACCTGGCCGATGGCCTCCTCGAGGGTGCGGAAGCCGAGCGAGGCAAGCAGTTCGCGCACCTCCTCGGCGATGAACAGCATGAAGTTCTCCACGAACTCCGGCTTGCCGTCGAACCGCTCGCGCAGCACCGGGTTCTGGGTGGCGATGCCGACCGGGCAGGTGTCGAGGTGGCAGACGCGCATCATCACGCAGCCGCTGACCACGAGCGGTGCCGTGGCGAAGCCGAACTCCTCGGCGCCGAGCAACGCGGCGACGACGACGTCGCGGCCGGTCTTCATCTGCCCGTCGACCTGCACCACGATGCGGTCGCGCAGACCGTTGAGCAGCAACGTCTGCTG
>JAICKR010000056.1 GCA_025927835.1 Jatrophihabitans sp. | reverse complement strand
TCGGCGGCCTCGGCCGCGAACGCCGCGGTCGATCACGTCTACGACTGGGTCAACGGCACCGATTGGACGTCCTCGTCGGTCGTATCGGACGGTTCGTACGGCGTCGCCGAAGGCATCATCAGTTCGTTCCCGTGCCGCGCGGTCGACGGCGAGTGGCAGATCATCGACGGCGTCGACATCAACGACTTCTCCCGCGGCAAGATCGTCGCGTCGGTCGCCGAGCTCGTCGCGGAGCGCGACGCCGTCCAGTCACTCGGCCTGATCTAGCGGGGTGCGGCGGCGCAGGTGTTCCAGCGCCGCAGCGTCGCCCGGTCCGCCGCGCTGCGCCAGGTGCTCGGCCACGACGGCCCGGTGCGCATCGTCGGCGTTGCCGCCGTACTTGAACTTTGCGCGCACCTCGCGCACCGCGAGCCGCAGCCCGCGGATGCTGTTGAGCCGCCGGCCGTGCTCGAGCGGGTCGGCGGCGCCGCCGTCCGGCTCGGTGTCGCCCAGCTGCAGGCGCAGGATCGCGGCCTTGCCCTCGTCGTCGTCGACCACGGTCGCGTCCGCGATGAGCTGCACCGCGGCGTAGTACGTGGTCGGCACGCCCAGCCGGGGGTCCTCGTCGCCGATCGCCTTCCAGTGCGTCGGGATGTAGGACCAGTCGCCGGCCACGCTGAGCAGCACCGCCGGGTTCTCCACGAGCGCCGGCCAGATCGGGTTGGGCCGGGCCAGGTGCAGCACGACCTCGTCCGGTGCGGCGAGCACGAACTGGGTCGGCACGACCACCGGCACGTCCCGGTCGCGCCCGGCCGCGACGAGGTGCCCGAAGCCCTGCGCGCGCACGAACGCCGTCCACTCCTGCTCGGAGGCGCCCGCGTCCCAGGGATGGATGAGCACGGGGTCAGATCTCCTGGAGCACGGCCGCGCGCAGCGTGTCGAGGCCGACCGAGCCGAGGTCGAGCGCACGCCGGTGGAACGCCTTGAGGTCGAACGCGTTGCCCTCGCGACGCCGGGCGTCGTCGCGTAGCTGCAGCCACAACCGCTCGCCGATCTTGTACGACGGCGCCTGGCCCGGCCAGCCGAGATAGCGGTTGAGCTCGAAGCGACGGAAGCCCTCGGCCATGTTGGCGTGCGCGGACAGGAACTGCCACGCCTTGTCGTAGGTCCAGTCGCCGCCGCCGACCTCGGCCGGCGCCGGCAGCTCGCAGTGCACGCCCATGTCGAGCACGACGCGGGCGGCGCGCAGTGACTGGCCGTCGAGCATGCCGAGGTAGTCGGCCGGGTCGTCGAGGAAGCCGAGGTCGGCCATCAGCCGCTCGGCGTAGAGCGCCCAGCCCTCGCCGTGCCCGCTGACCCAGGCACCGACCCGCCGCCAGCGGTTGAGCATCTCCTTGCGGTAGATGGTCTGCGCGCCCTGCAGGTGATGCCCGGGCACGCCCTCGTGATAGACGGTGGTGCGCTCGCGCCACGTCGCGAACCGCGTGACGCCCTTCGGCACCGACCACCACATGCGCCCGGGTCGGGTGACCAGGTCCTCGCTCGGTGGCGTGTAGTAGATGCCGCCCTGGTGCGTCGGCGCGATGTGACATTCGAGCGTGCGGATGGCCTGCGGGATGTCGAAGTGCGTGTCGGCGAGCGCCGCGACCGCGGCGTCGGACGTCTCCTGCATCCACGCACGCAGCGCGTCGGTGTCGGGCAGCGTGTGCGTGCCGGCCTCGTCCAGATGGGCGATGGCCTCGGCCACGGTCGCGCCGGGCTTGATGCGATCGGCGGTCGCGGACATCTCCGCGGTGATGCGCGCGAGCTCCTCCTGGCCCCACGCGTAGGTCTCGTCCAGATCGACGGACGAGCCGAGGTACTGGCGCAGGTGCAGCCGGTACAGGTCGCGACCGCAGGCGTCGCGTTCGCGCCCCTGCGGCAGCAATTCGTCGCGCAGGAAGGCTTCGAGCCCTTCGTACGACTGCGCCGCGCGCTGCCCGGCTGCGGCCAGCTCGGCGCGCAGCGTCCGGCTCAGCTCGCCGCTCTGCGGCGCGGCCTGCTCGGTGAACCTGGTGAAGAAGCCGTCCGGGCCCACGTAGTCGGAGCACTGGTTCGCGCACTCGCTGATCTGCCGGCGCGCGCGCACCTCGCCGCGCTCGGCCGCCCATCGCAGTGATGCGATGTACCCGTCGACGGACGTCGGCACCGCCTGCAACCGGGTCAGCACGGTCTCCCAGTGCTCGGCTGTGTCGGTCGGCATGAGGTCGAAGACGTCGCGGATCACCTGCATCGGCGTGAACATCACGCTGATGTGCGGCTCGTCCTGCCCGGCGGCGTACACCGCCTCGCGTGCCTCCAGTTCGTCACGCAGCGCGGCGATCGTGATCCGGTCGGTGCGATCGACCGGCTCGGCCCGCTCGAGTGCCGCCAGTGTGCGCAGGCGCAGCTGCGAGCCGCTCTGCCACCACTCCGGGGTGAAGTCGGGCAGCCGGTCGTCGTGACCCAGCACGCCCAGCATCGTGGCCTCGATCGGGTCGTGGGCGGAGTAGTCGTCCAGGTACTGCTCAGCGACGGCATCCACGGCAGTGGGGGTGCGTGGTTCGCTCATGGTCGGAACACTAGGCGCCTTGACGAGGCTTTTCGGCGGCAAGGTATCTTGACGTCAAGAGAACTGAGCGAGCTGCGGAGGAATCCGGCGTGAAGATCATCTATACGCACACCGACGAGGCGCCCATGCTGGCCACGCACTCGTTCCTGCCGATCATCGAGGCGTTCGCCGCCCCCGCGGGTGTCGAGGTCGAGCGGCGCGACATCTCGCTGTCGGGGCGCATCCTCGCCGCGTTCGGCAAGCAGCGCGACGACCTCGGCGAGCTCGGCGAGCTGGCCAAGACCCCGGACGCCAACATCATCAAGCTGCCCAACGTCAGCGCGTCCATGCCGCAGCTCAAGGCGGCGATCGAGGAACTGCGTCAGCACGGCTACGAGCTGCCCGACTACGACGACGCGCGCGAGGCCTACGACTCGGTCAAGGGCTCGGCAGTCAACCCGGTGCTGCGCGAGGGCAACTCCGACCGGCGCGCGCCGGCGTCGGTCAAGGCCTACGCGAGGAAGCACCCGCACTCGATGGGCCCGTGGTCTGCCGACTCGAGGTCGCACGTGTCGACGATGGACGACGGCTGCTTCCGCACCACCGAGCAGTCGGTCACGGTGGCCGAGCCGACGACGGTGCGCATCGAACACGTCACTTCCGACGGTGCGGTCACCGTGCTGAAGGACTCGATGCCGGTGCAGGCCGCCGAGGTGCTCGACGCAGCGGTGATGCGCAAGGCGGCGCTCGACGCGTTCCTTCGCGCACAGGTCGCCGAGGCGAAGGCGCAGGGCGTGCTGTTCTCGGTGCACCTGAAGGCCACGATGATGAAGGTCTCCGACCCGATCATCTTCGGGCATGCAGTGCGTGCGGTCGTCGGCGAGGTGTACGACAGCTACCCGGACGTGAGCCCCAACGACGGCCTCGGTTCGCTGCTCAGCGCGCATCCCGAAGCGAAGGCTGCGGTCGACGCGGCGATCGCGGCCGGCCCGGCGATCGCGATGGTCGACTCCGACCGCGGCATCACGAACCTGCACGTGCCCAGCGACGTCATCATCGACGCCTCGATGCCGGCCGCGATCCGTACGTCCGGGCAGATGTGGAACGCCGAGGGCAAGCAGCAGGACACCAAGTACGTCATCCCCGACTCGTCCTACGCGCCGCTGTATGCGGAGGCCATCGAGCACTGCAAGCAGCACGGCGCCTTCGACCCGTCAACCATGGGCACCACGCCCAACGTCGGACTCATGGCGCAGCAGGCCGAGGAGTACGGCTCGCACGACAAGACCTTCGAGATCACCGCGCCGGGCACGGTCCGCGTCGTCGACGACACGGGCGCGACGCTGCTCACGCACGACGTCGAGGCGGGCGACATCTGGCGCATGTGCCGGACCAAGGACGCGCCGATCCGCAACTGGGTCGAGCTGGCCGTCGAGCGCGCCCGCGCCACCGGTGCGCCCGCGGTGTTCTGGCTGGACGAGTCCCGCGCGCACGACGCCGAGCTGCTCAAGAAGGTCCGGCCCGCACTCGATGAGCTCGACACCGACGGCCTGCAGCTCGAGATCCTGGACGTTGCCGCCGCCACGCGCTTCACGCTCGAGCGCGCCCGCGCCGGCAAGGACACGATCTCGGTCACCGGCAACGTGCTGCGCGACTACCTCACCGACCTGTTCCCGATCCTCGAGCTCGGCACCAGCGCGAAGATGCTCTCGATCGTGCCGTTGATGAACGGCGGCGGCCTGTTCGAGACCGGTGCCGGCGGATCGGCGCCCAAGCACGTCCAGCAGTTCGTGAAGGAGAACCACCTGCGCTGGGACTCGCTCGGCGAGTTCCTCGCGCTCGCCCCCTCGCTGGAGATGCTCGCGGACAAGACCGGCAATGCGAAGGCGAAGGTGCTGGCCGACGCGCTCGACCGTGCGACGGGCACATTCCTGGACGAGAACAAGTCGCCGTCGCGCAAGGTCGGCGAACTCGACAACCGGGGCAGCCACTACTACCTCGCACGCTACTGGGCGCAGGAGCTGGCGACGCAGCGCGAGGACGCCGACCTGGCCGCCGCGTTCGCGCCGGCCGCCGAAGCGCTCGCCCGCGACGAGGACACCATCGTCGGCGAGCTCAACGGCGTACAGGGCGGTTCGGTCGACCTCGGCGGCTACTACCAACCCGACGACGCGAAGGCGTTCGAGGCGATGCGTCCGAGCAAGACGTTCAACGCGATCCTGGACACCCTCTCGTAACCTCGCCGAAACCGGCATTCCGGGCGCCAGCCGCGCGCGAGCAACCCTCGATCCATACCTCACGGTATGGACCGAGGGCTGATTCGCCTGTGGTGTAAGCGATCCAGTGTTTAGTGCAGTGGGCCACATGGGCAGTAGTACCTGTGACAGCGTGTCGAATTGTGGCCCCGGTCACTAGGCCTTACCGTGGCAGATCGGTAACGTCCGCGTGAACTTGCGGGTCGCCCGGGGCAGAGGACGTGAGCGCGCGCCGCGCTCCATGAGGAGGAACGATGCTCGCGTTCGAGCGGCACGGGTCAGGCGACCCGCTCGTGCTCGTCCACGGCGTCACGCACCGCCGGCAGGCGTGGTACCCGGTGCTGGACGCGCTCGCCGAGCAGCGCGAGGTCATCCTCGTCGACCTGCCCGGCCACGGTGAGTCACCGCCGTTCGAGCTCGACGGGCTCTCCGTCCGCGACGCGCTGCGCCGCGACTTCGAGGGCTTCCTCGACGAGCTCGGTCTCGACCGTCCGCACATCGCCGGCAATTCGCTGGGGGGACTGGTCGCGCTGCACGCGGGGGTCAACGGCCGCGCGCGCAGCGTCACCTGTCTCTCGCCGGCCGGCTTCTGGCGCGACGAGGCGGAGTTCGCCTACACCCGGCGCTTCTTCATCGGGCTGCTCGCGCTCGCCGACCGGCTCGGCCCGAGCGCCGAGCGCGCCGCCCGCACCAAGGCGGTGCGCCAGGTCGTCTACAGCACCCTGATGGCGCACCCGTCGCGCGTACCCGCAGACCACGTGCTCGGCGACGTGCGCGCCTTCATGTACGCCCGGCCCGCGTTGCGCACCCTGCTCGCCGCCGCCGAGCCGTTCACCGACGAGATGCCGCTCGACGTGCCCATGACCATCGCCTGGTCCGGCCGCGACCTGGTGCTGCCGCGCTGGCAGGCCGAGAACGCGAAGCGGCGGCTGCCCCAGGCCGAGCACGTGCTGCTGCGCGGCGTGGGGCACGTGCCCATGTTCGACGACCCGCGGCTGATCACGAAGGTACTGCTGCGCGGCAGCGTCCCCGCCGCGACCGTCGCCCCGCTCAAGCCCACGAAGCGGGCAACCACCACTCGTCGCGCCAAGGTCGCCACCGCCTAGACCAGCCCGCCCATACACTCACGTTCGTGGGCGACACGCTTGTCAATATCGGCATCGTCCTGCTGCTGATCATCATCGAGGGCATCTTCGTGGCGGCAGAGATCGCACTGGTGTCGCTGCGCGAGAGCCAGGTCCGCGCGCTCGCCGACACCGGCCGGCGCGGCCAGATCGTCGCCCGGCTGATCTCCGACCCGAACCGCTTCCTCGCCGCCGTGCAGATCGGCGTGACGTCCACCGCGCTGCTGTCGAGCGCGTTCGGCGCGATCACGCTCTCCGAGGACGCGAAGAAGTACCTCGTCAAGCACGGCTGGGGCTCCGGGCTGGCCAGCGCCACCGGCATCATCGGTGTCACGCTGATCATCTCGTTCGTCACGCTCGTGCTCGGCGAACTCGCGCCAAAGCGGCTGGGCCTGCAACGTGCGGAGAAGTCCGCGCTGTTCTTCGCGACGCCGCTCAACGGAGTCGCGGGCTTCTTCCGGCCCGTCATCTGGCTGCTGTCCAAGTCGACCAACGCCGTCGTGCGCCTGCTCGGCGGCGATCCGCAGGCCGGCCGCACGCCGATCAGCGAGGAGGAGCTGCGCGGGCTGGTGGCCGCGCACGAATCGCTGACCTCGGACGAGCGCCGGCTCATCGACGACGTGTTCGCCGCCGGCGAGCGCTCGATCGGCGAGGTGATGGTGCCGCGCACCGACGTCACGTTCCTCGACGGGTCGATGCCGATCAGCAAGGCGGCGCGGGCCGCCGTCGACTCGCCGCACTCGCGTTATCCCGTCGTCGGGCGCGACCACGACGACGTCCTCGGCTTCGTGCACATCCGCGATCTCGTGCTGCCGACCGTCCGGCACGACCGTGACCGCACCGTCGGCAGCCTGGCGCGTCCGGTGAAGGCGATGCCGGGCAGCAAGCGGGTGCTCGCCGCGATGTCGGAGATGCGCCGCGAGGGCCAGCACATGGCGATCGTGGTCGACGAGTACGGCGGCACCGACGGCATCGTGACGCTCGAGGACCTCATCGAGGAGGTCATCGGCGACATCCGCGACGAGTACGACGAGGACGTCACCCAGGCGCGCCGGCTCGCCGGTGGCGAGGTCGAGGTGGACGGCAAGCTGAACCTCGACGAGATCGCCGAGATCTCCGGCGTGGACCTGCCGGAGGGCCCGTACGCGACGCTGGGCGGCTATGTCATGGCCGAGCTCGGCCGGTTGCCGCGCAGCGGCGACGTGGTCGAGCACGACGGTGTCCGGCTGACCGTGGTGCGCACGGAAGGCCGTCGCGCGGCCCGCGTCCGGCTCACCCCGAAGCCCACCGAGGGCGATGCCGAGGCCGACGGAACCGACTGAGCGGGCGTGGAAGAATCGGGCACATCATGGCCGCACCTGATCTGCCCCGCGTGCTGTCGGGGATTCAGCCCACGTCCTCGTCGTTCCATCTCGGCAACTACATCGGCGCGCTCAAGCAGTGGGTGGCCATGCAGGAAGGTCACGAGGTCTTCTACTTCCTCGCCGATCTGCACGCCCTGACGATGGAACCGCCGGACCCGAAGGTGCTCACCGAGCGCAGCCGCGGCGCCGTGGCGCAGCTGCTGGCCGCCGGGGTCGACCCGGAGCGCAGCGCCGTCTTCCTGCAGAGTCACGTGCCCGGCCACACCCAGCTGTCCTGGATCTTCGAGTGCCTCACCGGGTACGGCGAGGCCAGCCGCATGACCCAGTTCAAGGAAAAGATGGCCCGCGGCAGCGGCGACCGGGTCAGCGTCGGGCTGCTGACCTACCCCGTCCTGCAGGCGGCCGACATCCTGATCTACCAGGCGCACTACGTGCCGGTCGGTGAGGACCAGCGCCAGCACGTCGAACTCACCCGCGACCTCGCGCAACGCTTCAACGGCCGCTACGGCGACACGTTCGTCGTCCCCGACGCATTCATCACGCCGGAGAGCAAGAAGATCCTCGACCTGCAGGACCCGACGGCGAAGATGAGCAAGTCGCTGCCCGACGCCGGCACGCTGAACCTGCTCGACGACCCGGCCGCGCTCGCGCGCAAGGTCAAGCGCGCGGTGACCGACGCGGGCAGCGAGATCCGCTTCGACCCGGCCGGGAAGCCGGGCGTCTCGAATCTGCTGGTCATCCTGTCCGCCGTGACGGACACGCCCATCCCGGCGCTCGAGGCGGACTTCGACGGGCAGGGCTACGGCGCGCTGAAGAACGCGGTGGCCGACGCCGTCGTCGCGTTCGCCGAGCCGTTGAGCAAGCGGGTGCACGAGCTGCTGGCCGATCCCGCCGAGATCGACCGGGTGCTCGCGCGCGGCGCGGAGCGGGCCAGGCCGATCGCCGAGGCCACGGTGCGCGATGTCTACGACCGCGTGGGCTTCGTCCCGCCCGCGGATGTCTGACGCACTGACGGTGGGGGTCGCGATCGCGATCCCGCAGCCGCACGCGTCGGTGCTCGCGAAGTGGCGCCGCGAGGTCGGCGACCCGGCCGCCGACCTCGTCTTCCCACACGTCACGCTGCTGCCGCCCACCCCGGTGCCGAGGGAGCAGCTCGCGGACGTCGAGAAGCACCTGGCCGGTGCGGCGGCGGCACACGAGCCGTTCGTGATGCACCTGGCGGGCACCGGCACGTTCCGTCCGATGTCGCAGGTCGTGTTCATCCAGGTGGCGACCGGCGTCGCGGCCTGCGAAGTGCTCGAGCGCGACGTCCGCAGCGGGCCGCTGGCCCGCAACCTCGAGTTCCCGTACCACCCGCACGTCACGGTGGCGATGGACATCGACGACACGCGGCTCGACGACGCCTACGAAGGTCTGTCCGGCTTCGTGGCCCGGTTCTCGGTCGACAACTTCGTGCTGTTCTCGCGCAGCGCCGAAGGACGCTGGGACTGGCGGCGCGAGTTCCCGTTGGGGAGTGCGCCCGCCGACGGGAGCGGGTAAGCCTTTCGGCATGGCAGAGGGACGGCTGGCCCGGCTGAAGTCCGGCGCCGGCGCGCGGTGGACCGCACTCAAGGATCGCTACACCTGGCTGCAGCACGTGTTGGCGGCGTGGGAGTCGATGCAGGCCAAGAACGGCAATCAGTACGCCGCCGCGATCACGTTCTTCAGCTTCCTCGCGCTGTTCCCGCTCGTGCTGCTCGCGGTGTCGGTCACCGGGTTCGTCCTCTACGCGCATCCGCACCTGCAACAGCAGTTCTTCGACCAGGTCACCAAGAACGTGCCCGGCCCGCTGGGCAGCACGTTGAAGGACGCGCTGCAGAGCGCGATCAAGAACCGGTCGGGTGTCGGCATCGTCGGCCTCGTCGGCGTGTTGTTCACCGGCCTTAGTTGGATCGGCAACCTGCGCACCGCGATCGACGCGATGTGGGGAAGTCCGCCCGCGAAGGTCAACTTCTTCAAGGCCAAGCTCGGCAACCTGCTCGTGCTCGCCGGTCTCGGTCTCGGTGTGGTCGTGTCGGTCGGGCTCACCGTCGTCGGCACGTCGCTCACCGACCAGATCCTGCGCGCGCTCTCGCTCGACTCGATGCCCGGCGCGACCGCGCTGCTCAAGCTGCTCGGCATCGCGCTCGCGCTCGCGGGTGACCTCGTCATCTTCTGGTGGCTGCTGGTGCGGCTGCCGGACGTCGACGTGCCGCCGCGCATCGCGCTCAAGGGCGCGCTGCTGGCCTCGATCGGCTTCGAGGTGCTAAAGATCGTCGGCACGTACACGATCGCGCACACCGCGAACAGCCCGACGGCCGGCCCGTTCGCCGGCGTGGTCGCGATCCTGGTGTGGATCCAGCTCGTCGCGCGGCTGATGCTGTTCGCGTGCGCGTGGACGGCCACGCTCACCGCTGAGCACCGGGAGCTCACCGCGAACCAGGTTCCCGTGCGCGAACCGGACGCGATGGTGTCCGCGGACGAGGGCCCCGAGGTGAGCCCGGCCGCGGTCGGCGTGACACTCGTCGGCGCGGGGGTGATCGCCGGCGCGGCCGCGACCTGGGCGCTGACCAGACCGCGGCCGCTGCGGTAGCGCGGCTCTAGCTGCGGCGCGCGTAGCGGCGCAGCACGAGGGTGCCGAGTGCGAAGAGCACGACCGCGGCGCCCAGCGCGATCACCGTCGTGCCGGTGCCGCCGCCCGCGCTGGTCGGGACCCCGTGCTTCGGATCGCGCGCGTCCGTCGACGTCGACGGGTGGGCCGCGCTCGTCAGCACTGGCGAGACGAGCCGCCCGACCGGCGCGGTGCCTGCGGGCAGGTGCGTGGCCCAGCGCACCAGCGCGGTCGCCTGCTGCCACTGGTCCAGCGGCCAGCGCTGCGCGCGCATCAGCACCACGCCGTAGCGGTGCCCGTCGCGGGTGATCGCACCGACGAAGGTGTGCTGCGCGGCGTCGGTGTAGCCGGTCTTGGCGACGAGCGCGCCCTTGACCGTGGTGAGGAACTGCTCGTTCTGGTTGTAGAGCTGCACCGGGCCGAAGCCGTTGACCTGCTGCACCGGCAGCACCGCGTGCGCGGCTCGGTCGTAGGCGACGAAGCGCGGCTGCGCCAGCGCGGCACGCAGCACGAGTGCCATGTCGTAGGCGCTGGTCAGCTGCTGCCACCCGTCCAGCCCGGACGGTGTCTGCGAATACGTGTCGTAGGCGCCGAGCCGCAGCGCCTCGGCGTTCATCAGCGCGACGGTGTGCTCGCGGCCCCCGGCGGCGTCGGCGAGCGCCTCGGCCGCGTCGTTGCCCGACACGAGCAGCAGGCCGCGGAAGAGCTGGTCGATCGAGTACGTGCCGCCCGGCACCAGCCCGGCGTGCGAGCCCTCGGTCTGCGCCGCGCGCCGGGTGACCGTCACCCGCCGATCGCCGGGCAGCAGCGGCAGCAACGTGACGGTGGTCAACAGTTTGAGGATGCTCGCCGGCTGGTAGCGGCCGTGCGGGTCGCGGGCCGCGACGATCGCGCCGGAGTCGAGGTCGACGACGATCCATGAGCGAGCTGTGACGTTCGTGGGCGCGGTCGCGGCCGTGGGCAGCACGAGCCCGCGGGACAGCAGCGCGGCGCCGCCGACGGGACGCCCGTCGGGGCCGATGCCACCGCGCGGCGGGTGCGGGTCGGGGACGGCCGGCGAGTTGCCCGAGTCTGTGGGCCGCGGCGCCGGCGGCGGCACCACATGCGGCCCCGAAACCGGCGCTGCCGCAGCGGCGGGCGCGGCGACGAGAGTCAGCGCAGCCAAGATCGCCGCGAGGCCCCGGAATCGCACGCGGACGAGCGTAAATGCCGCATCCCTGCGGATTGCGTAGGCGCGAGCAGGCAACGATCTGATTTCGAGACCGATGCCTGTTCCGACAAGCACACCGGAGGGATTACGGTGCCAGGATCATCACGGCGATGTCGGCCGGGCGAACCTGCCCGGACGGCGCGCCATCCGAAGTTGAGAGTGAGGGGATCTCTTGCGCGCAGTGCGTGGGATGAAGTGGGGGGCTCTTGCGGTCAGTGCCGCGCTGGCGCTCGCCGCGTGTAGCAGCAGCGGTAACGGCTCAGGCGGCAGCAGCGGTCCTGCCGGTTCGTCGCCGGCCGGCGGCGCCAGCTCTACCGGCGCGAGCCACAGCGACGTCAAGGTGGGCATGGCCTACGACATCGGCGGACGTGGCGACAAGTCGTTCAACGACCTCGCGGCAGCCGGCCTGGACAAGGCGAAGACCGACTTCGGTGTCCAGGTCAAGGAGCTCGAGGCGGCGCCCGGCGAGTCCGAGGCGGCGAAGGAGAGCCGGCTGAAGCTGCTGGCCGACGGCGGGTACAACCCGATCGTCGCGGTCGGTTTCGCCTACGCGACCGCGGTCTCGAAGGTCGTGCCGAACTACCCGAGCACCCACTTCGCGATCATCGACGACGACCAGAACTGCAACGACAAGTCGGCCGGCGGTCTCGGCGCGCAGCCGAACGTCACCTGCCTGCTGTTCAGTGAGAACGAGAGCTCGTACCTGGTGGGTGTCGCTGCGGCGCAGGCCACCAAGACGAAGAACGTCGGCTTCATCGGCGGCGTGAACGTCCCGCTGATCCAGAAGTTCCAGGCCGGCTTCGATGCAGGCGTCAAGTCGATCGACCCGTCGATCAAGATCCAGGTCAAGTACCTGACCCAGCCCCCGGACTTCGGCGGCTTCAACGACCCGGCGAAGGGCAAGACCGCGGCGCTCGGCATGTACAACAACGGTGCGGACGTCGTGTACCACGCCGCTGGTGGTTCGGGTGCGGGTCTGTTCCAGGCCGCGACCCAGCTGAAGAAGTGGGCCATCGGCGTCGACTCCGACCAGTACCAGAGCGCTCCGGCGGACGAGAAGCAGTACATCCTCACGTCCGCGCTCAAGGGCGTCGACACCGCGACGTACACCTTCATCAAGGACGACGTCGACAACGCCTTCAAGGCCGGTGCCACGCGCTTCGGGCTGAAGGAGAACGGCGTCGGCTACGCGACCTCGAACCCCGCCCTTGACCCGTTCAAGGCGAAGATCGAGGACGCCAAGGCGAAGATCATCGCCGGATCGATCACGGTGCCCACCACACCCTGATTTTCCGGACGGATCTCGACCGGTCCGGGACGAGGCGGTATAGCTTCGTCCCGGACCGGTTTCTCGTTCCCTGGATGGAGAGCGCGCATGTCTGCCGATAGCGCCGTCGCCGGCGATCCGGTGGCCGAGCCGGACACCCGTCTCGCCGTCGTGCTGCGCGGTATCACCAAGCGCTATCCCGGCGTCATCGCGAACCAGAACGTCAACATCTCGGTACGCCGCGGCCATGTGCACGCGATCGTGGGCGAGAACGGCGCGGGCAAGTCCACCTTGATGAAGACGCTCTACGGCATGCACAAACCGGACGAGGGTGACATCGAGATCGACGGTGCGCCGGTGCACTTCTCCTCACCCTCCGACGCGATCAAGGCCGGCATCGGCATGGTGCACCAGCACTTCATGCTCGCCGACAACCTCACGGTGCTCGAGAACATCGTGCTCGGTGCCGAACCCACGCACGGCGGCGGTGTCCTGGACCGGCGTGCGGCACGGCGCAAGATCACGGAGATCTCCGACGCCTACGGGCTCGGCATCAAGCCGGACGTGCTGGTCGAGCGTCTCGGCGTCGGCGACCGGCAGCGGGTGGAGATCTGCAAGGTGCTCTACCGCGGCGCGAAGATCCTCATCCTGGACGAGCCGACCGCCGTGCTCGTGCCGCAGGAGGTCGACGAGCTGTTCGGCAACCTGCGCGACCTCAAGGCCGAGGGCCTGACCGTGCTGTTCATCTCGCACAAGCTCGACGAGGTGCTCGCCGTCGCCGACGAGATCACCGTCATCCGCCGCGGCACGACCGTCGCCACCGTCGATCCGAAGCAGACGACCGCGCGCAAGCTGGCCGAGCTGATGGTCGGCAGCGAGCTGCCGGTACCCGAGCTGCGCGAATCGACCGTCACCGACGTCGTGCAGCTGGACGTGTCGGGGCTGACGGTGGCCGACATCGACGGCCGCAAGCTGCTCGACGACGTCCGGTTCCGGATCCGCAAGGGCGAGATCGTCGGCATCGGCGGTGTCGAGGGCAACGGCCAGGCCGAGCTCGTCGAAGCGATCCTCGGCCTGCGCGCGGCGGTGGCCGGCCAGCTGCGGCTGGGTGAGCAGGACATCACGCACTGGAGCACCCGCAAGCGGCGCGAGGCCGGAATCGCCTACATCCCCGAGGACCGGCACCGGCAGGGGCTGCTGCTGGAGGCGCCGCTCTGGGAGAACCGCATCCTGGGCCACCAGACCGAGAAGCCGAACGCGCGCGGACCGCTGATCGACATCGGCGCCGCGAAGCGCGACACCCAGCGCATCGTGGACGCCTACGACGTGCGTACCCCGGGCATCGACGTCACCGCCGCGTCGCTGTCCGGCGGCAACCAGCAGAAGCTCATCGTCGGGCGCGAGATGAGCGGCAACCCGGTCGTGCTCATCGCCTCGCACCCGACGCGCGGCGTCGACGTGGGCGCCCAGGCCGCCATCTGGGACCACTTGCGTGCCGCGCGCGCCGGCGGCCTCGCCGTGCTGCTGATCTCCGCCGACCTCGATGAACTCATCGGCATGTCCGACACGCTGCGCGTCATCCTGCGCGGCAAGCTGGTGGCCGAGATGGACCCGAAGACGGTGACCCCCGCCGAGTTGGGCGCGGCGATGACCGGCGCGACCGCGTCGGTAGAGGACGGCGGAGCCGCATGAAGGATCGCGTCAACCGGCTGCTGCTCGGCCTGCTCGCCGCGGTGGTGGCGCTCGCGTTCTCGGCGGGCGTCACGTCGATCGTCCTCGAGATCACCGACCACAACCCGATCGACACGTTCCAGCAGATGTGGGACTTCGCGACCAAGGCCGACCAGATCGCGGTGATCATCAACCAGGCCACGACGTACTACCTGTCGGCCATCGCCGTCGCCATCGGCTTCCGGATGAACCTGTTCAACATCGGCGTCGACGGGCAGTACCAGCTCGCCGCGATCGTCGCCGCGGCCTTCGGTGGCGAGGTCGGGCTGCCGATGGGGTTGCACCAGATCGCGATCATCGTCGTCGCGATGCTCGTCGGCTCGATGTGGGCCGGGCTCGTCGGAGTGCTCAAGGCGACCCGCGGCGTGAGTGAGGTCATCTCGACGATCATGATGAACGCGGTCGCGACCGCGATCATCGCGTACCTGATCAAGCCGGGGCATCTCGGTCACCTGCACGGCGAGAACCTGACGACCGAACCCATCGGGCATTCGGGCCAGGTCGGCGGCCTCGACCTGGTGCCCGACGCGCACGTGAAGATCTACGGCCTGGTCTTCCTCGCGGTCGCTGTCGGCATCGGCTTCCAGCTCCTCATCTCGCGGACCCGCTTCGGCTTCGATCTGCGCGCGACCGGCCGCTCCGCGTCAGCAGCGCAGGCCAGCGGCGTGAACATCAAGAAGATGATCATCGTTGCGATGCTGCTGTCCGGTGCCGTAGCGGGACTGGTGAACATGCCGGTGCTGCTCGGTGAGGCGCACAACTACTCGCTGAGCACGCCGTCGGGCATCGGCTTCACCGGCATCGCGATCGCGTTGCTGGGCCGCAACAACCCGCTCGGCATCGTGTTCGCGTCGTTGCTCTGGGCGTTCCTGGACACGTCCTCGAACATCTTGCAGCTCAGCGACATCCCGCAGTCGGTGGTGCTGATCACCGAGGGTGTGGTCGTGCTCTCCGCGGTCGTCGCGTACGAACTGGTGCGCCGCTACGGCCTGCGATTGCAGCAACGCAGGGTCGGCCGCGAGCTCGCCGCGCCCGAGGCCGGCGCCGAGGCGCTGGGGGTGTCGGCATGACCGCCGTCCGCGAGGCCCAGCCGGCCCCGACCCACCGGGCGATCGTACGCAACCGGATGGCGACCCGGGGGGTGCTCGCCGCCGCGGTCGGACTCGCCCTGCTCAGCCTGACCCGCGTGGTCAGCGACCAGAACGGGCTCACGTCGGCCGGCGCCATCGGCGCCGCGATCAACCTGTCGATCCCGATCATGCTGGCCGGCCTCGGCGGCCTGTGGTCGGAACGCTCCGGTGTGGTGAACATCGGCCTCGAGGGCCAGATGATCTTCGGCACCTGGTTCGGCGCCTACTTCGCGTGGCAGTCGCACAGCGCGTGGATGCTCATCGTCGGCGGGATCGTCGGCGGGCTGATCGGCGGCATCCTGCACGCCATCGCCACCGTCGGGTTCGGCGTCGACCAGATCATCTCCGGCGTCGCGCTGAACCTGCTCGCCCCCGGCGTCACCAAGTACCTGTCCGGCATCATCTTCACCACCGAGAAGGCCACCGCGGACGGCGGCGGCGAGACGCAGTCACCGCAGGTCGCGCAGTTCCACACGCTCAAATGGGGCTGGGCGCACGACGAGCTCTCGAAGCTGGCCGCGCACCACTGGTTCTTCATCTCCGACCTCGCCGGCGTGCTGGACGGCATCGTCACCTCGCTCAACGTGTTCACGATCTTCGCGCTGCTGCTCATCCCGCTGACGTGGTTCGTGCTCTGGCGCACGCCGTTCGGGCTGCGCCTGCGCTCGTGCGGTGAGAACCCCACCGCTGCCGAGACGTTGGGCGTGAAGGTCTACACGATGAAGGCCACCGCGGTCGTGATCTCGGGAGCGCTCGCCGGGCTGGCCGGCTCGTTCCTCGTCGACTTCACCGGCCTCTACCGCGAGGGCCAGACGGGCGGACGCGGCTACATCGGTCTCGCCGCGATGATCTTCGGCAACTGGCAACCGGTCGGCCTCGGGCTCGGCTCGAGCCTGTTCGGCTACACCGACGGGCTGCAGCAACAGCAGGACAACGTGACCGTGCACGCGCTGCTGCTGCTCGTCGCGATGGTGCTCGGGCTGTACGCGGCCTGGTGCCTCTACCGCCGTAACGTGGTGTCCGGGGCGGTGTCCGCGATCGTCGCCGCCCTCGTGTTCGTCTGGTACCTGACGACGGATTCGATCCCGTCGGAGTTCGCCACCTACTCGCCGTACATCATCACGCTGCTCGTGCTCGCGGTCGCGTCCCAGCGATTGCGCATGCCGGCGGCCGACGGAATCCCCTGGCGGCGCGGCCAAGGTGCCTAGCTCGACGCTCGAGATCGACCTGACCTCACCCGAGGTCGTCGCCGACCCGTACCCGCACTTCGCCGCGGCCCGGAAGGTGGCGCCGGTGCAGTGGCATCCGGGCCTGGGCATGTGGCTCACGTTCACGCACGCCGCCGCGAACGCCGTGCTGCGCGCGCGCACGCTGGGCCGCATCTGGGCGCCGCGTCCCGGTGCGGAGCCGATGCCGTCCTTCGAGCTGATCCACGTCAACTCGCTGCTGGAGAACGAGCCGCCGACGCACACCCGGCTGCGCCGCCTGGTGGCCGGTGCGTTCGCCCGCGGGCACGTCGAACGGCTGCGCCCGCGCATCGCCGAGCTGGCCGACCGGCTCGCCGACCGGGTTGCCGACGCGGGCGCGGACGGGTCGACGGTCGACCTCATCGAGCTCTACGCGGAGCCACTGCCCGTCCAGGTCATCGCCGAGCTGCTCGGCGTGCCCGAGCCCGACTGGCATCTGCTACGGCCGTGGTCGAACGCGATCGTGAAGATGTACGAGTACGCGGTCTCCGCCGAGCAGCGCACGGCCGCCGAGGCCGCATCGCGCGAATTCGTCGACTACCTGCGTGAACTCGTTGCGCAGCGACGCATCGCGCCGGGCGCTGACCTCATCTCCTCGCTGATCGCCGAGACAGATTCGGACGGCGCGCGACTGTCCGAGGACGAGCTCGTCACCACCTGCACGCTGCTGCTCAACGCCGGGCACGAAGCCACCGTCAACGTCGTCGGCAACGGGATGACCGCGCTGCTCACGCAGCGCGCCGAGCTCGACCGGCTGCGCGCCGACGAGGCGCTCGTGCCGAGCGCGGTCGAGGAGCTCATCCGCTACGACGCGCCGCTGCAGCTGTTCGAGCGCACGGCGGTCGAGGATACCGAGATCGCCGGCGTCGTCGTCGGGCGCGGCACGAAGATCGCCGCGCTGCTCGGTGCTGCGAACCGCGACCCCGCGGTCTTCACCGACGCCGACCGGTTCGACATCGGCCGCGCCGACAACCCGCATCTCGGCTTCGGCGCGGGCATCCACTTCTGCGTCGGCGCACCGCTGGCGCGCGTCGAGTTGCAGTCGTCGCTGAGCACCCTGCTGCGCCGCTTCCCGTCGCTCGCACTCGCCGCACAACCCGAGCGACGTCCCGAGTTCGTGATCCGCGGCGTGAAGTCACTGCCCGTCACCATCACCGGAGGAACCGCATGACCGAGATCGACTGGCCCGCACTGCGCAGGGCCGCCCTCGAGGCGATGGGACGCGCGTACGCGCCGTACTCGCAGTTCCCCGTCGGGGCGGCCGCGTTCGTCGACGACGGTCGCATCGTCGTGGGCTGCAACGTCGAGAACGCGTCCTACGGCGTCGGGCTGTGCGCCGAATGCGGGTTGGTGTCGGCACTGCACGCGAGCGGCGGCGGCCGTCTCGTTGCGTTCGCCTGCGTCGACTTCCACGGCGAGGTCCTGATGCCGTGTGGGCGGTGCCGTCAGCTGTTGTGGGAGCACGGCGGGCCGGATCTTCTCGTCGATACCGCGCACGGTGTCAAGCCGATGACCGAGGTGCTGCCGCTTGCCTTCGGAAGGGAGGACCTTCCCCTTGGCTGAGAGGTTCTCCGCTGTCGAGGTCATCGCCACCAAGCGCGACGGCGAGGCGCTCAGCGGCGCGCAGATCGACTGGGTGATCGACGCCTACACCCGCGGCGCGGTCGCCGAGGAACAGATGGCGGCGTTGGCCATGGCGATCCTGATTCGCGGCATGTCCGCGGACGAGATCGCCCGCTGGACCGACGCGATGATCAAGTC
>JAICKR010000205.1 GCA_025927835.1 Jatrophihabitans sp. | reverse complement strand
TCGCCGTCCGGGACGAGCTCGAGCGCGCGTCGCACCAGTGCGACGGCGAGCCCTGCGCCGCGTGCGGAGGGGAGGGTGGCGACCCGGCCGATGCGCGCGGTGCCGTCGGGGTCGCGCAGCAGCCGCAGCGTCGCGACGACCGTGCCGTCCCTCGCGATCCACAGCTGGCGGGCGACCGGCTCCAGGTCGCGCCCGTCCGGGTCGAGGTAGACGCAGTTTTGCTCGACCACGAACACCGCCGCGCGCAGCGCGAGGATGTCGTACAGGGTGCGCGCATCGAGCTCGGCGGTCGTCGCGTCCTGCACCTCCACGCGCCCGACGGTATCGACCGCTCGCGATGAGCGCTCGCGCGAAGACCCAGATGCTGTTGGATGGACGGCATGGCCCTCTCCAAGCCCCAGATCGACCGGCCGGACGGCGCGGCGCCCAGCGACCTCAAGATCGACGACATCGTCGTCGGCGAGGGCGCGGAGGCGAAGCCCGGCGACACCGTCGAGGTGCACTACCTCGGTGTCGAGTACGACAGCGGAGCGGAGTTCGACGCCTCGTGGAACCGAGGCGAGTCGATCGAGTTCCCGCTGCGCGGGCTCATCCAGGGGTGGCAGGACGGAATCCCCGGCATGAAGGTCGGCGGCCGCCGCCAACTCACCATCCCGCCGCACCTGGCGTACGGGCCGCCCGGGAGCGGGCATCGGCTCTCCGGCAAGACGCTGATCTTCATCATCGACCTGCTCGCGGTGAAGCACTGACCTGACCCGCAGTCCCCGTTGTCACCGCGCGGTGGCATCGTGATCGCCATGCGCAAGTGGTTGCCGCTTGTCACGGTATGTCTCGGCACGTTCATGTTGCTCGTCGACGTGACGATCGTGAACGTCGCACTGCCCGACATGGCCGCAGATCTCAAGACGTCGTTCGGCGCCCTGCAGTGGGTGGTCGACGCCTACGCGCTCGTGCTCGCCGCGCTCGTACTCGGCACCGGCTCAATCGCCGACCTCGTCGGGCACCGCGTCGCCTATGTGGCCGGGCTCGGGCTGTTCGCCGTCGCCTCGCTGATCTGCGGGCTGTCGCCGAACGACAGCGTGCTCGTGGCGTTCCGTGCGGTGCAGGGTTTGGGTGCGGCCGCGATGTTCGCCACGACGTTCGCGCTGCTGAACAGCAACTACAGCGGACGCGACCGCGGGGTCGCCTACGGCATGTGGGGTGCGATCGCCGGTGCGTCGGCGGCTATCGGCCCGATCGCCGGCGGGCTGCTCACTCAGGGCATCTCCTGGCGCTGGATCTTCTTCGTCAACCTGCCGGTGAGCGTGCTCGCCATCGCGTTGTGCCTGCTCTATCTCGAGGACGCGCACGCTCCGGCGCGGCTGCGGGTCGATGTGCCGGGCATCGTCACCTTCACCGCGACCGCCGGCACGCTCACCTATGGGCTCATCCGGGCGAACGAACACGGCTGGTCGCAACCGTCCACCTGGTTGTGGCTCGTCGCCGCGCCGGTGCTGCTCGTCGTCTTCATCGCTGTCGAGGTGCGCACCGCGCAGCCGATGCTCGACCTCGCCCTCATGCGCAACCGCTCGTTCGTCGGCATCCTGCTCGCCGCCACGCTGCTGACCCTCGCCGCGTTCGCGTCCTTCACCTACACCTCGATCTGGCTGCAGTCGGTGCTCGGCCTGACGCCGATCCAGGCCGGGCTCACCGGGCTGCCGCTGTCGTTGGCCGCGTTCGTGGTGTCCGCGGCGATCGGTCGCCACCTGCAGACCAGGGCGCCCGGCCCGATCATCGGCAGCGGGGTGCTGCTGGTCGGGCTCGGCGGTCTCGTCGGCGCCGCGCTGGTGCACGGCTCGGCGCGCTGGGCCGAGCTGATTCCCGGCTTCGTGCTCGTCGGCATCGGCGTGGGCATCGCGACCCCCACCTTCAGCAACGCGGCGATGGCCGCCGTCCCCGTGCAGCGCGGCGGCATGGCGGCCGGCGCGGTGAACACCGGACGCCAGCTCGGTTTCGCGCTCGGCATCGCCGGGCTCGGTTCGGTGTTCGAGGCGCGCGCCGAGCACGTGCTCGCCGGCCGGCACGTCCCCGAATCGGCCGGCGTCGCCCGAGCCTTGTCCGGCGGGCAGGCGCCGTATGTGCTGCGCCAGGCGCCGGCCGCGGTGCGCGGCCAGCTCGACGACGCCATGCATGCGGCGGCCGTCAGCGGGGTCCAGTGGGCGTTCCTGGTGTCGGGCGTCATCGGCGTGCTCGCCGGCCTCGCGGTGCTTACGCTCGTCCGGATGCCGGCTGCCGCGGGCCACGACGCGCCGCATCCCGCAGCCGAGCCGGCGCCCGCCGCCTGAGCTCGGAGTTGTGCGCCCCGCGGTTCGGGTACACGTGCCGGAGGGCGGACAACACGCGGGCGCGCGCGAGGAATAGACTCCGTGAGAACGGCTCGTGAAGCCGTTCACAAAGTCGCTGAGCGACGCTTGCGCAGCGTTTCACCAGCCTGAGTCTCGTCAGTAGGGAGCTCGCGATGTCGGCACCGGCCGCTTCGGCCCGGCCTACGACGACATCTGCTGACACGTCCAACGACGCCGACGTGCTCGTCGTCGGCGCGGGCCCGTCGGGCGCCAGCGCCGCCTATTGGCTGGCCACCGCGGGCCTCGACGTCGCGGTGCTCGAGAAGACCACGTTCCCGCGCGAGAAGGTGTGCGGCGACGGACTCACCCCGCGCGGCACGCGGGCCCTCGTCGAGATGGGCATCGACGTCAGCGAGCGCAACGGCTGGCTGCACAACCGCGGGCTGCGCGTCATCGGCGGCGGCCAGCGGCTGCACCTCGACTGGCCCGACCTCACCAGCTTCCCGCCGTTCGGACTGGTCCGCCCGCGCGCCGATCTCGACGCGATGCTCGCCAACCAGGCGGTCAAGGCCGGCGCCCGGCTCTACGAGAACACCGCGGCCACCGAGCCGTTGCTCGACGCGGCCGGCCGGGTGGTGGGCGTGGCCGGACGCACCGCGGAGAAGAAGCCGGTCAGCTTCCGCGCGCCGATCGTGCTCACCTGCGAGGGCGTGTCCGGCAAGCTCGCGCAGCACCTCGGCGTGCACCGCAACGACAAGCGCCCGCTCGGTGTCGCGGTGCGCCGTTACTACACGAGCCCGAAGACGCACGACGACTACCTCGAGTCGTGGCTCGAGCTGTGGGACGGCAAGCCGAACGAGTCGGCGCTGCTGCCCGGCTACGGCTGGATCTTCGGCATGGGCGACGGCACGGTGAACGCCGGGCTGGGCGTGCTCAACTCGAGCGCCGGGTTCCAGAAGACCGACTACCGCGCGATGCTCACCCGCTGGCTCGACAACACTCCGGACGAGTGGGGGCTGCGCGAGCAGAACGCCACCTGCCCGACGCGTGGCGCCGCGCTGCCGATGGGCTTCAACCGAACCCCGCACTACACCCGCGGGATGCTGCTCGTCGGCGATGCGGGTGGTTCGGTGAACCCGTTCAACGGCGAGGGCATCCCCTACGCGATGGAATCCGGCAAGTTCGCCGCCGAGGCCGTCGTGCAGGCGCTCGCGCGGCCCGCCGGCGCCAGTCGCGAGCGTGCGCTCGAGGCCTATCCCGAACGGATGCGGGCCGAGTGGGGCGCCTACTACCGACTCGGCGCGGCGTTCGTGAAGCTCATCGGCAAGCCACCGGTGATGCAGGCGTGCACCCGGCACGGTCTGCCGCATCCGGCGTTGATGCGCTTCGTGCTCAAGCTGCTCGCCAACCTGACCGACCCGCACGACGGAGACCTCTCCGATCGGGTGATCAACGTGCTCACCCGGCTCACCCCGGCGGTCCGGTAGGGCTAGCCCGCGGGCTAGCCTGTGGAACGCCTGCGAGACCCGTCCGACTGACCGGCCACGAAGGGAGAACAGCACTCAGATGCTCGCGCCGTACATGCCGATCGTGCTGCTGTTCGCATTGGCGACGGGGTTCGCGGTCTTCTCCGTCGGGATCGCGCCGTTCACCGGTCCGAAGCGCTACAACCGGGCCAAGCTCGACTTCTACGAGTGCGGCATCGAGCCCACTCCGCAGCCGCTCGGGCCGCACCGGTTCCCGATCAAGTACTTCCTGACGGCGATGCTGTTCATCGTCTTCGACATCGAGATCATCTTCCTGTACCCGTACGCCGTGGCGAACAAGTTCCTCGGCCTGTTCGGGCTGGTCGAGATCGTGCTGTTCATCGTCACCGTGTTCGTCGCGTACGCCTATGTGTGGCGCCGCGGCGGATTGGACTGGGACTGATGAGTGAGCATCGCAGCGAGCGCCAGCGAGCGAGGAGCGGAGCGAATCCGGCGATGAGCGCTTGCGCGAAGAGCAGGTGGGACTAGTGGGACTGGAAGAGAAACTGCCCGACGGCGTGCTGCTCGCGTCGGTCGAGAAGCTCGTCAACTGGACGCGGAAGTCGTCACTGTGGCCGGCCACCTTCGGCCTGGCCTGCTGTGCCATCGAGATGATGACCTTCGGTGCGCCGCGCTTCGACTCGGCCCGCTTCGGCATGGAGGTCTTCCGGGCCAGCCCCCGGCAGGCCGACCTGATGATCGTCGCCGGCCGGGTGAGCCAGAAGATGGCGCCGGTCCTTCGCCAGATCTACGACCAGATGCCCGAGCCCAAGTGGGTGCTCGCGATGGGCGTGTGCGCGTCGAGCGGCGGCATGTTCAACAACTACGCGATCGTGCAGGGCGTCGACCACGTCGTCCCCGTCGACATGTACCTGCCCGGCTGCC
>JAICKR010000067.1 GCA_025927835.1 Jatrophihabitans sp. | reverse complement strand
CTCCTGCAGCACGGACACGCTCAGCGGCCTGGGCCCGGCGCCGCTGCGCCGCGGCGACGTGCTGCCCGTAGGGACCGCGTCCGGGCCGGTGAGCGGCGTTGCGGGGGCCGAGCCGCCGGCCCGCCGGCTGCTGCCCATCCGGTTCGGGCCGCGCACCGACTGGTTCACCGACGCGGCGCGGCAGGTGCTCGAAGCCGCGGCGTGGACGGTGCGCCCGGATTCGGACCGGGTCGGCGTGCGGCTGTCCGGACCGGTGCTCGAGCGCGCCCGCTCCGGCGAGCTGCCGAGCGAGCCGACGCTGCCCGGCGCGCTGCAGGTGCCCGGCGACGGCCGCCCGATCCTGTTCGGCCCGGACGCGCCGGTGACCGGCGGCTATCCGGTGCTCGCCGTCGTGCTCGATCTCGACCCGGCGGCTCAGCTGCGGCCGGGCGACGAGGTGCGGTTCAGGTCAGGATCGGGTGCAGGATCGTGTACATGAGCGCGGCCACCGCCGCCGCGGCCGGGATCGTCAGCACCCACGCCGTCACGATGTTGCCGGCCACACCCCAGCGCACCGCAGAGAAGCGGCGGGTCGCGCCGACCCCCATCACCGACGCCGAGATCGCGTGCGTGGTGGACACGGGCAGCCCGTAGACCGCGTTGCCGAGCATCACGCCGCTCGCAACGGTCTGCGCGGCGAACCCGCTCGCCGGCGTGAGCGAGAAGATGCGCCGGCCCAGGGTGCGCATGATGCGCCAGCCGCCGGAGTAGGTGCCCAGCGAGATCGCGGCCGCTGCGGCCAGGATCACCCAGAGCGGGATGTTGTCGCCCGCGTCCACGTTCCCGTTGATCACCAGCGCCAGGAAGATCACGCCCATCGTCTTCTGCGCGTCCTGCGTGCCGTGCCCGAAGGCCATCGTCGCCGCGGTGACGATCTGCGCCCACTTGAACCCGACGTTCGCGCGGCGCGCGTTGACCCGCCGGAACGTCCACAGGATGGCGAGCATGAAGAGATAGCTGACGACGAACGCTGCGATCGGCGAGGCCACCATCGGGATCACGACCTTGTCGACGACGCCGTGCCACTTCACCGACTCGGACGCGGCGAGCGCGGCGCCGACCAGGCCGCCGATCAGCGCGTGCGAGGACGAGGACGGCAGGCCGAAGTACCAGGTGCCGAGGTTCCAGACGATCGCGCCGAGCAGCGCAGCCAGCACGAGCACGAGCCCGCTCTTGTCGTGCGCGGGCGCCTGGATCAGTCCCTTGTAGATGGTCGAGGCGACTCGCGTGGAGATCAGCGCGCCGGCGACGTTCATGACCGCCGCCATCGCGAGGGCGACGCGCGGCGTCAACGCCTTCGTCGAGACCGAGGTGGCGATGGCGTTCGCCGCGTCGTGGAAGCCGTTCGTGTAGTCGAAGAACAGCGCGACGCAGACGATCACCACCACGAGGGCAGTGGAGACCACGGTTTATGACTCCTTGACGGCGATCGTCTCGACCGCGTGCGCTACGTGCTCGAGGGCGTCGGCGGCCTCCTCGAGACCGTCCGCGACCTCACGCAGCTTGACCATCGTCAACGCGTCGTAGTCGCCGCTGAACAGCTTCGAGAGCAGCTTGCGGTAGACCCGGTCGGCCTCGTTCTCGAGCCGGTTCACCTCGATCCAGTACGGCTCGAGGTCCTGCAACGTCTTGAGCCGGGACATGGCCTCGGCCGTCTCGTTCGCGGAGCGCTGCAGCAGCTGGATCTGCTCGGCCATCAGCGGCGGGAGCTTGCCGACGTCCGCGAGCACGATGAAGTCGGCCGCCGCCTCGATGGCGTCGATGACGTCGTCGAGCGCGGACGCGAGCCGGTAGATGTCCTCGCGGTCGAAGGGCGTGACGAAGCTGGTGTTGAGCTGGCGCATGATCCGGTGCGTGACGGCGTCACCGGCATGCTCGCGCTCGCGCAGCGATTTGGCGATGGCCTCGCGGTTGGCGTTCGGGTCGGTCAGCCCGCTCAGGACGTCGACCGAGTCGGCGACGTTGCGCCCGGCTTCGGTGAACATCTCGTAGAAGGCGGAGTCCCGCGGCGTGAGTCGGAAGGGCACAGGGCTCCCATCGATGGCTCGGGGCGGTTCCGGGCGAGCGTATCGGGAGCAGTCTGCCTGCCGTTCACCCGTCCGCAAACCCACGTGCAGGTGGCCGGAAGGGTCAGCGCTTGCGGAAGCGCTTGATGACGAGCAGGACGACGACGCCACCGGCGACGCCGATGACGATCCGGCCCTGTGGCGACTGAGCCTTCGCCTTCAGCGACTGCTTGAGATTGTTGCTGACCCGCTTCGGGTTCGTGCGGTAGGCGAGCTGGTCGACGGCTTCCGCGAGGGCGGCACGCGACTGCTCGATGTCTCGCTGGATGTCGTCAGCGCCGCGCTCGTCGGCCACGTCCGCCCCTCTCATGCTCGCCTGGAGTCTCCTCTCGCCGAGCCTAGTGCGTGGCTCGGTAGCCTCGGGCCATGGCTCGTCTCTCGACCGGTGACCCGGCCCCCGACTTCACCCTCCCCGACGCGGACGGCACCGACGTCTCGCTGCACGACTTCAAGGGTCAGAAGGTGGTCGTCTACTTCTATCCGGCTGCGATGACTCCCGGCTGCACGACGCAGGCCTGCGACTTCCGCGACAACCTCTCGTCGCTGAAGTCGGCCGGCTACACGGTGCTGGGCATCTCGCCGGACAAGCCGGAGAAGCTCGCCAAGTTCCGCGACCGCGACTCGGTCAACTTCCCGCTGCTCGCGGATCAGTCGAAGGCGACGCTGGAGGCCTACGGCGCGTACGGCGAGAAGACGATGTACGGCAAGAAGGTCACCGGCGTGATCCGCTCGACGTTCGTCGTGGACGAGAACGGCAAGGTCGCGCAGGCGCAGTACAACGTGAAGGCGACCGGGCACGTCGCCAAGCTGCGCAGGGACCTCGGCCTCGACTAGCGCCAGACGGGGGCGATCTGGCTGCGGTAGCGGCGGCCGAGCAGCCGTCCGAGGACGAACACGACCGGTCCCGGCACCTCGGCGCGCAGCGACGCCTGTTCCTCGGCGCTCGCGCCGTTCTGCAGCCAGGCGAAGAAGTTGCCGGCGTCGACGGGCTTGCGGTCCCGGGCGAACTTCTTGCCCATCGCCTTCATCTCCGGCGAGTTGCGGTTGGCGACGTAGACGGGGTCGACGTCGCGCTCCTCATGCGCGAGGTGGTCCTCGGCGACGGCCCTCAGGGTGACCATTGCTGCGTGCGCGTCCTCGGCGTTCGCCTTCGTCGGCGACTGCGCCAGTGCGTGGACCTTGTCGCCCGCAACGGCGAGCGCGCCGGCCAGCTTGTCGTGCTCGGCGTCCATCTGCGCGATGAGCGAATCGTCGACACCGACCGACTTCAGTGCCGGCCACGCGATCGCGTGCTCGCCGCGGTGGTGGTAGTCCAGCTCGCCGCGGAAGAAGGCCCACGCCATCGCGAGTTGCTTCGCCCGTCCCCCGTCACCGGCAGGGAACGCAGCGAGCGCATCGAGGAAGCGCGCCAAGTCTCGCCGCACCGCCGCATGGATGACCCTGTTCATCGACATCGGTTCGCTCATGCCAGCGAACCTACTGCGGGAGGCGGCCGTAGGCTTCCGGCTTATCGGGGCCGTAGCCCAACTGGCAGGAGGCAGTGGCTTTAGGTGCCACACAGTGCGGGTTCGAATCCCGCCGGCCCTACGTGCTGGACGTCGACTCGGACAGGGACTTCGTCGTCCTCGGCGACTGCGCGAAGGTGCTGCCGGACCTGCCGGACGGCGCCTTCCAGCTGATCTACATCGATCCGCCGTTCAACACCGGCAAGCCGCAGCAGCGCCGGACGATCAGAACCATCCGCGACGAGGACGGCGACCGGACGGGCTTCGCCGGGCGCCGCTATGCCACGACCGAGGTCGCGCGCCACGCGTACCTGGACGTGCACGACGACTACCTCGGCATGCTCGAACCGCTGCTCACCGAGGCGCGGCGGCTGCTCACCGCGAGCGGGACCCTCTACCTGCACATCGACTACCGCGAGGCGCACCACGTGAAGATGCTGCTGGACGGGATCTTCGGCCGCGACGCGTTCCTGAACGAGCTGATCTGGGCCTACGACTTCGGTGGCCGGGCCCGCGACCGGTGGCCGGCCAAGCACGACACGATCCTGGTCTACGTCCGCACGCCGGGTGGGCACTTCTTCGACCAGGACGCCGTCGAGCGGATCCCCTACCTCGCGCCCGGGCTGGTCGGCCCCGAGAAGGCCGCGCGCGGCAAGCTGCCCACCGACGTGTGGTGGCACACCATCGTGCCGACGAACGGCACCGAGAAGACCGGCTACCCGAACCAGAAGCCCGAAGGCATCCTGCGCCGCATCCTGCAGGCGTCGTCCAGGCCCGACGACCGCGTCCTCGACTTCTTCGCCGGCAGCGGCACGACCGGCGCCGTCGCGCACGAACTCGGCCGCCGCTTCGTCCTCGTCGACAGCAATCCGGACGCCGTCGAGATCATGCGCAACCGACTGCCCGGGGCGACGGCCTTCTCAGTCGTCTAGCTCGGACATCTCGTGCTGGCCGCGGTGGTCCTGATGCACGACCGGTTCCGCACCGGGTACCGGTTGGCCGGCCGGCGCGCAGCGCAGGTCGTGCCCGACGGAGGTGAGGCACTTGCCGTCGGCGAGGCGCCACTTCCAGCCGTGCATCTGGCAGGTGAGCACTGCGCCGTCGTTCGGGGTGTCCTCGATCGAGGCGAAGCGCGTCAGATCGGCCTTGAGGTGCGGGCAGCGGCGCTGCATCTCCCACCCGTCGAGGGTGATCGTCTCGGCGGCTTCGGAGGCGTTCTGCTCGGCGAACCAGCCCTCGGCATAGTTGAGCCGCTCCTCGGACAGGCACTTGAAGAAGATGTAGACGAACTCGTTGTACGGGCCGATGCGCTGCGCGCTGAACCGGCAGGACAGGAACAGCGAGTTCGACCAGTCGATCTCGTGCTCGGCGATCAGCTGCTCGACGTAGGCGCGCCGGGTGCGAAACCGGTAGCGCACCTTCTCCCCCGCGTAGGCACGAACCTCTCGGGCCACGAAGTCGATCAGCACATCGACGTCGCCGCGCTCGGCGTCCTCGAACGTGAACCGGACCCCGCCGTCGACGCCCGCGGCAATGTGGTCGGCCTCCTCGAGCAGCGGGGTGAACCACTCGGCCAGCTCGGCGAGAACGTCGAGCTCGGGGTGCGCCCAGGACGCACGCAGCGCGTCCACCTCGGGCAGGCGGCGGGCCTGCATCGCGCGCAGGTAGGCGGTCTTCGTGTCGCTCGAGGCGTAGATCGACGCCGGATCGATCGCGTGCCGCTCCGGCGCCTTGGGCTCGGCCAGGTCGACCACGCTGCCCGGCAGCAGCAGCCGGCCCTCGTCGTGGCCCCGCTCCCGCAGCCAGTCCAGGTACACGACCTGGTCGGGGAAGATGTTCGACTCGTCGCCGAAGATGTCGTTGAAACCCCACAGCTCCTCGTCGAGGAAGCACGGCGGCCCGGCCGTCGGGAAGACGTAGGCCGCGCCCAGCTCCTCGATGTAGCGCAGCGTCCGGTCGAACTGCCGCTCCCGCTTCGCCAGCCCCATCGCCTGCTTCGCGCGCGCCGGCAGTTCGTACACCATCGGGAACCAGATCGCGCCGGAGAACTGCACGAGATGGCCGTCCACCGGCCCGAGCTCACGAAACGCCGACAGCTCCGACGGGCGCGCATCGTTCTGGTTGAGCACCCGGTACCGGCCGTCGGACAGCCACAGCGAGGAGTCACCGATCGGGCCGTCCGTCGGTGACGTCAACGCCTGGATCATGATCTCCAGCCCGTCGACCGTCACCGGCTCCTCCGTGCGCGGCGCCACGAACGTCGTGAACCCGCACTCCCGCAGCGCGTCCTCGAGCTCGGTCGTCGGGTACTCGGGCAACAGCACCGTTGCCCGCTTCGAGATGTGCTTGCGCAGCTGCGCCGGATCGAAGTGGTCGCGGTGCAGATGCGACACGAACAGGTAGTCGACCTGCCCGATCGCGTCCCAGTCGAGCTGGGAGTTGTCCGGGAACGGGAACCACGAACCGAAGTAGGCGGGGTTGACCCACGGGTCGGTCAATACGGTGCCGTGCGCGGTCTCGATCAGCACGCTGGCGTGCCCAAGGCCGGTGATGCGCATCCGCTCACGGTATCCGCACCACGAGGTGCCAGAATGAGCGCGTGGCCCTCGACGCGCACAGTGAACAACCGGACCTGAGCCTGCCGGACGACTACAAACACGATCATCCGGACGAGCACCCGACCGACTGGGGCTGGCACGGCGAATGGGGCCGGGCGGCGCGCGTCGCCGGCTGGGTCGTCGCCGCCATCCTGCTGCTGATGATCACCGCAACGCACTACAACGGGCAGGGCACCCTGTTCCTCAGCCTGAGCGCGGCCTTCATCGTCCTCGGACTGTTCTACGACCGGCACCGGCGCAAGAACGCCTGGCGCAAGTAGTGATCAGGGGGCCAGCTCCTGCTGGCCCCACGGCGAGGCGTAGTCGCCTGCGAGCAAGTCGAGGAACGGGTCGGCCGGCAGTGCCTCCGGGCCGAGTACGCCGGCACCCGACCACACACCCGAGTCGATGAGTTCCAGCGCGACGACGGGGTTGACCGCGGTCTGCCACACGACCGCCTGCGAGCCGTACTCGCGCATCGACCACTCGTTGTCGACGACGTGGTAGAGGTAGGTCGAACGCGGTGCGCCGTCCTTGCCCGTGCCGCGCACCCACAGCCCGGCACACGTCTTACCGCTCATCCGGTCGCCGAGCTGCGCCGGGTCGGGCAGGCAGGCCGCGACGACGTCGCGCGGTGACACCTCCACCGAGCCCACACGCACCCTTGCCGTGCGGTCGAGGCCGAGCTTGTGCAACGTCTTGAGGACCTCGATGAACTCGTTGCCCAGGCCGTACTTGAACGTCACCCGCCGAGCGTCGATCCAGCGCGGCATCAACAGCACCTCTTCGTGCTCGACGTTGACGCACTCGACCGGGCCGATGCCCTCCGGGAAGTCGAACACCTCCGGCTCGCTGAACGGCTCGGTCGTGAACCAGCCGCGCGACTTCTCCCCGATCACCGGCGGGTTCAGGCACTCCTCGATCGTCGTCCAGATCGAGAAGGAGGGCGCGAACTCGTAGCCCGCGACCTGCAGATTCGCGCCGTCGCGCACGCCCAGCTCGGCAATCTCGCCGAACAGATGGTCGCTCGCGTAGCGCGCGAAGACGTCGGAGAGGCCGGGTTCGACACCGATGCCGACGAGCGCGAGCTTTCCGGACGCCTCCCACTCCGCCGCGAGCGCGAACTGCTCGTCGCCGAGCTTGACGCCGGGCTGCCGGTACGGCTCGGTCGGGTGCGGCGTGGACAGCGACATCGCCATGTCGAGGTAGTGGATCCGCGCGGCGAGTGCGGCCCGGAAGATCGGCATGGTGAAGCGCGGGTCGGTCGCGCCGAGCACGGCGTCGATGCGCTCGGCCGCGATCAGCGCCTCCACCGCCTGCTGGTCGGAGGCGTCCACCTGGGCCGCGCGGAACCGGTCGTCGGCAACCCCCGCCACCGCCGCGTCCGCACGTGCGGGGTCGTAGTCGGCGACGACGACATGCTTCGGGAAGGGGCGCCGGGCGGCTATCCGGGCCGCCGCAGAGCCGACGCCGCCGGCGCCGAGGATGAGGATGCGCATCCGGCGACTATAGGGAGCGGCAGGCTGCGGAATCCATCGTCGCACGACGTTCATGTGTAGGAAACCCTTGCGCGCGATCGCTCGGGCTGCGATAAACGCACAGATGTCCGCGCAGCCGAGGGAGACTCCGTGACCACCACCGCGCCACCCCGCTTCGACGAGGTTCCCGACAAAGGGCTGAAAGGCGGCGCGCTGAGCCTGGTTTCGAGCGTCGTCATCGGGGTCGCCTCGACTGCGCCGGCGTACAGCCTCGCGGCCACGCTGGGATTCATCGTGCTGTTCGTGGGCGTCCAGTCGCCGATCATCGTCATCCTGGCATTCGTCCCGATGCTGTTCACCGCGATCGGCTACCAGGAGCTGAACAAGGCCGACCCCGACTGCGGCACGACCTTCACCTGGGCCACCCGCGCCTTCGGGCCCAAGACCGGTTGGCTGGGCGGGTGGGGCATCCTCGCCGCGGACATCCTGGTGATGGCCAGCCTGGCCCAGGTCGCCGGCCAGTACGTGTTCCTGCTCTTCAATGCCGACGGCATCGGCGGGAACGCGACCAGTGGTTGGGTGCTTCTCGTCGGCATCCTCTGGATCGTGCTGATGACCTACATCTGTTACGTCGGGGTAGAGCTTTCGGCTCGGCTGCAAAAGGTCCTGCTCACGCTCGAGCTCATCGTGTTGCTGGTCTTCGCCGTCGTCGCGCTCGTCAAGGTGGCGACCGACCATGCCGCCTCGGTCTCCGTCGGCGTGTCGGCGTCGTGGTTCAACCCGTTCGACGTGCCGGACTTCTCGTCGTTCATCCGCGGCCTGCTGCTCATGCTGTTCATCTACTGGGGCTGGGACAGCGCCGTGTCCGTGAACGAAGAGACAAAGGATCCGACGCGCACGCCGGGGCGCGCGGCCATCATCTCGACGGTCATGCTGCTCGTGACGTACACCCTGGTCACGCTTGCGGCGCAGTCGTTCGCCGGCATCGGTGACAAGGGGATCGGCCTGGGCAACCCCGACCACGCCGGTGACGTACTGTCGATCCTCGGCAAGGCGGTATTCGGGGCGGGCACGTTCGGCACGTTCATGAGCCACCTGCTGATCCTGATGGTGCTCACCTCGGCGGCGGCATCCACGCAGACGACGATCCTGCCGACGGCGCGCACCTCGCTGTCGATGGCGACCTACCGCGCACTGCCCAAGGTGTTCGCGAAGGTCCACCCGCGCCACCTGACCCCCAGTGTCTCGACGGTCGCGTTCGGGGCCGTGTCCATCGCGCTCTACGCAATTCTCAACTACACCAGCAACGCCGTGTACGTGATTGCCGACGCCGTGTCGGCACTCGGCATGATGATCGCGTTCTACTACGGCCTGACCGGCTTCGCCTGCTTCTGGTACTACCGCAAGAACCTGCGCAGCAGCCCGCGAAACTTGTGGATGCAGGGCCTCTTGCCGTTGCTCGGCGGGCTCATCCTGTTCTTCGCGCTCGGCTGGAGCCTCAAGGACGACTGGGTGTACAGCGACGTCACGACGAGCTACACCAGCTGGCACATGCCGTTCAGTCCGCACTGGATCATCGGTGGGGTCTTCCTGCTCGGCATCGGAACCTTCGTGCTCGGCCTCATCCTCATGGCGATCTGGCGACTGCGGGCGCCGGCATTCTTCCGCGGCGAGACATTGACCCGTGAGACGGAGACGCTCGTTCCGGATATCGCCTGAAACCGCAGTCGCAGCGTACTTCTTTGACGAAATTCGTCGTGGAGTGGCATTATCGAAAAGGAAATCGCAGAATTCTGGGAAGGACGCTCCGGTGACACCGACGGGTCGCGGCGCTCCTGATGACGTCTCGAAGAAGATCATCGAGCAACTACAGGCAGACGGACGCCGCGCCTACGCGACGATCGGCAAGGCCGTCGGGCTCTCCGAGGCCGCAGTCAGGCAGCGGGTGCAGAAGCTGGTCGACACGGGCGTCATGCAGATCGTGGCGGTCACCGACCCGATGCAGATCGGGTTCGCCCGCCAGGCATTGATCGCGATCTCGGTCAGCGGGGGTGTCGAGGCCGTTGCGGACGAGCTGGCCACGATCGACGAGGTCGACTACATCGTCATCACGGCCGGCTCGTTCGACGTGATGGTTGAGGTCGTCGTCGAGGACGACACGCACCTGCTCGACCTCGTGAGCGGCCGCATCCGGGCGATCCCCGGCGTGCTGCGCACGGAAACGTTCCTCTATCTGAAGCTGGTCAAACAGACCTACAACTGGGGCGCGCGCTGACCGGCACGCGCTGATCGAACACTGGAGTACATCGTGGTCACGCCCATCGAAACCGCCGCTTCCTACGATCAGGACGCGCTGTCCGCATCGGCTCGCGAACACCTGTGGATGCACTTCACCCGCATGTCGTCGTACGCGAACGCACCCGTCCCGACGATCGTGCGCGGCGAGGGCGCGCGCATCTGGGACGCGCAGGGACGCAGCTACCTGGACGGGCTGGCCGGGCTGTTCGTCGTGCAGGTCGGCCACGGGCGCCAGGAGCTCGCCGAGGTAGCCGCGAAGCAGGCCGCTGAACTCGCGTTCTTCCCGCTGTGGTCCTACGCCCACCCGACCGGCATCGCGCTGGCCGAGCGGCTCGCGTCACTCGCGCCGGGTGACCTCAACAAGGTGTTCTTCACGACCGGCGGCGGCGAGGCCGTCGAGACCGCGTGGAAGCTCGCCAAGCAGTACTACAAGCTCGTCGGCAAGCCGATGAAGCACAAGGTGATCAGCCGGGCGATCGCCTACCACGGCACGCCCCAGGGTGCGCTCTCGATCACCGGCATCCCGGATGCCCGCAAGTGGTTCGAGCCGCTGGTCCCCGGCGCGCACAAGGCCGCCAATACCAACTTCTACCGCGCACCCGAGCACGGCGACGATCTCGAGGCGTTCGGGCGCTGGGCCGCGGACGACATCGAGCGCACCATCGAGATGGAAGGCGCCGACACGGTCGCTGCGGTGTTCGTCGAGCCGGTGCAGAACTCCGGCGGCTGCTTCCCGCCGCCGCCCGGCTACTTCCAGCGGCTGCGCGAGATCTGCGACCGGCACGACGTGCTGCTCGTCTCCGACGAGACCATCTGCGCGTTCGGGCGACTGGGCACCACGTTCGCGTGCGACAAGTTCGGCTACGTGCCCGACATCATCACGTGTGCGAAGGGCATGACGAGCGGCTACTCCCCCATCGGCGCCGCGATCATCAGCGATCGGATCGCCGCGCCGTTCTACAGCGGGGCCGACTACTTCCCGCACGGCTACACGTTCGGCGGCCACCCCGTGTCCGCCGCCGTCGCACTGGCCAACCTCGAGATCTTCGACCGGGAGGACCTCAACCAGCACGTGCTGCAGAACGAGGGCGCGTTCCGGGCCACGCTCGAGAAGCTGCTCGATCTGCCGATCGTCGGCGACGTGCGCGGCGACGGGTACTTCTACGGCATCGAGCTCGTCAAGGACAAGGCGACGAAGGAGACGTTCAACGACGAGGAGTCGGAGCGGCTGCTGCGCGGCTTCCTGTCCCGCGCGCTGTTCGACGCCGGCCTCTACTGCCGTGCCGACGACCGCGGCGACCCGGTCGTGCAGCTGTCGCCGCCGTTGATCATCGGGCAGCCGGAGTTCGACGAGATCGAACAGACGCTGCGCGCCGTGCTCACCGAGGCGTGGAGCCGGCTGTAGCGCCGTCGCGCAGCAACTCGGCCCACACCGTCTTCGCGCCGGCCTCGCCGGACTCGAAGCCCCAGGCCGCGGTCAGCGCGTCGACGAGGTGCAGCCCACGACCGTGATTGCGGGTCGCGCTCGGCGGCAACGGGTCGGGCGTGCCGGCGCCGTGGTCGGTGACCTCGATGCGCAGCGAGACCGGGCTGATCGAGATGCGCAGCTCGCACTCGCTGTGCGCGTGCGTGACGGCGTTGTTCACGAGTTCGGTGACGACGAGCAGCACGTCGTCGACGACGTCCGTCACGTCCCACTCCGCGAGAGTCGCCGAGGTGAACGCGCGCGCGTCGCGCGCGCTGGTGAGGGTTCCGTCCAGTTGCACCGAGGTCTGCCCGGTGCGTTGCATGCCGACTGATTCGAGGAGCTCGACCAGGTAGTCGAGCTGGCTGTCCTTGAGCGCGTAACCCTCGACGCGCGCCGCGATGCCGGCGCTGTCCCGCGGCTCGGTTCCGGAGAACACGACGACCTTCGTGTTGGGACTCCGGTCGCGGATCTGGGTCAGCACCTCCTGTCCGGCGATGTCGGGCAGGCCGATGTCGAGCACGACGATGTCGGGACGAAGCTCTACCGCCAGAGCGATGGCCTCGCGGCCGTTGGCCGCCTCGCCGACGACCGAGAACAAGCCGCGGAAGCGCAGTGCCGTGCGCACGAGCCGGCGCACCTCGGGCACGTCGTCGACGAGCAGGACTCGGATCGGCACGTAGTCGAGATTAGTGGCCCGGAGCGGCCGCGGCGGGGATGACGAGCGCGAACGTGGCCGAACCGTCCTCGCCGGGTTCGTACCATGCGTCCCCGCCGTGCAGGCGAGCCAGCTCGCGCACGATGTAGAGGCCGAGCCCGGTGCCGCGCTGGTGGCTGCCGGTGGCGAAGCGCTGGAACAACCGGTCCCGCAGCTCGGGCGGCACCCCGCTGCCGTGGTCGTGCACGCTGATCTCGACGCGGTCGCCGAGCGGGCGCGCCCGCACCTGGACCGGCGGCTTCCCGTGCCGCACCGCGTTGAGGATCAGGTTCTCGACGGCCTGGGTGAGCCGGTCCGGCTCGCCGCGCACCCGCAGCCCGTCCGGCACCTCGATCTCGATCTGCGCGTCTTGGTCCCCGGCCCGCGCTACGGCCACCGAGCGGGTGAGCACGTCGGCGACGTCGACCTCCTGCGGCATGAGCTGCATGGCCTTCGCCTCCAGCCGCGAGGCGGTGAGCAGGTCGCTGAGCAGCCGCTGCAGCCGCGTCGAGCTGGACACCATGGAGCCGACGAGGTCGGCGCGCTCGGCGTCGTCGAGCTCGGTCCAGTGATCGATGAGCAGCTGCGCGGAACCGCTGAGCACGCTCACCGGGCTGCGTAGCTCGTGTGCGGTCACCGCCAGGAACTGCGCCTGGTCGGCAGCCTCACGCGCAAGCCGCTCGTTCGCCTCCTCGAGGTCCCGGTTGGCGACGGAGAGCTCGGCAGCCGCGCGTTCGGCGTCGAGCAACATCTGCCGGCGTTCCTCGATGTCGCGGGTGACCTTCGCGAATCCGATGTGCTCACCTGTCGGGCTGAAGACTGCAGTGATCACGACGCTGGCCCAGAAGCGGCTGCCGTCCTTGCGGATCCGCCAGCCCTCCTCCTCGTAACTGCCATTCCGCAAGGCGAGTTCGAGCTCGTGCTCGGGGTGCTTGATCGCCTGCATGTCCGGCGGGTAGAAGGTGCGGAAGTGCCGGCCGATGATCTCCTCGCCCGAGTACCCCTTGATCCGCTGTGCGCCGGCGTTCCAGCTGGCGACGTGGCCCAACGGGTCGAGCATGAAGATGGCGTAGTCGCGCACCGCCTGCACGAGCAGCCGGAACCGGTACTCGCTCTGCCGCAGCTCCTCCTCGGCCTGCCGCTGCTGCGTGACGTCCTGCACCTGCACGAAGAGGTAGAGCGGCCGCGAGCGGGCATCACGTACCGGCGCGACCGTTGCCGACACGCGGCGGGCGATCGGCACCCCCGCGACGTCGTGCTCGAACACGACGACCTCGCCGCGCCCGTCCTGTGCCCGGCGGAGTTGGGCGGTGACTCCCATGTGGTCGGGCTCGGGGACCAGTGCGAGGTAGGGCACCCCGACGAGGACGCCGGGCGGACGGTCGACCACCTCGGCGAGCGCCTTGTTGACCCGCACGATGCGCCCGGTGAGCGTCATCGTGGCGATGCCGATCGCGGCTTCCTCGAACACCTCGCGGAAGCGCTCGAGGTGTTCGTCGAGCACCTCACGGTGCGCGGGCGCCGCGGGCCGCCGCGCGGCCTCCTCGGCGCTCAGCGGCTTCGCGCCGATCGTGCCGAGCTGCTCGACGACCGCGCTCATCGGCGCAGACTTCTCGATCAGGGCGTCGGCGCCGAGCTCGCGGGCGCGCTCGGCCAGGCCGCGCTCCTCGAACCCCGTGTACATGACGACGCGGGTACGCGGCGAGGCCTCGCGGATCGCAGGCAAGGCCTCGAAGCCGTCCATGTCCGGCATGGAGACGTCCAGCAGGACGATGTCGGGCTGGTGCTCGCGGCAGACCTCGATCGCCTCGGCACCGGTCGACCCCTCGCCGATCACATCGAAGCGACCCGTGACGCGTAGCTGCGTCCGGACCAGCGAGCGCACCTCGGCGGCATCGTCGACGACCACGACCGAGATCACGCCCCCACTCACATGGCGACCGTACCCATTCAGCCGGGAACTCTGCCCGACCACACCGCCTTCGATCCCGGGTCGCCGATCCGGTGGAGCGGCACGACCGCGCCGGCGGACACCGCCACCGTAGGGTGAGTCGGTGCCCTCTGCGCTGCCTGCTGGGTCGGCTGCCCGCGCGAACCGTGCGATCGACACCCTGCACGCGTTCATCTACTTCGTTCCCGAGGCCGAGGAGGAGTGGGTCGCCGTCGGCTTGCGACCCGGCCGGATGGGCTACTTCGCGAGCCGATCGGCGCCGATGGGTCCGGTGCCGGCCGGCGTCACCGCCGCCACGTTCTACAACTTCAAGCCCGAGCTCGTTGCCAAGTACCTGCCGCGGGCGTGGACGCTCGCGTCGCCGTCCGACGTGCTCGCCGCGCGGCTGCGGGCCGCCGACCGCGGCCTGCGCAGACTGCTCGGCGACGAGTCGCCCAAGGCTCCCGCGGTGCACGAGGCGGCTCGGCTCGCCCGCGAGGCGGCCGCCGACCTGCCGGTACACGGCCGTCCGCTCTTCGCCGCGCACGCCGAGCTGCCGTATCCGACCGAGGCGCATCTCGCGATGTGGCACGCGGTCACGCTGCTGCGCGAGTTCCGCGGCGACGGGCACGTCTCGGTGCTGCTCGCCGCAGGCGTGTCCGGACTGGACGCGCTGATCACACACACGGCGACCGGTCGCGGATTCACCGAGAAAGCGGCGAAGGCGACCCGCGGCTGGTCGGACGAGGAGTGGGATGCGGCGGTCGCGCGCCTGCGCGCCGACGGGCTGCTCGACGAGCACGGCCTCACGTTCGAGGGCGATCAACTGCGCGAGTCGATCGAGACGCGCACCGACGAACTCGCCGCTGCGCCCTGGCTGCGGCTCGGCGTCGAGCGCACCGAACGGCTCATCGAGGTCTGCCGCGCGCTCAGCCGCGAGATCGTGGCGGGCGGCGCCTTCCCGCCGGACACCTTCGCGGTGCGCCGCTGACGTCAGGCCGGCAGCCCGGCGCGGATGTGATCGAAGATCAGGTTCGTCTCGGTCAGCGCGACGTCCGGGTCACCGCTGAGGTTCACCACGACGAAGTCGCGCAGGTTGTCGGTGCCGGTCGCCGCGATGTGCACGTGGAAGTCGTCCGCGCCGCCGAGGAAGAACACGTTGAGCACCTCGGGCAGCCGGGCGATCTTGGCCATGAAATCAGGGATGTGGCCGCGCGCGTGGGACTGCAGCCGCACCGAGATCATGGCCTGGATCGGCCGGCCGAGCGCGGCCGGGTCGACGTCGGCGTGATAGCCGCGGATCACGCCGCGTTCGCGCAGCGCGCGGACCCGGCCGAGGCAGGTCGACGCGGCGATGCCGATGCGGTCGGCGAGCGCGTTGTTCGGGATGCGCGCGTCGTGCACGAGCTCTCGCAGCAGCCGCCGGTCGACCTCGTCCAGCGGCTGCCGAACGATGTTCGGCGACAATGGCGGCTTGGCGGGCGTCTTCGTGGATCTGCGCGGCATAGCGGCAATGTACAGAATGTTCTTCAGATCTGTAGCTGCATTGTTCCGTTTCCTTCATTCTGGGGTCCTCAAGCCGAGCGTCTCGAGGAGCTTTCATGAAGGTCGGCGTCCCCCGCGAGGTCAAGAACAACGAGTACCGGGTCGCGATCACCCCGGCGGGTGTGAACGAACTCGTCCGGCACGGTCACGAGGTGGTCATCGAGCAGGCGGCCGGCGTCGGCTCGGCCATCGCCGACGACGACTTCGTCTCCGCCGGCGCCAGCATCCTGCCCACGGCGGACGACGTCTGGGACAGCGCGGACATGGTGCTCAAGGTGAAAGAGCCGATCGCCGAGGAGTACCACCGCATGCGCAAGGACCAGGTGCTGTTCACCTACTTGCACCTCGCGGCCGACAAGGCGTGCACCGACGCGCTGCTCGCCGCCGGGACTACCGGCATCGCCTACGAAACCGTCCAACTGCCCGACGGCTCGCTGCCGCTGCTCGCGCCGATGTCCGAGGTCGCCGGCCGGCTGGCGCCGCAGGTCGGCTCGTACCACCTCATGCGCCAGGGCGGCGGCCGCGGCACGTTGATGGGCGGGGTCCCCGGCGTGTACGCGGCGAAGGTCGTCGTGATCGGCGCCGGCGTCTCGGGGCAGAACGCGGCGGCGATCGCCCTGGGCATGCAGGCCGAGGTACTGCTGCTGGACAAGAACATCGCGCGGCTGCGGCAGATGGATGCGATCTACCAGGGGCACTGCCAAACCGTCGCGTCCAACGCGTACGAGATCGAGCGGGCCGTCCTCGACGCCGACCTCGTCATCGGCGCCGTGCTCGTCCCCGGCGCGAAGGCACCGAAGCTGGTCAGCAACGACCTGGTGTCGCGGATGAAGCGGGGCTCGGTGCTCGTCGACATCGCCATCGACCAGGGCGGGTGCTTCGAGGACTCCCGGCCGACGACGCACGCGGACCCGACCTACCGGGTGCACGACTCGGTGTTCTACTGCGTGGCCAACAT
>JAICKR010000167.1 GCA_025927835.1 Jatrophihabitans sp. | reverse complement strand
CGCGACCGGGCCCAACGGTGCCACGAGCTACGTCGCGGGCGTGCTCGTCGGGACGGTGCGCGCGGTGCGCTCGTCCGCCGACGGCACGATCCGCGCGGCGGTGGCGCCGACCGCGTCCCCCACCGCGGTCGACCTCGTCGCGGTGATCGTCGACGCGAGCGGCAACAACCTCGCCGACCGCGGCGTGCTCACCCCGGGCGGCAGCCGATGACTCGGGCCCGGATCATCGCGGCGATCACCGCGATCGTCACTGCGCTGTTGCTGCAGGCCAGCGTGCTCGCCCCTGCGACGGCGCCGGTCCCGGTGAGTCTGCCCGCGGTGCTGGTGGCCGCCATCGCGCTCGTCGACGGACCGGCGACGGGCATGTCGTTCGGCTTCGCCGCCGGGCTGATGGCCGATCTCGGCTCGGCGCACCCGGCCGGCGTGCTCGCGCTGTGCTGGCTCGGTATCGGGCTCCTGGCCGGGGTCGCGCGTCGGTCACGCCACCTGCGCGGCGCCGCGCTGACCGCCGGCGTGGTGTGCGGCGTCGCGTCCGCGGCGGCGACGCTGCTACTCACGCTCCTGAACAGCGCCGGCTCGGTACACGACGCGGTCGTCTACGCGCTACCGGCCGGTCTGGGTGACACGCTGCTCGCGGTCGGCGTGATCGCGCTGGTCCGGCGGATGCTGCACACCGACTCGCTGCGCGCGCCGCACCCCGTCTACACCGAACTCGTCCTGGATCCGCGGCGTGGCTGACCCGCGCCGCCCACCCACGCCACGCCGGCTGGGCATCATCGTCGCTCTGGTCGTCTCGATGATGTTGACGCTGTTCGTGCGGCTCTACTACGTGCAGCTGATCGACCCGCACAAGCCGACGCAGAACGCCGGGTTGCTGCACGACGGCTACATCGTGGTGCCCGCGCCGCGCGGGCTCATCGTCGACGCGCGTGGCCGTCCGCTCGTCACGAACACCACAGCCCAGGTCATCACCGTCGACCGCGACCTGCTGCAGCAGCGCTCGGATCACGGCCGCGCGGTGCTCGCCCGGCTCGCCGTCCTGCTCAACCGCAGCGCGAGCGAGCTCGCCAAGGAGATCACACCCTGCTCGCCGAAGGTGCCCGCACCGTGCTGGACCGGTGAGCCGTTCGCGCCGGTGCCGGTCGCGACGAATGCGCCGACCGCGACCGTGCTCGCCATCAGCGAGCACCGCGAGCAGTACCCCGGCGTAGCGGTGCAGACCGTCACGCTGCCGAGCTACCCCAACGGCTCGCTCGCCGCGCAGATCCTCGGCTACGCAAGCCAGATCACCACCGCGGACAAGAAGTCGAACTCCGCACTCAACGACGCCGACAGCATCGGGGTGAGCGGGCTCGAGGAGCAGTACGACGCGATCCTGCGCGGGGTCGACGGCAAGCAGATCGTCAAGCTGAACCCGCAGGGTTACACGGTGAAGCTCGGCGGGTCGGTGGCCGCGCAGCAGGGAAACACGCTGGTCACGAGCATCGACCTCGGCATCCAGCGTCTGGCCGAGCAGTCGCTCGCCAAACAGATCGCCGACTCGCGCGCGGCCGGCAAGCCGGCGACCGGCGGCGCCGTCGTCGCGATGGACCCGAACACCGGCCGCATCCTCGCCGTGGCCAGCTACCCGACCTACGACCCGGAACTGTTCGTCGGCGGCATCACGAACGCCAACTACGGTGCCCTCACCGATCCGTCGGCCGGCACCCCGCTGCTCAACCGTGCGATCGCCGGTGCGTACGCGCCGGGCTCGACGTTCAAGCTCATCACGTCCTCGTCGCTCGTGATGCACGACGAGATCAACACGACCAGCTCGTACTCCTGCCCGGGCTCGGTCACCATCGACGGACGGGTGAAGACGAACTTCGACTCCGAGGTGCTCGGCGACATCACCCTGCGCGACGCACTCGGCTACTCGTGCGACACGTTCTTCTACCAGCCGACCGCCGACGAGTACTACACCGACCAGGCGCGCATCGACCGCGGGCAGAAGGCGCACGAGTACCTGCAGCGGATGGCAGCCGCCTACGGCGTCGGCACCGCGCCTGGCGTCGACCTGCCGGCGGGGGAGCAGGCGGCGGGCAGCTACGCCGACCGCGAGACCCGACTGGCGCGGTGGAAGGCGAATCGCGCGACGTACTGCGAGGAGGGGCGCAAAGGCTACCCGGACATCGCCGACGCCGCCGACCGGGCATACCTCACCGCGCTGGCGAAGGAGAACTGCACCGACGGCTGGCGCTACCGGGCGGGCGACAACGCCGACATGTCGATCGGGCAGGGCGAGACGACGATGTCGCCACTGCAGCTCGCGATCGCCTACTCGGCCCTGCTCAACGGCGGACGCATCTGGGCGCCGACGCTCGGCTGGGCCGTCGTCGACGCCAAGGGCAAGGTCGTGCAGACCATCCAGCCGAAGGTGCGCGACCGGGTGCCGGTGCGGCAGAGCCTGTTCGACTACATCACCTCGGCGTTGGACTTCGGCCGCGGCTGGTCGGTCTCCGGCGCATTCGCCTACATCGGTTCGAAGTACCAGAACCGGCTCGGTGGCAAGACCGGTACCGCCGAGGTGTTCGGCAAGGGCGACACGTCCTGGCTGGTCACCTGGGGACCGACGTACAAGCAGCACGGCCACACCCGCGCGAAGTTCGTGCTGGTCGGCATGGTCGAGCAGGCCGGGACGGGTGCCACTGCGGCCGGGCCGATGCTCAAGCGCGTGTGGGACGGCATCCTCGGAACCAACCGTCCGGTGATCCCGCACGCGCGACCCGAGTCCGTGCTGCCGAAGATCGCGCCGCAGGTCAAGGTGATGACGCGATGACGCTCACCGCCCGTGACCCGCGGGCGGCGTTCGTCCTCACGCCGCCGGTCATGCCGCTCGAGCGGCGGGTGCGCGGCTACGACCGGCCACTCGTCGTGCTCGCGCTGGCGCTGTCGCTGATCGGTGGCCTGCTCGTCTGGGCGGCGACCCGCTCGGCCAGCGGTGAGTCGTTCCTGTACCGGCACCTGCTCAACCTGGGCATCGCGGCCGCGCTGATGGTGGCCGCGTCCCGCCTCGACGCCCGGCTGCTGCGGCTGTTCGGCCCGATCGTGTACCTGGCCAGCCTGTTCGGGCTGCTGCTCGTCATCCCTGCGGGCACGACGGTCAACGGCGCGAAGGCCTGGATCCGGCTCGGCGGCGGATTCGAGCTGCAGCCCTCGGAGTTCATGAAGCTCGGTCTCATCGTGGGCATGGCGGTGCTGTTCACCCGCCATGACGATCGCGGCGACGACGCGCCGCCGAGCACCCGCGACATCGTGCTCGCGCTCGGCCTGGTGGCCGTTCCGCTCGCGCTGATCATGCTGCAGCCCGACCTGGGCTCGGCGATGGTGCTCGGCTGCGCGGTGTTCGGCGTGCTCGTGATGGCCGGCGCGCCCGCTCGCTGGACGCTCGGGCTGCTGGTGTGCGGGGTCGCGGGCGCGATCCTGGCGGTGCGGCTCGGCGTGCTGCACGACTACCAGCTCGCCCGGTTCACGTCCTTCCGCGACCCGAACCACGACCCGCTGGGCGCCGCCTACAACTACAACCAGGCGCACATCGCGATCGCGCACGGCGGTCTGTTCGGCAAGGGCCTGTTCCACGGTCCGCAGACGAACTCCGGCTTCGTACCCGAGCAGCAGACCGACTTCATCTTCTCCGTTGCCGGCGAGGAGTTCGGCCTCGTCGGCGCCGGGCTGATCATCGTGCTGTTCGGGCTGCTGTGCTGGCGCGGGCTGCGCATCGCCCGCGACGCCGACGCCGCCGCGCGCCTGGTCGCGGTCGGCGTCGTGTGCTGGTTCGCCTTCCAGGCCTTCCAGAACATCGGCATGAACCTCGGCCTGACGCCGGTCACGGGCGTCCCGCTGCCGTTCGTCTCCTACGGCGGGTCGTCGATGTTCGCCCAAGCCATCGCCATCGGCCTGTTGCAGGCCGTGCACCGCCGCTCGCTGACCTGAGCGCGTCGGCGAATTTCCTCCGCCTTCCGTGCAACAACCGGTGCACACGCGACTCCTATATGTGCAAGCGTGCTGCGACGGAAAGGTGCTGGCGATGACGGGGAGGGCGGCGCCCATGGCGATGAGCGATTCGTACGGCGCGCCACCGGCGCTCGACTTCGACGCGCTCTACCGCGAGCAGTGGCGGCCGATGCTGCGGATCGCGGTCGGTCTGCTGGACGAGACCCACCTGGCCGAGGACGTCGTGCAGGACGCGTTCGCCGCCCTGTACCGGCGGGCCGGCTCGCTGCGCGACTCGGGAGCCGCGATCGGCTACCTGCGTGCCTGCGTGGTGAACGGCACCCGTACCGCCTTGCGACGCAAGATCATGGCCCGCAACCGGCTGCGTCCCGCCGATACCACCGACGACGCCGCGGCCGACGAATCGGTGCTGCTCACCGCCGAGCACGACCTGGTCCGCGCCGCGCTCGACAAACTGCCCGATCGGCAGCGCGAGGTGCTCACGCTGCGCTTCGTCGCCGAACTGCCCGATGACGAGATCGCAACAGCAACAGGGTTGTCCGAGGGCGGCGTCCGGTCCGCCTCGAGCCGCGGCCTCGCCGCGCTGCGCACCCTGCTGGGAGGCCAGCTGTGAACGACTTCGAGAACCAGCTCAAGACGCTGCTCAACGAGCGCGTCGACGCGAAGATCGGCACCCGCGAGGCGCCGCGCTTCGCCCCTGCCGGGAACGTGCGCCGGCTCGACTCGGTCCGCCGCCGCGCGCCCTGGGTGGTGCCGCTGCTCGCCGCCGCGTGCGTTGCCGCGATCGTCGGCGGCAGCGTCGGCGCGGCGCACCTACTTGCTGACAAGCACCACGGCCCGGCACCGGCGACGCGGGTTCCGGCCCCGAAGCACACGCCGACGCCGAAGGACACCCGCACCTTCAGACCCGACCAGACGGGCCCGGTGACCCTGGACGGTGCGACGCTGCCGCTGCCGAGCGGCTGGGTGGCGCGCGACTACCGGCGCTACGAGCCGCCGCCGGTGGAGGGGCAGGACGATCCAGCGGACCAGGGCTGGTGCTTCTCGCCGGCGTCGACGCAGGTCAGGATCGGCGGCTGCCCGATCTGGTTCCGCAGCTACCACGACCCGTCGGTCCAGCACGGCCCGTTGATGGACGTCGACAACCGCGGCGGCAGCTACGGCGACCCGCACCAGGTCTGCATCCCCAGCGGTGCCACGCACTACGACCTGCAGGCCGGCGAGTTCCCGTTCGGTGGCCGCATGGCCGATTACCGGCACTGGCGCTACGACTGCAAGTCCGGACCGGCGTTCGTCGCCGAGCAGTACGTCGTGGCGACGCGGCCCGCCTACATCGTCTTCTCCGAGCACGTCGACGCCACCGTCCATCAGGTGATGTCAGACCTCGCCGCGCACGCCTCGCTCCCGCCGTCCGCGACAACCATGCGGTACGAGGACTTCGGCTACGTCCGCCACATCGCGACGGTCGCCGGCGGGGTTCGGATCAGCATCGACCGCACCGTGCGCGACCAGACCGCCGATACCGACCACACGACCTACGACTACGTCGTGCCGAACAGGTTGTACGCCGCCACGGCCAAGGGCGTGAAGGTCGGCAAACTCGCGCAGGTCGAGACCGACGGTACCCGCGTGATCATGTTCAGCGGGCTGGCTCTGTAGACGTCAGGCCTCCGGTGCAGGTGCCGGGAGGCGGCGGGCGGTGAGCGTGTTGCCGACGCTGGCCGCGACCACCATGACGAGCGCGACGATCAGGACGGCGGTCAGTGTCTGCCCCAGCAAGAGGACGCCGGCAAGCGCGGCGACGCCGGGTTCGAGGCTCATCAGCAGGCCGAAACCGTAGGCCGACAGCCGTCGTAGCGCCACCAGTTCCAGCGAGTACGGGATGAGCGACGAGAGCAGCGCGACTCCGAGCCCGCCGAAGAACACATGCGGCCGCAACAGTGCGTCACCACCCTGCACGATGCCGGCGGGAGCGACGACGACGGTGCCGACGACCAGCGCGATCGCCAGCCCGTCAAGCCGCGCGAACGTGCGCCCCACGCGCTGCGACAGCAGGATGTAGCAGGCCCAGCACGCCGCGGCGATCAGCGCGAACACGACGCCGAGCGGGTGGACGCCCTCGTGACTGCCGCGCGAGGTCAGCAACGCGACGCCACCACCGGCCAGCGCGACCCACACGAGGTCGAGCCGCCGCCGCGACCCGGCGATCGCCACCACGAGCGGACCGGTGAACTCGATGGTCACCGCGACACCAAGCGGCAACCGGTCGATGGCCTCGTAGAAGCTCCAGTTCATCGCGCCCAGGATGAGCCCGAAACCCAATACCGCGGTGTTGTCCATGCGCGAACGGCCGCGAAGCGCGGGGCGTGCGATGAGCAGCAAGATCACGCCGGAGAGCAGCAGCCGCAGGAACACCACGCCGCTCGGGCCGGCGTCGTCGAACAGCTTGTTGGCCAGGGCCGCGCCGAACTGCACCGAGCCGATGCCCGCGAGCACCAGAGCCTCGGGCGGGGCAGGACGCACGAGAGGTGATCCTGCCAGGCGCGCAGGCCCGTAGAATCGGTCGGCGTGCCCGTCGACTCGCTCTTTGCCCGCCTGGAGCCGCTGCTGCCGCGCGTCAGCAAGCCGATCCAGTACGTCGGCGGTGAGCTGAACGCGCGTGCGAAGGACTGGGACTCCGTCGCCGTCCACTGGGCTCTCATGTATCCCGACGCGTACGAGGTCGGGCTGCCCAACCAGGGCGTGCAGATCCTCTATGAGGTGCTCAACGAACGCGATGACGCACTGGCCGAGCGCACCTACTCGGTGTGGCCGGATCTCGAGGCGCTCATGCGTGAGCACGGCATCAGCCAGTTCACCGTCGACGCGCACCGCCCGGTCGGCGCATTCGACCTGCTCGGGGTGAGCTTCTCGACCGAGCTCGGCTACACCAACCTGCTGACCGCGCTCGACCTCGCCGGCATCCCGCTGCATGCGCACGACCGCGACGACACGCACCCCATCGTCATCGCCGGCGGGCACGCCGCGTTCAACCCGGAACCGATCGCCGACTTCGGCGACGCGGCGGTGCTCGGCGACGG
>JAICKR010000185.1 GCA_025927835.1 Jatrophihabitans sp. | reverse complement strand
GGGGGCGGGTGGTGCGCTCATAGTACACGCCCGGCGCCACCGCCTACTTTGCGCCCGGGGCCGTGGTGCCCGCCCACCGGCCGCCGCGCGGGGGCCGGGGCGCGGGGGCGGCGTTGCAACACGTGCGCCCCCCCACCCCGCTAGATCAGGCCGAGTGACTGGACGGCGTCGCGCTCCTCGACGAGCTCGGCGACCGACGCGTCGATCTTGCCCCGGGAGAAGTCGTTGATGTCGACGCCGTCGATGATCTGCCACTCGCCGTCGACCGCGCGGCACGGGAACGAACTGATGATGCCTTCGGCGACGCTGTACGAACCGTCCGATACGACCGACGAGGACGTCCAATCGGTGCCGTTGACCCAGTCGTAGACGTGATCGACCGCGGCGTTCGCGGCCGAGGCCGCCGACGACGCGCCGCGGGCCTCGATGATCGCCGCGCCGCGCTTGGCGACCGTCGGGATGAACGTGTCGCGCAGCCACTCGTCCTCGACCTGCTCGGCGGCGCTCTTGCCGTTGACCTGCGTCGTGTAGAGGTCCGGGTACTGGGTCGCGGAGTGGTTGCCCCAGATCGTCATGTGCTCGATCGCGGTGACCGGCACCGACAGCTTCGCGGACAGCTGCGAGAGCGCCCGGTTGTGGTCGAGCCGGGTCATCGCGGTGAACCGCCCGGCCGGCACATCTGGTGCGTTGCGCTGCGCGATGAGCGCGTTGGTGTTCGCCGGGTTGCCGACGACGAGCACCTTCACGTCGCTCGCGGCGTGGTCGTTGATGGCCTTGCCCTGCGGGCCGAAGATGCCGCCGTTGGCTTCGAGCAGGTCGCCGCGCTCCATGCCGGCGGTGCGCGGGCGGGCGCCGACGAGCAGCGCGACGTTGGTGCCGTCGAACGCGGTCTTGAGGTCGTCGGTGATGTCGATGCCCGACAACAGTGGGAACGCGCAGTCGTCGAGTTCCATCGCGGTGCCCTCGGCCGCCTTGATCGCGGGCGGGATCTCGAGCAGCTTCAGCCGCACCGGCCTGCTCGCGCCGAGCAGCTGCCCGGAGGCGATGCGGAACAGCAGCGCGTAGCCGATCTGGCCCGCCGCGCCGGTGACAGTCACGTTGACAGGAGTGGCCATTCCTGGAATGTAGGCCACCGCGGGCTCAGCTGTGCAGGCGGATGGCGGCGCCGAGAATTACGCCACCCATGAGCGCGTAGACGACCACGTCGATCCAGCGCGCGCGCACCGCGAGCAACCCGGCGCGCTGCTGCGGGAGCACGGCACGCAGCACCCCGGCGAGCAGTGTGGCGGTCGCGACGACACCCGAGGCGCGCCGCCAGTGACCCGGCTCGACGACCAGGTAGATGAACGCCGCGGCCAGGACGACGAGCACGGCGAGGAACGCCAGCTGCTCGACCGTCCACTGCCAGGCGCGATGGAGCACCGGTCAAACTCCGGCTGCGCGCTCGGCCGCCTCGACCACGTTGCGCAGCAACATCGCGCGCGTCATCGGTCCGACGCCGCCGGGGTTGGGGCTCAGGTAGCCCGCGACCTCGCGCACGCCAGGGGCGACGTCGCCGGCGAGCTTGCCGTCGACCCGGCTCACGCCCGCGTCGAGGACGGCCGCGCCCGGCTGCACCATCTCGGCGGTGACGAGGTGTGGCGAACCGGCGGCCGCGACCACGATGTCGGCCTGCCGCACGAGCGCGGCGAGGTCGCGAGTGCCGGTGTGGCACACGGTGACGGTCGCGTTCTCACTGCGCCGGGTGAGCATCAGCGCGAGCGGACGGCCGACCGTGATGCCGCGGCCGATGACCACGACGTGCGCACCGGCGATCGGCACGTCGTAGCGGCGCAGCAGCTCGATGATGCCGGTGGGAGTGCACGGCAGCGGTGCGGGCTTGCCGAGCACCAGCCAGCCCAGGTTCGTCGGGTGCAGCCCGTCGACGTCCTTGTCCGGGTCGACCGCGGTCAAGATGTCGAACTCGGCCGAGCTTCCCAAGCCCGTCGGCATTTGCACGAGGAACGCGGTGCACGCGGGGTCGGCGTTGAGCTCGGCGACGACCGCCTCGACCTCCTGCTGGGTCGAGGTCGCGGGCAGGTCGCGCCGGATGCTGGTGATGCCGATCTCGGCGGAGTCCTTGTGCTTGGCGTTGACGTACCAGCGGCTCGCCGGGTCGTCGCCGACGAGGACGGTGCCCAGACCGGGTCGCACGCCATGTGCGGCGAGCTTGGCCACCCGCTCGGCAAGCTCGGTCTTGATCGCGGCGAGCGTTGCCGACCCATCGAGCGTCGTGGCGGTCACGTAGAGGCATCCTGCCAGCTGCCGATGTGCCTACCTCTCAGTGGGCGAAGTGGCGGGTGTTGGTGAAGTAGAGCGACACGTTGGCTTCCTTGGCGGCGGCGATCGTCTCGTCGTCGCGGATCGACCCGCCCGGTTCCACGATCGCGCGGACGCCGGCCTCGATGAGCACACCCGGCCCGTCCGCGAACGGGAAGAACGCGTCGGACGCGGCGACCGACCCGGCCGCCCGCTCCCCGGCGCGCGCGACGGCGAGCCGGCACGAGTCGACCCGGTTCACCTGTCCCATGCCGACGCCGACGGTCGCGCCGTCGTGGGCGAGCAGGATCGCGTTGGACTTGACCGCGCGCACGGCGCGCCACGCGAACGCGAGGTCGGCCAACGTCTGTTCGTCAGCCGCCTCGCCGGCCTGCAGCGTCCACGCCGCCGGATCGTCACCGGGCGCGTCGATGCGGTCGATCGTCTGCATCAGCAACCCGCCCGACACCGGCCTGATCTCCGCGCCCGGCCCGGACGGGCGTGCGCCGGCCACGAGCAGGCGCAGGTTCTTCTTCGCGGCGAACACCTCGAGCGCCGCGTCGTCGAACGCGGGCGCCACGACGACCTCGGTGAAGATCGGCGCTATCGATTCGGCGAGTTCCGCGGTGGCGGGACGGTTGGTGGCGATGACGCCGCCGAACGCGCTCGTCGGGTCGCACGCATGCGCCTTGCGGTGTGCGTCCGCGATGTCGGCACCGACGGCGATGCCGCACGGGTTCGCGTGCTTGATGATCGCCACGCAGGGCTGCTCGAAGTCATACGCGGCCCGCCACGCCGCGTCGGCGTCGACGTAGTTGTTGTAGCTCATCTCCTTGCCCTGGAGCTGGTCGGCGTGCGCGATGCCCACGCTGCTGTCGGGCGAGACGTAGAGCGCTGCGCGCTGGTGCGGGTTCTCGCCGTAGCGCAGCACCGCGGCACGCTCCCAACTCGCGGCCACCCAGCCCGGGAAGCCGCTGCTCGTCCCGTCGACCTCCGCGTCGGGTGCGACGACATTGCCGAGCCATGACGCGACGCCGATGTCGTAGGTGGCGGTGTGCCGGAACGCGTCCGCCGCGAGCCGCTGCCGGGCAGCGAGATCGAAGCCGCCGGCGCGTACCGCGTCGAGCACCTCCGCGTAGCGCGCCGGGTCGGTGACCACGGCGACCGACCCGTGGTTCTTCGCGCTCGCCCGCACCATCGCGGGCCCGCCGATGTCGATCTGCTCGATGACCTCGGGCTGCGCGGCACCGCTCGCGACCGTCGCCGCGAACGGGTACAGGTTCACCACGAGCAACTGGAACGCAGCGATGCCCAGCCCCTCGATCGTCTCGACGTGTGCCGCGTCGTTCTGGTCGGCGAGCAGCCCGGCGTGGATGTGCGGGTGCAGCGTCTTCACCCGGCCGCCGAGGATCTCGGGAAAGCCCGTGACCTCCTCGACCGGCGACACCGGCACGCCGAGATCGCGGATCCGTGCGGCGGTCGAGCCCGTCGACACGATCTCGACGCCGGCCGCGTGCAACCCACGGGCCAGCTCCTCGAGGCCGGTCTTGTCGTACACGCTGATCAGCGCGCGCTTGATCTGGATGCGGGTCAATTCATCTCCTGGCACAGACGTCGCAGCGTGGCGACGTAGAGCGGTTTCTCGACGGCTTGAATGCGGGCGCGCAGGCTGCCCTCGTCATCGCCCGGCTCGATGGGCACGGCCTGCTGCGCGATGACCGGCCCGGTGTCGACACCCTCGTCGACCCAGTGCACGGTGACTCCGGTGCTGGACGCGTCCGCGGCCAGCGCGTCGCGGATCGCGTGCGCGCCCGGGAAGGCCGGCAGCAGCGCCGGGTGTGTGTTCACGATGCGGAAACGGGTCACCACGGACGGCGCGAGCAGCCGCATGAAGCCGGCGAGCACGACGAGGTCCGGATCGTGCTTGGCGATGGCGGCGGCCAGCTCGGCGTTCCAGACCGCCCGGTCGGGGTAATCGCGCAGCGCGACGGCGAAGGTGGGGACGCCGGCGGCCTCGGCTCGTGTCATCGCGGCGCAGCCGGGGACGTCCGTGCCGGCCGCGACGACCTGCGCGCCGAGTTCGGGGTCGTCGAGGATCGCCTGCAACGTGGTGCCACTGCCCGAGGCAAGGACGACGACACGCACGTCCGCAACCCTATCCAGCGAGCGCGTCGCCCTCGTCGGGCTCGGCGGGCTCGGCGTCGTCGGCGGTGCCGGACACCGCGGTGAGCCGCACCGTGGGCTGGTCGTCGGCGCCGTCGAACTCGTCGAACTCGTCGAGCACGTCGTCGGCCGCGTCTTCGTGCGCGTCGTCGATCGAGTCGTCGCGGGCCGGCGCGGCCGCCGGACGGGCCCGCCACCAGGCAAGCGCGGCGAGCGCCGCCGCCGTAGCGGCGGCCACCACCGCCAGCGCACCACCGAGCGCGAGGCCGAACTGCCACGGTGACGCGCCGATCGCGCTCAACGACCCGCTGCCGATCGACCCGCCGCCCTGCCAGGCGAGCACGAGCCCGGCCGCCGCCGCGAGCCCGCCGGCGAGGCCGGCCGCGCGCAGCCGCAGCAGCAGCGTGCTCTCCCGCGCCGCGACCCGCGCGACGACCACGCCGGCCGCAGCTGGAGTGGCGGCGACCAGCAGCCACACCGAGGTGGTCGCCGGGCCGGTCGGCAGCGCGCCGAGGATCGGGAACGCGGGCAGCGTGCCGTGCGCGGCGGTGCCGAGGGAGACGCCGCCGCCCACCGCGAAGCCGGGCCCGGCGAGATAGGACGCGCCCGCGATCGCCGCGTTGGGTGCGGCGAGCACGCCGAGCAGCAGGATCGGCACGCCGGACCACCCACCGCCCAACTGGTGCGACAGCGTCTCGACGCGGGCGTGGTGCACGATCAGCGAGCCGGCGACGAGCAACGCGCCCGCACCGAGATAGGCGGCGAGTCCGGCCGCAGCGCCACGCGACGCAGTGGGCAGCCACTCGGGCAGCCGCTCCGCGACCACGCCACGAAGCTGTGACGAGCGCACGAACGCGATGCCCCCGGCGCAGCCGAACAGCACGAACCCGGCGAACACCGCCGCCAGCACCGGCACCCGGCTGGTACCCAGCGTCGCGAGCCGGGCGAGCACACCGCACGTCGCGGCGAAGACTGCCGCCTGCACTACCGCCGCCTGAACCAGACGCTTCGGCACCGACTCCGCGAGGTCGGTCGCTGCGTCGGCGAGCGCGGCGCCGGCGCGCCAGGCAATCACGGCGGCGATGATCGTCATGCCGAGCGGGACGAACTGGGCGGGCAGCCCGTCCACCGTGATCCCGCCGTGCAACGCAGCGAGGAAGGTCAGCACGCCGGCGCGGATCGCCGAGCCGGCGTTACCCGAGCCGCCCGAGGCCGGCAGCCAGCAGATGCCGACGGCCGCGATCGCGATCACCGCACCCACGAGCGCCGCGCCGGCGCCCGTCCAGGCCGCCGAGAGCCAGAGCGACCGGCCGGCGGCCTGCGGCACGACACTGCGCCGTCCCGCGTTGTCACCTGCTATCCGGCTCATTCGTCCAAGGCTCGCAAAGCCGGACGGCGATCCGGTGCAGACGCGCCGGGTCTTAGGGGTTTCCGGGTTGCTGGCCGCCCTGCTCCGGTGCCGGCGGCTGTGCGGGCAGCTGCTCCGTGGGTGCGGGGGGTGGCGGCGGCGGTGCGTACCCGGGCTGCGCCGGTGGCGGCGGCTGGTAACCCTGCGGCGGTGGGGGTGGTTGGTAGCCCTGCTGCGGCGGCGGCTGGTAGCCCTGCGGCGGCGGCTGCTGATAGCCCTGCGGCGGCGCGGGCGGTTGATAGCCCTGCGGTGGCGCGGGCGGTTGATAGCCCTGCGGTGGCGCGCCGTACCCCTGCGGCTGTTGCTGCGCGGGCGACCCGCCGCCCGTCT
>JAICKR010000039.1 GCA_025927835.1 Jatrophihabitans sp. | reverse complement strand
GCATCTCGGCGGCGAGTTGAAACATGGCTGCCTTGCGGGCCTGGCTGGGGCCGATGCCGAGCGCGACGAGCTGGAAACGGAAGTTCTCGGTGGCGAGCGGCCGGCCAGCGTGACGGCCGGGGAACAGCCAGCTGCTGCGGTGGGTCGCGTAGCGGTCGCCGGCTGCGTGGTCACGTTGGTCGAGCACGAGTCGGTCGAGCGGTTCGGGCAGCTCGACGGCCTCGGTGTCGAAGGTGACGGTGACAAGCCCGCTCCCACTGCTCACCTGGTGGTGGGTCATCCGGCAGATCCGAGACAAGGGTTGGGCGAAGAGCAGTATGAACAGCCCGGCGACGCGGACGTGCCGGCGGATGCTGTCGTCGTGCACGAGCCGTTCGACGTGGCGCCAGCGTTGCTCGTCACCGAGCACGACGTGCGGCAGCGGACGGTCGGGGACCGGGAAGCGAAGCGGTGTGGTCAGCCGGGTGCGGCTGGTCCAGTCGAGGAACGCGTCGAGACTGGCGCCGCGTCCCGGGTATTCAACGAGATAGCGATCCAGCTCAGTTTGCCCTGCAGCCGCCAGCGGAACACCGTGTGCATCGAGCCACTCCAGGAACCGGGCGGCGCCAAGAACAGCGGCGCGGGCGTGTTGGACGCTGCCCCGGGTGACCTTGCCGCGGTCTTCGAGCAGACGCAGTCGGCGCAGCAGCTGCCAGCGGGCGAAGCGGCCGTCCACGACCACGGATAGGACTCGGCGAACGACGCGAACCGACGAAGCAACGCGGTGCGCGGACCGATCGTCGACTCGCCCAACATCCGCGACCGCTGCTGCCGCTCCCAGCCCTCCAGCATCGCCGCGAACACCGCCGCCGGCTCGTCCAGATGAACGACACCCTCGACCAGAACCAGCCCCGCAGCACCCGGAATCCTGCCCGACAATCCGTACCACCCTGTCAACGTAGAAGCGACAATGTCGGGTTACCGTAGCAGCGACGATCTCGCTCCCAGGACCGGGGTGACGCGTATCGGAACGTCCGCGAATAGGTGCTTCCCGCACAGCTGGACTGTCGCATCTCCGTGAAAAGGCGGCGGAAAGACCCGGCGTGCAAGAAGTGTGAGCGACTTGATCTTGATGCTTTGACCTGACTGCGGAGGGTGGCGGCCTGTACGGCGGAGGGGGGAGGGACGCGATGCTGTTCGACAAACGGGACTTCGGTGCGGAGGATGGTCTCGCGTTGACTGATCTCGGGAGGTGATCCGATGGCCAAAATCAACCCGCAGACGATCCATGACGGCGCGCCCATCGGTCGCGACGTCGACCTCGCCCAGGAGGACGTCCGCCTCAAGGACGGCACGCGCCTGACCGACGAGGTAGTCGCAGAGATCGTCGAGCAGGTTCGGCGCGGGAACGGCCCGTCGTCGTCGCGGCCGATTACGGCAGCAGTGCGAAAGCCGGCACGTGGCGGGGACGGACAACGCTGAAGTCCTTGCGGTCCAGCGTTGCCACCTCGGCGACATCGAGTCGCTCGGCGATCGCTACCACGGACGCATCAGCCGTCCCGAGCGGTAGGTTCGCGTATTGCTCGACGAGTTCTGCCATGCGCGTGTAGTCCGCGCGTGTCAGATCAACCGGCTCAAAGTCGCCGTCGGCGAGTGATTGCAGAAACGCGGCCTCGACTCGGGCTCCTGCCTCACGGGCGATCAGGTATCCAACTTCCGCGACGACCGGACCTGGGACGAGCATCGGCCGCTCCGCGAGATGAAGACCGCTGAACAACTCGACGCACGCGTGATGATCCGCGTCGCCGGTCAGGGCAGCAGCGACCAGCGGTCCCGTGTCACAAATGATCAACGTGAACGGCCGAACCCGTCGGCGAGCAGTTCCTCCGAACCCGCGGCAACGTCGGAACGCGAGCCCTTGGCCGCGCCGAACCAGGCCGGGGGCCATGAGCGTGCATGCTCCGCAGGCTGCAGATGACGACGTACCTCATCGAGCGCAGCCGGCACTTGCTCGTCGGGAAGTTCCTCGACCAGGCGGCGCAGTTCATCGCGCTCGGCGCTCATGTCCTCGAGTGTAAAGAGTTGTCGGCAGCCGGTGACGTAGGCGCTGCGGAGGCACCGCACTCTCGCCGAAGCTCGATGTGTCTCGATGTGTCAGGGGCGAGTGGTATCCCGGGTGGACGCGCACTTGATCAATCGAGGAGGCCAGCATGGCCAACATAGCGAAGCGATCGGACGGACGTTGGCGGGCGCGCTACCGGGACGCCGCTGGCAGGGAGCACTCGCGCCACTTCAAACGGAAGCTCGACGCGCAGAACTGGCTCGACTCGGTGACGACCGCCGTCACCACCGGCAGCTATGTCGATCCCCGACTGTCGAAGATCACGGTCGGCGAGTGGGCACCGCGCTGGCTGGCGACCAAGGTGAACCTCAAGCCGACGACCCGTGTTACCTACGAGATCCTGCTGAACAAGCACGTCCTGCCGGCGTGGGGTGACACCCGACTTGCCAGCGTCACCCACGAAGGCGTCGCAGCTTGGGTGGCCGCCCTCGAGGCGCGCGGCTTGTCCGCATCGAGCATTCGGCAGACGCACCGAGTCTTCGCGCTGCTGCTTGGTCTGGCCGTTCGCGACGGCCGGCTAGCGCGCAACCCGGCCGCCGGTGTGCCGCTGCCCCGCGCAGTACGCGCCGAGCAGGTCTATCTCACGCATGCCCAGGTCGACGAGCTTGCGAACGCCGCGGGCGAGTCCCGGCACACCGCCGCGTCGCTTGCCATCGCGGCCGGTGCGAACGTCAAGGTCGTGCAGACGATGCTCGGCCACAAGTCGGCGACCATGACGCTCGACCTGTACGGCCACCTATTCGAAAATCAGCTCGACGAGGTGGCGGATGCGATGGACGCGGCGCGAGCTGCTGCGGACTTTTTGCGGACTAACGGCTCCGTTGTCGACCTGGCGACTAGGAAAGAGGCATCAAAATCGCCGTAAACAAAGGCCTCAATTTGCGCGCCCGAAGGGACTCGAACCCCTAACCTCTTGATCCGTAGTCAAGTGCTCTATCCGTTGAGCTACGGGCGCAGGTGTTGCCGAAGGGGCAGTCTACCGGCCCGCGCGGGCGAGTTCGGCCAGGGTCGTGCGGACCGATTCCCGCCAACGTCTCATCTGATACAGAGCCGGCCGCCGCCATCGCTCACGATTCCTGCAAAGCCCGGTCATTGCGTGGGGGGTGACCGGGCTCAATCATGCCCGGAAGCCGGGGGTGAGCGGAGGCTCCGGGATTCGAACCCGGGATGGGCTTTAGACCCAAACCGCATTAGCAGTGCGGCGCCATAGACCAGACTAGGCGAAGCCTCCAAGCGGCCGGACCAGTCGCAGCCACCGGTCGGAAAGCCTACAAGGTGCGCGGGAGACGTCCCAAAACCGCAGGCCGAGCGATCAGCGCACCTCGACGAGCGGGATCAGGATCTGCTCGATGATCTCGCTGATGTCGTGGGCCGTGATCGGCTCCCGCTGCAGGATCACCCGGTGCGTGAGCACCGCCGGCAGGACGTCGGCGACGAGTTGGGTCGCCGCCTGCGGACGAACCTCACCGCGCTCGACGCCGCGCTGCAGCAACGAGATGAGGAACTGGCGACGCGGCGCCTGGAACCGCTCGTCGACGAGTCGGGCGAGTTCGGGATCGGCCATCGCCTCGCACTTGATGCTGCGCATGGCGTCCCCAGCCGGGCTCGTGATCACTGAGGTGATCGCCTCGGCGACCTCACGCAACGCCTGCACCGTGGTCATCGAGTCAGCGATCTCGACGACGACGCCACACTGCTCGGGCGTGGGCAGCCGGCGCTCCAACGCGTCCATGACGAGTTCCTGCTTGGTCGGCCAGCGTCGGTAGATGCTGGCCTTGCCGGTGCGGGCGCGGGCAGCCACGCCCTCGACCGTGAACGCGGTGTAGCCGACCTCGGTGAGTTCGTCGAAAGCGGCCTCGAGGATCGCGTCCTCGAGCGCGGCGCCGCGCTTGCGCAGCGCAACGGGCGCTTCGGGTGTTTCGACGGCTGTCACGTTTTCGTCGTACCCCTCGTCAACTATGAAAGGAATCCCAGCCGATAGTAAACGGTTGCGTTCTCTAAGCCGGTGGTTCTACTGTACACATAAGAGACGGATCCGTGCTCTATATCGGGCCAACCCCGATGGAGCATCCTCGAAACGGAGCTAGTTCGTGACCGAAGCATCAACGGCCCACCCGGCCGCCACCCGAGGCGAGCGCGGCGCGCGGCGCGCTGCACACCCCGCCCTGGTCCTGCTCATCATCGCCGGGGCCCAACTCATGGTCGTCCTCGACGCCACGATCGTGAACGTCGCGCTGCCGACCATGTCCCGGCACTTCGACAAGAGCCAGGTCGACATGACCTGGGCCATCAACGCCTACTCCCTCGCGTTCGGCGGCCTGCTGCTGCTCGGCGGCCGATCCGGCGACCTGCTCGGGAAGCGCCGCATGTTCGCCGTGGGGCTCGGCCTGTTCACCACCGGCAGCTTCCTCGCGGGCATCGCGTCCAGCTTCGAGATGCTGCTCGTCGGGCGCGTCGTCCAAGGCATCGGCGGCGCGATCGCCTCGCCGACGGCGCTGTCCCTGATCGCCGTCGAGTTCCAGGAGGGCAAGGAGCGCAACCGCGCGATCGCCGTGTACGCCGCGGTGTCCGGCGCCGGCGCCGCGCTCGGCCTGCTACTCGGCGGCATCCTCACCGAATGGGCCGGCTGGCGCTGGATCTTCTTCGTCAACGTGCCGATCGGTGCGGTGCTGATCACCGGCGCATACCTGTACGTGCACGAGACCCCGCGCATCTCGGGTCGCTTCGACATCCTCGGCGCGCTGCTGTCCGTCGCAGGCATGTCGACACTCGTCTACGGCTTCATCCACGTCGCGCACGACGGGTGGAGCAACGGCGAGACGGTGTTGCTGTTCGGCCTGGCCGTCGCGTTGCTCGTCGGCTTCGTGATGTTCGAGGCCTTCGGCACCGAAAACCCGATGATGCCCATCCGCATCTTCGAGAACCGCAGTCGGGCCGGCGGATATCTCGTCATGCTCGTGGTGGGCGCGGCGATGTTCGGGATGTTCCTCTACGTCTCGTTCTTCATCCAGGGCGTGCTCGGCTACAGCGCACTGAAGACCGGGCTCGCGTTCCTGCCGTTCCCGTTCACCGTCGGCATCACGTCGCAGATCGTCGCGAGGCAGCTGCCCGTGCTGGGGCCGAAGGCGATCATCACCTTCGGTACGTTCACCCTCACCGGCGGGATGATCTGGATGTCGCGCGTCAGCGCGCACACGCAGTACTTCCCGGACCTGTTCCTCCCGCTGATCATCCTGGCCTTCTCGATGGGCTGCCTGTTCGTGCCACTCACCGTGGTGGCGGTCAGCAAGGTGGCCGACAGCGATGCCGGGCTGGCGTCGGCCTTGCTCAACGTCGGCCAACAGGTCGGCGGTGCGCTGGGCGTGTCGGTGCTCGCCACGGTGTTCGCCACCGGCGCGAAGCACGAGGCGAAACACCAGGTGTCCAGCCTCGCGTCCGACCCGCAGCACCTGCAGAACTTCGGGGTCCTCAGCAAGGTCTCGCAGGGCGAGCGGGTGCCTGACCGGGTGGCCGGGCTGGCCCACCACGACAGCGTGGCGCTGCAGGCCGTGCACGCGGTGCAGGCGCACGGCTCGGCGGTCGCGTTCCTGACCGCCGCGATCATGGCGGCGGGCGCGGGGCTCGTCGCGGCCGTCGTGATCAACGTCAAGAAGTCCGACGTCCCCGCCGAGCAATCACCCGAGGCGCTGGTAGCGGCCTAGTAGGGCGAGGCCGGAAGCCGCAGGCAGCAACGCTGCCTGCGGCTTTCTGCTGTGACGCGACGACAACGGCGAGACGCCAGGGAGGAGGCGAAGAGCTCAACACTCGATGACGTTCACGGCGAGGCCGCCGCGCGCAGTCTCCTTGTACTTGATCTTCATGTCCGCGCCGGTCTCGCGCATCGTCTTGATCACCTTGTCCAGGCTGACGATGTGCCGCCCGTCGCCGCGCAGCGCGATCCGGGCGGCGTTGATCGCCTTGACCGCGGCCATCGCGTTGCGCTCGATGCACGGCACCTGCACGAGCCCGCCGACCGGATCGCAGGTCAGCCCGAGGTTGTGCTCCATGCCGATTTCGGCCGCGTTCTCGACTTGCTCCGGGCTGCCGCCGAGCACTTCGCACAGCGCGCCGGCCGCCATCGAGCAGGCCGAGCCGACCTCGCCCTGGCAGCCCACCTCGGCGCCGGAGATGGACGCGTTCTCCTTGTAGAGCACGCCGATCGCGCCGGCGCACAGCAGGAAGCGCACGACGCCCTCGTCCGAAGCGCCCGGCACGAAGCGCGAGTAGTAGTGCAGCACCGCGGGCAACACACCGGCCGCACCGTTGGTCGGCGCCGTCACGACGCGGCCGCCGGCGGCGTTCTCCTCGTTGACCGCCAGCGCGAACAGGTCGACCCAGTCCATGACCCGCAGCGGGTCGGTGGCGTACTGCTCGGCGCACAGCCGCTGGTAGAGCTCCGGCGCGCGGCGGCGCACCTTGAGTCCGCCGGGCAGCGTCCCCTCGTTGCTCCACCCGTTCTGCACGCACTCCTGCATCACCGTCCAGATGCGCAGCAGGCCGTCGCGCACCTCGTCCGCGCTGCGCCAGGCCTGCTCGTTCGCCAGCATGACGCCACTGACCGGCAGCCCCGTCTCGGCGCACCGGGCGAGCAGCTCGTCGCCGGTGGTGAACGGGTACGGCAGCGCGGTGTCGTCGGCCTTGATGCGGTCGGCGCCCGCCGCGTCCTCGTCGACGACGAAGCCGCCGCCCACCGAGTAGTACGTGCGCTCGCGCACCGGGTCGGGCGGGTCGTCGCCGACGTAGGCGTAGAAGCGCATGCCGTTCGGGTGGAACGGCAGGCTCGCGCGGCGGTGCAGCACGAGGTCGTCGTCGTCGAGCCTCACCGCGTGCTTGCCGAGCAGCTCCACCCGGCCCTCGGTCTTGACCTCGACGACCCGCTGCGCCGCGGCGGCGATGTCGACCGTCTCGGGACGTTCGCCGAGCAGGCCGAGGATCACCGCGCGGTCGCTGCCGTGCCCGTACCCCGTGGCGCCCAGCGAGCCGAACAACTCGACCCGCACCCGGGTGACCTCACCCAGCAGTCCGTCATCGGCGAGCCCCTGCGCGAACGTGCGCGCCGCGCGCATCGGGCCCACGGTGTGCGACGACGACGGCCCGATGCCGACCGAGAAAAGATCGAACACACTGATGGCCACGAAGTCGACCGTACGCTCGGCGCGTGAGTCGTCCAGTCATCCGGCGTTCGCCGGCCCGTTCAGCGACAGTGGTCGCGACCCGCGATGTCACGGCGCGGATGCGCCGCATCACCGTCCGGTGCGACGCGATGCGCGGGGTGCAGGTCAGGCCGGCGCAGGACGTCGAGCTGCTCCTTCGCGACGACACCGGGCGGCGGGTGAAGCGCCGCTACACGATCCGGCACGCCCGTCCCGAGGCCGGCGAACTCGAGCTGGATGTGCTGCTGCACGGGGCCGGGCCGGGTGCGAAGTGGGGCGCGAGCGTGCAGCGCGGCGACACCGTCGAGTTCCAGGGACCGCGCGGCAAGCTGGAGCTGCGCAGTGCACCGGCGCACCTGCTAGTCGGTGACGAGTCGGCCATCCCGGCCATCGCCGCGATCTGCGCCGCGCTGCCCGAGAACGAACCGGCGCTTGCGATCGTCGAGATCCAGGACGCCGACGACCGGATGGCGATCGCGGCCGAGACCCACTGGATCGAGCGCGGCGCGACGGCGCCCGGCGGCGCCCAGTTGCTCACCGCCGCGCTGCACGGCATCGACCTCCCAGCGGGCAGCCACGGCTACCTGATGGGCGAGACGCGGGCGATGGTCGCGCTGCGCACGGTGCTCGAGAGCCGCGGCGTCGAGCACGACGCGATCTTCGTCAAGGGCTATTGGAACCTGGGCCGCCCCGGCCGCGCCTAACCTGCGCAACCGGAAAGGACAAGGCCGAGCACGCCGCTCGGCGTGGCCACGAGGGCTCCGGACCGGTCGGAGGCGACGGCGTTGACGGAGATCACGCGCCAGCGCTGCTCGACGCGCCCGGTTGTGGCATTCACACAGGCGAGCAAGTTGCTGCTGTCCGCGGTTCGCAGCCAGAGCACCTTCGCGCCGGTGCCGGCGATGACCGCCTCCGGGCCGAATTCGCTGGCTGGCGCCTGCTGGACGGGCTGGAGGGTCCGCGGATCCAACCGCAGCAGCACCGCCCGGCCGCTCTCGTAGCTGCCGCCGACCCAGATCTGGCCACCGACGACGGCGATCGTGCCGTTCTCCAGCGGAAGCGGCGTCTCAGCCTCGTGGGGCCGGGAGCCGGGCCGATAGGTCCAGATGTCGGTCGGGTAGCCGAGGTCCATGGTGACGATCCGGCCGCGGGCGGCATCGACGACGACCGGGCCGATCGAGCCGGCGAGGCCGGGGACGTAGCGCGGCCGCGAAGCACCGGGCGCAAGTTCCGCGATGCCGAAGTCCGTCGACAGGAACAGGTAGCCGCGCAGCGCCGCCGCGCCCTGCACCAGGTGGCTCCACGTCACCGTACGGATCCGCTGCAACGTGACCGCGTCGAACTCGATCATGCGAGTCAGCGCGGCGTTCGTGAGCACGATCCAGACGCGGTTCGCGGCTGCGTCGACGGCAAGTTTCGGCACGCTGACCTGTTGCACGACGAGCCCGCGCAGTGCGACCGAGCGCGCGACGCGGGTGCCCGAAACCTGTGCGAGCGAGGTGGACTCCAGCAACCAGGTCCCGCCGGCGGACTTTGCGAGATCCCACGCGAAGTTGGCCGACGGTCCTGGCGGTGGCGACGTCCGGCTGTCGGTGGATGTCGGCGCGGCGGTGTGGTCGCCGCCGGACAGGCCCTGACGCACGAGCGCGGCGAGCAGTGCGGCCACGGCCAGCGCCGCGACGAAGCCGAGCCATCGCGGCAGCCCGCCGCTGCTCATCACTTCGTCGTCGCCGTCGGACTCCGGCAGCACGACGTCGTACTCGGACACCTGCGCTCCCGGCTGCGACTAGAGGATCGGTTCAGCCTGATAGTGCGCCGCGCCGGGATCGGATGCCAGCACGGCGTCGACCGCGGCCACGACGGCGGCCACCTGGGCGCGCGCCGCGCCGGTGAACGAAAGCGGCTCGGCCAGCAGCGCGTTCAACTCGTCGGCACCGAGGCCGAGCCGCGAGTCGGTGGCGAGCCGGTCGAAGAGGTCGTTGCGGTCGGTGCCCTTCTCGCGCATCTCGAGTGCGACGGCGACCGAGCTCTCCTTGATCGCCTCGTGCGCGGCTTCGCGGCCGACGCCCTTGCCGACCGCCGCCATGAGCACCTTCGTCGTCGCGAGGAACGGCAGGTAGCGGTCGAGCTCACGCTCGATGACCGCCGGGAAGGCGCCGAACTCGTCGAGCACGGTCAGCATCGTCTCGAGCAGCCCGTCGATCGCGAAGAACCCGTCGGGCAGTGCCACCCTGCGCACCACGGAGCACGACACATCGCCTTCGTTCCACTGGTCGCCGGCGAGCTCGCCGGCCATCGCGGCATAGCCGCGAAGGATGACCGCGAACCCGTTGATGCGCTCGGCGGAGCGGGCGTTCATCTTGTGCGGCATCGCCGACGAGCCGACCTGGCCCGGCTGGAAGCCCTCGGTCACCAGCTCGTTGCCGGCCATCAGCCGGATCGTCTTCGCCAGCGAGGACGGCGCGGCAGCGATGTGCACGAGCGCGGACAGCACGTCCCAGTCGAGCGAGCGCGGGTAGACCTGCCCGACGCTCGTCAGCACCCGCCCGAAGCCCAGATGGTCGGCTACCGAGTGCTCGAGCGCAGCGAGCTTGGCGGCGTCGCCGCCGAGCAGGTCGAGCATGTCCTGCGCGGTGCCGACGGGGCCCTTGATGCCGCGCAGCGGATAGTGCGCGCCCAGCTCGTCGAGGCGGGCGAGCGCGACCAGCAACTCGTCGGCGGCGGACGCGAACCGCTTGCCGAGGGTGGTCGCCTGCGCCGCGACGTTGTGCGAGCGGCCGGCCATCACCAGCGCGTCGTACTCGGCCGCGCGCCGAGCGAGCCGGGCCAGCACGGCCAGCACCTTGGTGCGCACGAGTGCGAGGGAGGAGAGGACCTGCAGTTGCTCGACGTTCTCGGTGAGATCGCGGCTGGTCATGCCCTTGTGGATCTGCTCGTGCCCGGCGAGCGCGGCGAACTCCTCGATGCGCGCCTTCACGTCGTGCCGGGTGACCCGCTCGCGTGCGGCGATCGAGGCGAGGTCGACGGCGTCCGTGCCGCGGTCGAGGACCGCCTGATATGCCTCGATCGCGCCTGCGGGCACCGGGACGCCGAGCTCGGCCTGGGCGCGCAGCACGGCGAGCCAGAGCTGTCGCTCGAGCAGCACCTTGCGTTCCGGCGACCAGATGGCCGCCATCGCCGTCGACGCGTAGCGCGCAGCGAGGACGTCCGGGATCGCGGGCTTCACCCGTCCATTCTCCCGTATCAGGACAGCGCGAGCAGCCGGCCGTCGCCGCCGAGCCGCTGCAGGGGTCCCAGCGGCTGCTCCACGCGGGCCGGGGAGACCACCGCGACCTCGACGACGTACTGCTCCAGCGCGCCGTCGTAACGGGTGATCCGGCTGCCGCCGAACAGGATCGAACCGGAGCCCGCGGTCGGCGCCGGTGCCGACGAGGCGATGTTCGCGGGCCCGCGCAGCCGGACGAGCACCCGACTCGCACCGAACTGTGCGTCGATGTCGAGTGCGACGAGCGCGTCGCCGAAGTTGGGTACCGACAGCCGCACGACGGTGGCGGTCGTGATCGTGGCACCGGGGAAGGAGGCCCGTAACGCGTCCAGCGCGGGTTCGGACAGCGAGTGCGTGGTGATGCAGTCGGTCTGGGCCGGGCACGAGACCTGCTTGCCGGGCGTCCAGATGCCGCGCGGCGGCGGCCCGGTGATCTGGGCCGGCGCCCCGAATCCGGTCGCGGCCGCCGACGGCGTCGGTGTCGGTGTGCCCGCGGTCGTGTGATTGCCGCCGGACAGGCCGCGTGCGAGCAGTACCGCGCCGATGAGGACGACGATCGCTACCGCGATGTCGCCGCGCAGTCGGCGCAGCGCCGTCGGCCGCTTGCCCGAAAGCGGCAGTTCCTCGTCGTCGCCCGCGTTGCCGGTGGCCGCATAGTCGACCGGACCGTTGCGCACCTGGTCAGGGTAGGCGCGTCACGCGTCGAGCCGGTCTCGTCCCGTGCGGCTCAGCCGCGCCGCACCAGCCGCGGATCGTTCGCGAGCTCTGTGATCGTGCTCAGGGAGGGCCCGCCATTCGACAGTTCGACGGCCTGGACCTGCACGGTGTACGGAACGTGCTGAGCGCGGATGTAGTACGTGGTCTCCCCAGGGGTCACGCCGAAGTGCGCGGAACTTCCGGGCGGGCCGTTTCTGCTCACGACGACGATGAGATAGCTGTGGCGATCGTGCGCGGCGACCATGCGCGACCACATCCTCGACGCGGTGGACCCGGCGCCGCTCGAATGCAATACGGCCGTGACCGCCGAGTCCACGACGACGTGCGGGAATGCGCGATGCACCGCGGCGACGAACGGCGCCGGGACGGCATGCGTGGTCGTGCACTCGCTTCCGGGTCGTTGGGTGTGTGGGCACGGCTCCGTGTCGATGAGCGTCTCCCGGGGAACCGAGGTCGGCGCACCGTAGGTGAGCACGCCGCGTGGCGGCGGACCGGTGGGCGGCAAGGTGCCGCTGCCTGTCGGCGCAGGTGTGGGCGTGCCCGCGGCGGTGTGGTTGCCGCCGGACAGGCCGCGGGCGAGCAGTACCGCGCCGATCAGGACCACGATCGCGACTGCGATGTCGCCCCGCAGCCGGCGCAGCGCCGTGGGCCGCCTGCTCGGCGGCGTCAGTTCCTCGTCGTCGCCCGCGTTGCCGGTGTCCGCGTACTCGGGCGGACCGTTGCGCACGTGGTCAGGGTAGGCGTGTCACGGGTCGAGCCGGATCTCGTCGTTCGCAGCGCGCAGTGCGATGTCGGTGCGGTACTGGCCGTCGGGCAGGTGCAGCGTGGCGACGAGCGCGTATGCGCGCGACCGCGCGTCGCGCAGCGAGTCGCCCACGGCGGTCGCCGACACGACCCGCCCGCCGGCCGACACCACCGCGCCGTCGTCGCGCCGGTGCGTGCCCGCGTGCACGATGCCGGGCTGGTCGGCGCCGGTCAGCACGTCGCCGGTACGCGGGCTGCCCGGGTAACCGGGGGCCGCGAGCACCACGGTGACCGCCGCGCCCGGCCGCCAGCGCAGTGGCGGGTGACCGGCCAGCGTGCCGTCGGCCGCCGCGGCGAGCAGGCCGCCGAGCGGCGTGTCGAGCAGCGCGAGGACGACCTGGGTCTCGGGGTCGCCGAACCGGGCGTTGAACTCCACCACCCGCAGGCCGGCCCGGGTGATCGCGAGTCCGACGTAGAGCAGGCCGGTGAACGGAGTGCCGCGGCGAGCCATCTCGTCGACGGTCGGCTGCGCAACCGTGCGCACGACCTCGTCCGACACGCCGGGTGGGAGCCATGGCAGCGGCGCGTACGCACCCATGCCGCCGGTGTTCGGGCCGGTGTCGCCGCCCCCGATCCGTTTGAAGTCCTGCGCGGCGAGCAGCGGCACGACCGCGGTGCCGTCCGTGACACAGAACAGCGACACCTCGGGGCCGTCGAGGTACTCCTCGATCACTGCGCGCTCGCACGCGGCGGCGTGCGCGATCGCCTCGTCGCGGTCGGCGGTGACGACCACGCCCTTGCCTGCGGCCAGCCCGTCGTCCTTCACCACGTAGGGCGGCCCGAACTCGTCGAGCGCCTTGGTGGCCTCGTCCGCACTCGTGCACAGGTAAGCGCGTGCGGTCGGCACACCGGCGGCGGCCATCACGTCCTTCGCGAACGCCTTGCTGCCCTCGAGGCGGGCCGCGGCAGCGGACGGGCCGAAGCAGGCGATGCCGGCGGCCCGTACCGCGTCGGCCACGCCGGCGACGAGCGGAGCCTCGGGGCCGATGACGGCGAGGTCGGCGGCGAGTTCGCGGGCAAGCTCGGCGACGGCCGCGGGGTCGGTCGCGTCGACGCGGCGCTGCTCGGCAACGGCCGCCGTGCCCGCGTTGCCCGGCGCGCAGACCAGGAACGTCACCGCGGGGTCGGCGGCGAGAGCGAGGCAGAGCGCGTGCTCGCGGGCGCCCGAGCCGATGACGAGAACGCGCACGCCGCGACCCTACCGAGGCCCCTTCTAGGACGTCGTGACGATCGTGAGGCCGGACATCGTCGGGACGTAGAGGGTGCGGCCGTACGCCGCCGGTGTGGCGAACCGGCTGACCGCGCCGACCGGCACCGACCCGCGTTCCGCGCCGGTCATCGGATCGAGCGAGTGCAACCGGCCCGCGCCGACGTCGAGTGTCCAGACGCGCCCGCCACCGACGATCGGCGATCCGGTGATCGCCGACGGCGCGTGCCAGAGCACCCGAATCTTGCCGGTGCTGTCGATCCAGATGCCGCGCACCCCGTCGGTGCACGGCACGTAGATGCGGATGCCGACGACTGCGGTGCCGCCGAACGACTGGCACAGCGCTCGCGAACTCACCTGGTGGCCGATGCCGCCGAGGTTCGCCCGGCGGAGCACGTACGCGGTGCCGCGCTTGCCGTCGGTGAACACCCACTTTCCGAGCAGCGTCGGGCCCTGCGAGCCGAGGTCGAGGTCGCCGTCGTTGTCCGCGCGCCACGTCGACGGCGAGAACAACTGGACGAGCTTCGCGGACGTGCTCAGCTTCAGCACCGAGTCGCTGCGGTCGTAGCCGCCGCCGCGCCTGCCGATCTCGCCATTGCCGACTGCGACGTAGAGGTAGCGCCCGTCGAACGCCGGCCCGGGCGGTGTCCAGATGCCGCCCTCGCGCGGTGTCGGGACGGTATAGGAGATCGCGCGGCCCGTCCCGTCCAGCCGGACGCCGACGACGCGACCCTTGTAGCCGCCGCAGTCGCCGGCGAGGCCGCCGAACGGCACCCACACCCGGCCGCCGGCGACGGTGAGCGCGCCGCGTTCCTGCATCGCCTTGGTCTCGACACCGGGCAGGTCGACGCTCTTCTCCCAGGCCACGCTGCCGTCGGAGAGCTTGATCGAATAGAGGACGTGCCGCGGCGGCCCACCGAACTCGGCCACCACATACACGAAGCCCCCGGAGTAGACCGGCGTGCCGGTGATGCCGAGCGGATGGATGTTGCCGCACGGCAGCTCGTCGCCCTGCGCGGGCGAGCCGAGGTGGCGCCGCCACGCGATGGTGCCGTTGTCGATGGCGTAGACCGAATCGTTCTCGGTGGCCACGACGACGCGGCCGCGCACCACGATCGGCGACGCGTACACGTGACCGTCCAGCCCGATCGTCGCCGTCACCTTCGGCGGGCCGGCCGCGGTGGGCATGCTGTGCGCATAGCCGGTGCGCGCCGCATCACCGTGATAGGCCGGCCAACTGACGAGCGCGGACGCCTCGGCGGGCGGGGCGCTGGACTGCGGCGTGCTCGACTGCGGAGACACCGCGCGGCTCGTCGGCCCGGCGAAGGGGCCCGTGGTGTGGCTGGACGTACAGGCCGTCAGGACGAGCAACGGCACGGCGAGCAGCACACGCGGTCGCATGCGCACAGTCTGCTGCTCGGCAGTCGGTCAGTCGAGAAGATCGCGCACGACGATCGACTCGTCGCGCCCGGGCCCGACCCCGATCACCGAGATCGGCGCCTTGATCATCTTCTCGATCGCGGTGACGTAGTCGCGCGCATTGCGCGGCAGGTCGTTGAGGCTGCGCGCCGTGGAGATGTCCTCGTCCCACCCGGGGAACGTCTCGTAGATCGGGACGGCGCGGCTGAAGTCGGCCTGATTCATCGGCAGCTCGTCGTGGCGCTTCCCGTCGACCTCGTACGCAACGCATACCGGCACCTCGTCCAGGCCGGTGAGTACGTCCAGCTTGGTGAGGACGAAGTCGGTGACGCCGTTGATCCGCGTCGCATAGCGCCCGATGACCGCGTCGAACCAGCCGCAGCGGCGCGGCCGACCGGTCGTGGTGCCGAACTCGGCGCCGTTGGTGCGCAGCAACTCGCCCTTGGCGTCGTCCAGCTCGGTCGGGAACGGGCCCTCGCCGACCCGGGTCGTGTACGCCTTGATCACCGCGACGACCCGGCGGATGCGCGTCGGCGGGATGCCACTGCCGGTGCACGCGCCGCCGGCCGTCGCGTTCGACGACGTGACGAACGGATAGGTGCCGTGGTCGACGTCGAGCAGCGTGGCCTGCCCGGCCTCGAGCACGATCGTCTCGCCGCGGTCGAGCATCTGCTCGAGCAACAACGGGGTGTCGGCTACCATCGGCGCGAGCCGGTCACGGTAGGAGGCCAGTTCGGCCACCACCGCGTCGACGTCGAAGCCCTTGCGGTTGTAGATCTTGACCAGCACCTGGTTCTTGAGGTTGAGCGCGCCGCTCACCTTCGCGCGAAGCACGTCCTCGTCGAACAGGTCCTGCACCCGGATGCCGATGCGACTCATCTTGTCGGCGTACGTCGGGCCGATGCCGCGGCCGGTCGTGCCGATGCGCGCGTTGCCGAGGAAGCGTTCGGTGACCTTGTCGAGCGTGCGGTTGTAGGGCGCGATCACGTGCGCCGAGCCGCTGACGACGAGCCCGGAGGTGTCGACGCCGCGCGCGTTCAGGCCGTCGATCTCCTCGAAGAGGACACCCAGGTCGATCACGACGCCGTTGCCGATGACCGGACGGCAGCCTGGGGTGAGGATGCCGGACGGCAGCAGGTGCAGCGCGTACTTCTCGCTCTGCCCATCTTCTTGGCGAATGACGATCGTGTGACCGGCGTTGTTGCCGCCGTTGAACTTGACGACCGCATGGACGCGGCTGCCGAGCAGATCGGTCGCCTTGCCCTTGCCCTCGTCGCCCCACTGGGCGCCGACCAGGACGATCGCGGGCATGCGCGGGCCTCCTGACCACATCGGATCGCAAGCGGGGAAAGGCTAGCAATCCGGCCTTGGCGCGGGCGCGGTGCGGCGGAATAGTGGCCGACATGGCGCTTACCAAGATCCTGCTCGACGAATCCGAGCAGCCGACCCAGTGGTACAACCTGCTCGCCGATCTTCCCGAGCCGCCTCCGCCGGTGCTGCACCCCGGCACGTTGCAACCGGTGGGCCCGGACGATCTGGCCCCGCTGTTCCCGATGGATCTGATCATGCAAGAGGTCTCGACCGAACGACACGTCGACATCCCCGGCGCGGTCCTCGACGTCTACCGGCTCTGGCGGCCGTCGCCGCTCTACCGCGCGCACCGGCTGGAGAAGGCACTCGACACGCCGGCCCGCATCTATTACAAGTACGAGGGCGTCTCACCGGCCGGCTCGCACAAGCCGAACACCGCGGTGCCGCAGGCGTACTACAACAAGCGGGCCGGCGTGCGGCGGCTCACGACCGAGACGGGTGCCGGCCAGTGGGGCACCGCGCTGGCGTTCGCGTGCGGGCAGTACGGGCTCGACTGCGAGATCTGGCAGGTGCGCGCGTCCTACGACCAGAAGCCCTACCGCAAGATCATGATCGAGACGTTCGGTGGCGTCATCCACCCGTCACCGTCGCCGCTGACGGCGGCCGGGCGGGCGGTGCTCGAGGCCCACCCCGACTCCACCGGCTCGCTCGGCATCGCGATCAGCGAGGCCGTCGAGGTCGCCGCGCAGAACGCCGACACCAACTACGCGCTGGGGTCGGTGCTCAACCACGTCCTGCTGCACCAGACGGTCATCGGCGAGGAGGCGCTGCTGCAGCTGGCCAAGGTCGGCGAGACGCCCGACATCCTCGTGGGCTGCACCGGCGGCGGATCGAACTTCGGCGGGCTCGCGTTCCCGTTCCTGCGCGAGAAGCTGGCCGGCCGGATGGCCCCGGTGATCCGCGCGGTCGAGCCGGCCGCCTGCCCGTCGCTCACCCGTGGCGTCTACGCGTACGACTTCGGCGACACCGCAGGCATGACACCGCTGATGACGATGCACACGCTCGGCCACGACTTCATCCCCGACCCGATCCACGCGGGCGGGCTGCGCTATCACGGCATGAGCCCGCTGATCAGTCACCTTGTCGCGTCCGGGTACGTCGAGGCCGTCGCGAAACCGCAGTCCGAGTGCTTCGCAGCCGGCGTGCAGTTCGCCCGTACCGAGGGCATCGTCCCGGCGCCCGAACCCACGCACGCGATCGCGGCAGCGATCGAGGAGGCCAAGCGCTGCAAGGAGACCGGCGAGTCCAAGGTCATCCTGACCGCGCTGTGCGGGCACGGTCATCTCGACCTCGCCGCGTACGACGCGTACCTGTCCGGCGCGATGGAGGACCTCGCCTTGGACGAGGCAGCGATCGAGTCGGCAGTCGCTGCGCTACCGCCGGTGCCCGCGTAGTTACGAGCCGAGGCCGGCTTCCCGGGCGCGGATGATCGCCTGCGCCCGGTCGCTGACCTGCAGCTTGGCGAACACGTTCGAGACATGGTTGCGCACGGTTTTCGCGCTGATCTGCAGCTGCTTGCCGATGTCGGCGTTGCTGCGGCCGCGCGCGACGAGCTCGAGGACCTCACGCTCGCGCTCGGTGAGGTCGGCGAACGGTGCCGCGCCGGCCCGGCTAGAGGTGAAGTAGCCGATCAGCCGGCGGGCGAGCGCCGGGCCGAAGATCGCGTCGCCGCGCGCGACCGCATACACGGCGCGCAGCACGTCCTCGCGGTCGGCGCCCTTGAGCAGATAACCGCGCGCGCCGGCGCGCATCGCCTGGAAGACGCTCTCGTCCTCGTCGAACATCGTGAGCACGAGCACGCCGATGTGTGGGCTCTCCGCCACGATGCGCCGAGTCGCATCGATGCCGTTCAGGCCGGGCATGTTCACGTCCATCACCACGACGTCGGGCTGGACGCGCGCCGCCAACTCGATCGCCTCCTCGCCGCTGCTCGCCTCGGCGACGACGTCGACGCCCGGCAGCGCCCCGAGCGCGACGACCAACCCCTCGCGGAACATCGGGTGATCGTCGGCGAGCAATACCCGAATCGGTTCCTCGACGTCAGTCACCGCGCACCTCACACGGGATGCGCGCGTCCACCACGGTGCCGCGTCCGTGCGCCCCGGCGCGCGTCTCGACCGTGCCGCCGAGCTCAGCGGCACGCTCGCGCATCGACGAAGTGCCGACACCGGGCCGCCAGCCGGGCATCAGCCCGCGGCCGTCGTCGTGGACGACCGCGTGCAGCGTGCCGGCGGCGGTGAGCCGCAGCCGGACGTCGCAGCGGGTCGCCCGGGCATGGCGCACGACGTTCGTCATCGCCTCGTTCACGATCCAGTAGGCGGCGACCTCGACCGCGGCGGGCAGCCCCAGCAGGTCCTCCGACGCGGTCACCGCGATGACCGGCACGTCCTCGCCGCCCTCGAAGCGCGAGCCGCATTCGCGCAGCGCCGCGACCAGACCCAGCTCGTCCAGCGCCGGTGGCCGCAGCCCGTACACCAGCCGGCGTACGTCGTCGATCGTCTGCCTGATGTCCTCCTTGACCCCGCCGAGCACCGCGCGGCTCGCCTCGGGGCGGCTCTCCGCAAGCGCGTGCGCCGTGTCGAGCTTGAGGCCGAGCGCGGCGAGCTTGGGCCCGAGGCCGTCGTGCAGGTCGTTGCGCAGCCGGCGGCGCTCCTCCTCCTTCGCGCTGACCAGCCGCCGCCGGGACGCCTGCAGGTCGGCAGACAGCTGCACCGCGTGCACGGCGGCACCGATCTGGCGGGCCAGGTCGGTGAGCAGCCGGTGCTCGCCGCGGTCGAACGTCGCGCGCCCGCGTGGCCGGACGATGAGCTGGCCCATCGCCGCACCCTGGTAGCTGAGCGGCAGCTCGACCGCGCCGGCGCCGGGCGTGCCGGACTCGGCCAGCGTCGCACCGGTCGCGTCGAAGATGCCGGCGTAGGGCAGCTTCAAGGCCTGGGTCACCGTCTGCACGACCACGGTGAGCTCGTCGGTGCCGTCGTCGCGCTGCAGCCGCTCGCCCAGCTGGGTCATGACCCGGTACGGGTTGCGCCGCTCGCCGTACACGAGGCGGTCGACGCGGCGCTGCACCCGCAGCCGGGCCGGCCCGAGCCCGAGTGCGACGAACGCCGTGGCCAGCAGCCCCGGCCCGATCCTCGTGTCCTGCCCGAGCAGCGTGCCGGCCAGCGTCACAACGCCGACGTAGACGCCGACGACGAGCAGGGTGAGCGCGCCGAAGACGAGGGTGCGGTCGATGACGACGTCGATGTCGAAGAGCCGGTGCCGCAGGATCGCCACCGCGAGGGCCGCGACGAACAGTGTGTCCGTCACCGTGCTGGTGTAGACGGCAGCAGGGTTGTTCGGCAGGAACTCGGTGACGATCTCGACGAGTTCGATCGTGCCGGCCCAGACGACCCATTTCAGCTGCTGGCGCGTCTCGCCCTGCGCGCGGCGCAGGCGCAGCACGAGCATGACAGCGGCGGCGCCCATGCCGGCGAGCACGAGCACCTGCCCCAGCGACGAGGCCGGCCCCGCGATCGACTGCGGCACGTGCTGCGCCCCGGGGTTCGTCAGGCGATGACCGCGGATCTCGGTCGTGTCGCCGGTGAACAGGTAGCCGAACCAGCCCGACGCCAACCCGGCGATCGGCAGCAGCAGGAAGTACCGGCCGCGCTGCCCGAGCGCGCGACCGTCCGGGAACAGCATGAGCATCAGCGGCAGCGTCGCGATCGCGACCACGTAGCAGGAATCGGCGAACCAGCCGAGCCAGAGCCACCCTGGCGCGGTGCTGCCGAGCAGGCCGTAGACGAGGTATTCACGTCCGGCACTGGTGAGCGCCTCGCACAGGCACGCGGTGAGCATCAACCAGCCCACCGGGTTGCGCGGCTGCTTGCCCGCGACCAGTAGTCCCGGCGCGAGCATGGTGATCGCCAACGCCAGCCCGCCGTACCACCAGCTCGTGAGGTCGGTGCTGCCGTTGTGCGCGTGCAACACGACCGCGGCGACCGTGAGTGCCGGGATCAGCACGCCGAGGAAGACGAGCACGACGGTCGACACGGCCGGCCGGCGCGCGGCGAGCAAGCCTGTGGCCGCGCCCTGCGCGGACTTGCCCACCGCCGTCACGGTGATCATGGAAGCACCCCTCCTGCTCGCTGTCAGCACGACGACCGGACGGGCCGCATCCCTCCCCGGCGCGGCCCGTCCGGTCCGTCCCGGTCAGACCGAGAACGTCCCGACGAGACCTGCCTGCAGATCGGCACCGTCGCCCTCGGTCGACAGGTAGCCGTACTTTCCCGCGGGCAGCGTCATGGTCAGGTACGCGCTTTCGCCCGGCTGCAGCGTGTTGACGCCGCCCGCGAGCGTTCCGGGGCACTTGTCGATCGGCGTGCCCTTGCCGAACGCGCCCTCGACGCACTGGAACAGGTCGGGCAGGGTCTTGCCGGCGAGTTGCGCGAGGCTGAAGTCGTGCGGCTTGCTGCCGGTGTTCTTCACCTCGAACGTGCCGCCGGCGCCGAAGCCGGCCGGGACGGTGATGCCCTTGTCGCTGAGTTCGACGGTGCCTTGTGTCTGCGGCGGCTGTTCGGTCGACCGACCCGCGGTGACGGTGAACTCGTCGATCATGCCCATCGCCACGTGCGGCATGCCGTCGGCTCCGGGCAGGAAGCAGATCACCACGTAGTGGCCGGCGGGCAGCTTCGCCGCATCGACCTCGGAGCGGCCCGGCCCGAGGATCGAGGGCACCGGGTATTCGGCGTCCGGGTTCTGCAGGAGCGCCTGGGCCTTCTGGTCACCGTTCTTGCCGAGCACGACCGTCTTGAGGTGTGCGAGTGTGACGCCCGGCTTCATCATCGAGATGCCCATCTCGTGCGCGTACTTGCCCGCGTTCGTGAAGGTGATCCGGACGAGCCCCTGCCGCGGCGAGCCGCTCACGTCGAACGACATCGCGGACGCGCTGTCGTGCGCGGTGACCGACAGCGCATTCGGTGCCGGGGCGGCCTGCGTCGTCGGCGACGCGGCCTTCGCGGTCTGCGGCGCCGACGCGCGCGTGCCACCGGTCGAGCCGGCCGAGCTGCTGCTGCACGCCGCGGCTGTCGTGACTGCGGCGAGTGTGGCCGCCGCGGCGAGCACGCGGTTCTTGGCGATCATCGAGGTTCCCTCCCCATCGGGTTTGCGTTGGGGAGAGCGTCGCGGCCGGGCAGTCCCGAGCGCATGGGTCGCGCGTCCCGGTCGTGCCGGGAATCTTGATCAGCTCAGTGCGCGATGGCGGCGGCTGCCTCGGGGTCGCTGTCGGCGAGGAACTGCGCGCAGCGCGCTGCCTCGTCGTGCTCGCCGATCGCTGCGGCGGCGAGGCTCAGCGAGTGCAGCGCGCGCAGGAAGCCCTGATTCGGCGCGTGCGCCCACGGCACCGGCCCCTGCCCCTTCCAGCCGGCTCGGCGAAGCGCGTCCAGACCGCGGTGGTAGCCGGTGCGGGCGTAGGCGTAGGCCTCGACGGGTCGGTCTGCGGCAAGCGCGGCCGCGGCAAGCGCCGCCCAGGCTGCGGACGAGGTGGGATGCGCGGCGGCCACCGTGGTCGGGTCGTCACCGCGGGCGAGCAGCGCGCTCGCCGGATCCTCGGGCAGCCGGGTGGGCGGGGCGAGCAGGTTGTGCTGCGCGTGCGGGTCGCTCACTTCGACCGGCCGGCGGACTGCAGTGCCTCGCAGGCCTCGACGACGCGCTGCGCCATGCCCTGCTCGGCGAGCTTGAGGTAGGAGCGCGGGTCGTAGGCCTTCTTGTTGCCGACCTCGCCGTCGACCTTGAGCACGCCGTCGTAGTTGGTGAACATGTGCCCGGCGATCTCGCGGGTGAACGCGTACTGCGTGTCGGTGTCGACGTTCATCTTCACCACGCCGTAGGAGACCGCCTCGCGGATCTCCTCCAGCTCAGAGCCGGAGCCGCCGTGGAAGACGAGCTCGAACGGCTTGTCCCGCCCGACCTTCTT
>JAICKR010000180.1 GCA_025927835.1 Jatrophihabitans sp. | reverse complement strand
CGCGTCCGCGTAGCCGGGTGAGAGCAGCGCGTCGAGCGGGACGTCCGGCACGTCCCCGTAGTAGGCCTCGCGGTCGGCGAAGGCGAGCTTGGCCGCCTCGAGCACCACGTGCACGAGCTGCGGGTCGGTGGGTGCGGTGTCGGCGAGGTCGAAGCCGGCGAGCAGCGCGAGCTGTTGCAGCAGCACCGGGCCCTGCCCCCACGCCTGCGTCTTGAACACGCGGTAGTCGCCGACGTCGAGCGCGGCCGGCTGCTCGACCGGCGTGCGCCAGGCGGCCAGGTCCGCGCCGCGCAGCACGCCGGCGTGCGCGGTGCCCGAGGTGTCCATCGCCGGGACCCGTATGAACGCGTCGATCGCCTCGGCCACGAAGCCGCGGTAGAACGCGTCGCGCGCGGCGGCGATTCCCGCGTCGCGGCTCGCGGCGCCCGCGGCGACGTCGGCGATGCGCTGGTAGGTGTCCGCGAGCACGGGATTGCCGAGCCGGGACCCGGGCGCCGGCACGCCGTCGGCGAGGTAGACCGCCGCCGAGCTCGGCCAGTGCTCGACGAACAGCTGCTCGACGAGCCCGATCGTGCGCGCGATCGACGCCAGCACCGGGTATCCGTGGCGGGCGTAGTGGATCGCGGGCGCGAGCACGTCCGCGACCGGGAGCGTCCCGTACCGCTCGAGCAGCGTGAGCCAGGCGTCGAACGCGCCCGGCACGCAGGCCGCGAGATGCCCGGTGCCCGGCACCAGGTCGAGGCCCAGCCCGGTGAAGTGCTCGATCGTCGCGGCCGCGGGCGCCGCGCCCTGGCCGGCGAGCACCACGACCTCGTCGCTGCCGGCTGCGCTCACCAGCATCGGCACCTCGCCGGCCGGGCCGTTGAGGTGCGGTTCCACGACCTGCAACGTGAATGCGGCCGCGACCGCCGCGTCGAACGCGTTGCCGCCGCGTTCGAGGACGGACATGCCGACCGCCGAGGCGAGCCAGTGCGTCGAGGCCACCATGCCGAAGCTGCCGGTGAGCTCGGGGCGCGTCTGGATCATGCCCCGACGATCTCACGCGGGCGCGGTCTCACCGGCGGCGCATCACCACGCCGAGCGCGAACGCCGACAGCGAGAAGTCGGCGGCACGCAGCCGGATCCCGGTCAGCCGCCGGATCAGCAGCAGGGAGCGCGCGGTCGGGTAGACCGAGTTCAGGCTGCCGAAGCCGATGCCCTGCTCGGCGGCCAGCCGGTCCTGCACCGGGCCGTTGTCGAGATAGTCGACCGGGTCGAAATCGCGCACGATCTGCCCGCCGCGCGCGTAGATGAACCGGTAATCGGCGGCGAGGTCGGTGTGGAACGCCGCCGCCGCGTGCGGCAACGACAGCGTGGCAAGCGTGGCCCGGTTGATCACGGACGCGCCACGCAGATCCAGGACCAGCGTCCAGCGACCGATCTTGCGGGCGAGCAACAGTCCGCGGGAACTGCGCGCCGCGTGGTACGCCTCGTCGGCGGACTCGATCGGCGACAGGGCGCCCCCCGCCGCGACCAGCTCCAGCGCGCGGCTGCGGGTCACCCCCTCGTACAGCGCGAACGTGAGCGAGTCGACGTAGGCGAACCCGGCCGACTCGCCGAACATGTACGGCCGCAGCACGGCGGGTACGGGCTTGCGCGGCACCGGGGACGGCGCCGGTGCGGGGGCCGCGTCGAAGGCCTCCGGGGCGGCGCCGACGGGCGAGGTGTGCAGCCGGAACAACGGGGTATCCGAGGACGATGCGCACGAAACGACCAGCGTCGCGGCGACGACCATCGCCGCGGCGCACTTGACGACCCCCGTCACGGCGAGATTCGTACCACCTCGCGGACGATCACGGCAGGTACCGAAAGGCCTCTGTTTGCGCGACGTCGAACCTCGCGAGCATCAGGACAGAAAGGCCCAACCCGTCCATCGTTGGACGTCGACCGCGATTACCGGCCCCGGCGGGCGCTCGGCGCGGTACTGGCCGTAGCGCTCAGCGAGCAGCTCGATCGCCCGCTCGGCCTCGTCGCCCTGCGCGGTGCGCGCCGTGCCGTCGGCGCGTGCCCACCACAGCTGCGTCCAGTCCTCGGCGTAGTGGTCGGCGAGCACCGCCACCTGTGGGTTGGCCGCGATGTTGGCCAGCCGGCGCAGCTGCCGCGTCGTCTTCGGCTTCCAGTCGATCGCGGTGTAGACCGTGTCGCCGTCGAGGGCGAACACGATCGGCACGGCGTGTGGCCGCCCGTCCACCGACGCGGTCGCCAGCCGCGCGACCCGCGCCGCCGCGAATCGCACCCGGCACTCGTCGGCGTCCAGCCGCACGTCGCAAACCCCCGCAACTCAGCCGACGAGGGACTTGACCGCCTTCTGCGCCTTCATGCGCCCTGAAGCTCTTTGTAGGCCATGTCGGAGTTGCGCTCCAGCTTGGTCTGTTCGAACAGGGTCGTGACCTTCAGATACTTCTTGATGGAGGTCAGGAATTCTGTGTAGTACTCGTCGATGCCCTCGATGAAGGCAGCCTCGGCCCAGGTCATGGAACCGGACTTGTCCTTGGCGAGGTACTCCTGCGTCTTCTGCATCCGATCCGGGGTCGGCGCGATGTCCATCGCTTCCGGGTAGAAGGTGCGGAGGTACGGCCCGAAGTCGGACAGCGTCTTCAGGTGCGCCTTGACGGCGAGGTCGAGGGCGTCGAGGTCCTTGAGGAGTTGCTTCACCCATGGCGCTGCCAGGACCGGGGCCACGCCCTTGCCGCCCTTGGTCACGTACGTGGCGACGTCCTTCTTGAACGCCGCGATCGCGGCCTGCAGCGGGCGGTAGCCCTTGAGTGACGCCTTGTAGATCTTGTCGAGGCCGTCGCCGACGCTCACGCTGCGGACGGCGCCCTGCTTGACCGGCGTCTTCCCGCGCGCAGTGGTCCACTCCGCGCGCTTTCCCCGCCACGCCCCCATGTCGATCTTCTTCGCGTCCGGCATGTTCCGGTCCTCCCCCACAGCCGTTACCGAGCTGATCTCAGCGGCAGGTCGAATACTAAGTGCCCTAGGCTCCGAATCATGCGTTTCGGAATCTTCGTCCCGCAGGGCTGGCGGCTCGATCTGGTCGGCATCGAGCCGAAGGACCAATGGGCCACGATGCTCGACCTCGCCCGGCACGTCGAGGCCGGCCCGTGGGAGTCGCTGTGGGTCTACGACCACTTCCACACCGTCCCGGTGCCGACCGACGAGGCGACCCACGAGGCGTGGTCGCTGATGGCGGCGTTCGCCGCGTCGACGCAACGCGTCCGGCTCGGGCAGATGTGCACGTGCATCGGCTACCGCAACCCGATGTATCTCGCGAAGGTCGCCGCGACCTGCGACGCGATCTCCGGCGGGCGGGTCGAGATGGGCATCGGCGGCGGCTGGTACGAGCACGAATGGCGCGCGTACGGCTACGGCTTCCCGGGCGCGGGCGAGCGGCTCGGCATGCTCGACGAGGGCGTGCAGATCATGCGCCAGGCCTGGACGGACGGCAAGGCCACACTCCACGGCAAGCACTTCGACGTCGACGGGGCGATCTGCCGGCCACTGCCGCTGCAAGAGGGCGGCATCCCGCTCTGGATCGCCGGCGGCGGGGAGAAGAAGACGCTGCGCACCGCGGCCAAGTACGCGAGCTACACCAACTTCGACGGAACGCCGGACACGTTCAAGCACAAGTCCGAGGTCCTCGAGCAGCACTGCCGCGACGTCGGCCGCGACTTCGGCGAGATCACCCGCAGCGCCGACTTCAACATCATCTGCGCCGAGACCGAGGCCGACGTCAAGGGCCGCATCGACTGGCTCGTCGACCACTACGCGAAGCTCGTGCCGCAGGAACAGGTCGAGCGGTATCGGCGGATGTTCGAGACCGGGCCGCTCGTCGGCACGCCGGAGCAGCTCGTCGAGCGGCTGCGCGGAGCGGAGAAGTACGGCATGACCTACGCGATCGGGTTCTTCAGCGAGTTCGCCTACGACCGCACCGGCGTCGATCTGTTCGCCAACCAGGTCATCCCCGAGCTGTCATGAGCGCGCCAGGGGGGCAGATCGTCGTCGACGACCTCACCAAGGTCTTCGGCGGCAACGTGCGCGCGGTGGACCAGCTCAGCTTCTCCGTCGAACCGGGCTCGATCACCGGCTTCCTCGGGCCGAACGGCGCCGGCAAGACGACGACCTTGCGCATGGTGCTCGGTCTGGTGCGCCCGACGTCCGGGCGCGCCACGATCGGCGGCGTCCCGTACCGGCAGCTGCCCAACCCGACGCAGACGGTGGGCGCGGCGCTCGAGTCGGCGAGCTTCCATCCGGCCCGCACCGCCCGCAACCACCTGCGCATCATGTGCACGGTCGCCGATCTGCCGATGCAGCGCGCCGACGAGATGCTCGACCTCGTCGGACTGCACGACGCCGCGCGGCGCAAGGTGCGCGGCTTCTCCATGGGTATGCGGCAGCGACTCAGCCTCGCCGCGGCGCTGCTCGGCGAACCGCAGGTGGTCGTGCTCGACGAGCCGGCCAACGGCCTCGACCCGGACGGGATCCGCTGGCTGCGCGGGCTGCTCCGCCACCTCGCCGAGCAGGGCCGGACGGTCCTCGTGTCGAGCCACCAGCTCAACGAGGTCGAGGAGGTCGCCGACCGGGTCGTCATCCTCAACCACGGCCGGTTGGTGCGGGCCGGCTCGATCGCCGAGCTGAGCGCGGGCACCGACTCGGTGCTCGTCCGCTCCCCCAACCTGCAGGCGCTGCACACCGCGCTCACCGGCCAGCCGGTCACCGTCGAACCCGTCGACCCGACCGCGGTACGGGTGCGCGGCATGAGCGCGGCGCAACTAGGCAACCTCGCGTTCACGGCCGGCGTCGAGCTGCACGAGCTGAGCCTGCAACGCTTCGACCTCGAGGAGCTGTTCTTCTCGCTCACCTCGGGGCAGTAGTGATACCCGTCGTCCGCGCCGAGTTCCTGAAGCTGCGCACCACCCAGGTGTGGCTCTGGATGCTCGCGCTCGCGGTCATCGCCGGCTCGCTCATCGTCGTGGGCGGCCTCGCGTCGGACAGCGTGCACACGCCCCGGGACGTCCCCGACGTGTTCGCCAACGCGAACGGCACCCTGCTCACCGCGTTCGTGCTCGGCGTGCTCGGCATCACGACCGAGTTCCGGCACCAGACGATCACCACCACCCTGCTGCAGACACCGTCGCGCTGGGCCGTCGTGGCGGCGAAGCTGTTCACGTACGCGCTGGTCGGGCTGCTCTACGCCGCAGCCTGCGCCGCCGTCCAGCTCGCGATCGCGGTCCCCTGGCTGTCGGCCAAGCGGATCGACTTCACCCTGTCCGATCCCGACGTGGGACGCGCCGTGTTCGGGCCGCTGCTGCTGTTCGCGCTGTTCGCCCTCATCGGCATCGGCGTCGGCGCGTTGATCCGCAACCAGATCGTCGCGCTCGTCAGCGGCCTGGTGTTCATCCTCGTGATCAACAACATCATCCCGGCGATCCCGGTGGTGAAGAACTCCTACGCGTACACGCCGGCCGGGGCGGTCACAGAGATCCTGTTCCCCGCCCACGAGAGCACCCCCGGCGACGTCCATCTCATCGGCAGCGGCGGCGGGGTACTCGTCCTGCTGGCGTGGGCTCTCATCCCGGCGCTGATCGGCGCCGGGTACTCCATGAACCGCGACATCACCTGAGGGAGCGATGATCCGCCTCATCCGCGCCGAGTTCCTCAAGCTGCGCACCACGCAGGTGTGGTTCTGGCTACTGCTCGCCACCATCGCCGTGGGCGCACTGCTCGCGGTCGCCAACATCGCGCCGCACGACGGCATCCGCAGCGAGGAGAAGGTGCCGGACCTGTTCGCGACGTTCGCGGCCAGCCCCGCCTACATCCTGGTGTTCGTACTCGGCGTGCTGGGGGTGACCACCGAGTTCCGGTACCAGACGATCACGCCGACCGTGTTGCAGACGCCGTCCCGGTGGGCGATCGTCACCGCGAAGATGATCACCTATGCCATCACCGGTGCGCTCTATGCCGCGGTCGCGCTGCTCGCCGAGGCCGCGGTGGGCGTGCCGTGGCTGAACTCCAAGAACATCCCGGTGCACTTCGGCAACAGCGAGGTGCAGCATGCGATCCTCGGCACGTTCGGGGTCATCGCGCTGTTCGGCATCATCGGCCTCGGCGTCGGCGCGCTGATCCGCAACCAGATCGTCGCCGTGGTGGTCGGGATCATCTTCCTGATCGTGCTCGAGAACATCCTGCTGGCCATCCCGGTCGTCAAGAAGGCGTGGCCGTACACGCCGAACGGCGGTACTCAGGCGATCCTCTACACGCACGGTGACGCCACGCCGGTGAACGGCGTGCACCTGCTGAGCACCTGGTCCGGGGTCGTCGTCCTGCTGCTGTGGGCGTTCGTCCCGGCGATCCTCGGCGCGGCGATCACCATGAACCGCGACATCACGTAGCTGATAGCTCCTGACCTGTAGTGCCAGCGTGTTCGCATCGTTGGCATCGAGGAGGTCGGGGTGAGTTCGGAGCTGTTGGCGCAGGCGTTGCCCGGTTCGACGTTGGTGGTCGCGATCGATCCGGGCAAGGTCGCGCAT
>JAICKR010000116.1 GCA_025927835.1 Jatrophihabitans sp. | reverse complement strand
GGCGAGACCCGGCGTCTGCGCTTCGCCAAGAACCCGCCGACGTTGATCATGCTGGCCGGCCTTCTGGGCGCCGGCTTGACGACGCTGGCCGCCAAGCTCGCGCTCTGGCTCAAGGAGCAGGGCAGGCAGCCGATGCTGGTCGCGGCCGACCTCCAGCGCCCGAACGCCGTGAACCAGCTCCAGGTCAACGGCGAGCGCGCCGGCGTACCTGTGTTCGCCCCCGAGGCCGGCAACGGCGTCGGCGACCCCGTCGAGGTCGCGCGCGGGTCGATCGACTTCGCCCGGCGCGCCCAGCACGACATGGTCGTCGTCGACACCGCGGGCCGGCTGGGCATCGACACCGAGATGATGCAGCAGGCGGCCGACATCCGGGATGCCGTCCAGCCGCAGGAAGTGCTCTTCGTCGTCGACGCGATGGTCGGCCAGGACGCGGTCAACACCGCCGAGGCGTTCCGCGACGGCGTCGGGTTCACCGGCGTCGTGCTCACCAAGCTCGACGGTGACGCGCGCGGTGGCGCGGCGCTGTCGGTGCGTGAGGTCACCGGCCAGCCCATCATGTTCGCGTCCAACGGCGAGAAGCTCGAGGACTTCGACGTCTTCCACCCCGACCGGATGGCCTCGCGCATCCTCGGCATGGGTGACGTGCTCACCCTCATCGAGCAGGCGCAGAAGCACTTCGACGAGGCCGAGGCGGAGAAGATGGCCGCCAAGCTGGCGGCCGGGAACCAGTTCACCCTCGAGGACTTCCTCGATCAGCTGCAGGCGATCCGCAAGATGGGTCCGATCGGCAACCTGCTCGGCATGATGCCGGGCATGGGGCAGATGAAGGAGGCCATCAGCCAGATCGACGACAAGGACCTCGACCGCACGTCCGCGATCATCCGCGGCATGACGCCGGCCGAGCGGGACAACCCGAAGATCATCAACGGGTCGCGGCGGCTGCGCATCGCGAACGGCTCCGGCGTCACGGTGAGCGACGTCAACCAGCTCGTCGACCGGTTCTTCGAGGCCCGCAAGATGATGGGCCAGCTCGCCGGACGAGGAGGCATGCCCGGTTTCCCCAGGCGCAGCGCCACCAAGTCGTCGAAGAACGCACGCAAGGGCAAGAAGGGCGGCAAGAAGGGACGCGGCCCCACCCAGGCACGGATGCCGGCCGGCTTCCCGCCGGGCGCGTTCGGCCCCGGCGGTATGCCGCCGAACCTGCCGGCGGGCATGGAGCTACCCGACCTGTCGAAGCTCAACCTTCCCAAGGAGTAGGCAGTGACGGGGCCAAGAGCTGCGGACGCGACGCGCATCGCGGCCGGCTACGCCACCGCCGGCGCCGCTCTCGAGTTCGGCGCGGTCGTGCTCGACGGCACGGCCTATCCCGACGCGCAGGTCCGGATCCCGCTGTCGATGATGAACCGGCACGGGCTGATCGCCGGCGCGACCGGCACCGGGAAGACTAAGACGCTGCAGGGGCTCACCGAGCAGCTGTCCGCGGCCGGCGTGCCGGTCGTGGTCGCCGACATCAAGGGCGACCTGTCCGGGCTCGCCGCGCCCGGCGCGTCCAACGACAAGATCGCCCAGCGGGTCCAGGACACCGCCGACACGAGCTGGCAGCCCACCGCATACCCGGTCGAGTTCCTCGCCCTCGGCGGCATCGGTTCCGGAACACCGGTGCGGGCCACGATCACGAGCTTCGGGCCGACACTGCTGTCGAAGGTGCTCGAGCTCAACGACACCCAGGAGTCCAGCCTCAACCTGATCTTCCACTACGCCGACCAGGCCGGCCTGCCACTGCTCGATCTCAAGGATCTGCGTGCAGTCGTGCAGCACCTCACCAGCAAGGAGGGCAAGGCCGATCTCGAACAGCTCGGCGGGCTGTCCGGCGCGACCGCCGGTGTCATCCTGCGCGATCTGATCGGCCTGGAGGACCAGGCGAACTCGGGCACGGACTCGTTCTTCGGCGAACCGGAGTTCGAGACCTCCGACCTGCTGCGCACGGCCCCGGACGGGCGCGGCGTGATCAGCTCGGTCGAGCTGAGCGGCCTGCAGGACCGGCCGCACCTGTTCAGCACGTTCCTCATGTGGCTGCTCGCCGACCTCTTCCACGAGTTGCCCGAGGTGGGCGACGCGGACAAGCCCAAGCTGGTGTTCTTCTTCGACGAGGCGCACCTGCTCTTCGACGGTGCGTCGAAGGCGTTCCTGGACGCGGTCACGCAGACCGTGCGGCTCATCCGGTCCAAGGGTGTGGGCATCTTCTTCGTCACGCAGAACCCGCAGGACATCCCGGATGACGTCCTCGGCCAGCTCGGCAACCGGGTGCAGCACGCGCTGCGCGCGTTCACCCCCGACGACGCGGCCGCGCTGGCCAAAGCGGTGCGGACGTATCCGAAGACCTCGGACTACAAGCTCGAGGACGACCTGCAGCACCTGGGCACCGGCGAGGCCATCGTGACCGTGCTCGCCGAGAGCGGCGCACCCACCCCCGTTGCGTGGTCGCGGATGCGGGCACCGCGCTCGCTCATGGCACAGCTCGACGCGAACGCGCAGCAGCAGGCTGTGACGTCATCGCCGCTGCACGGCAAGTACGCGCAGCTCGTCGACCGGGCGTCGGCCTACGAGAAGCTGAACGCCAAGATCGCCGCGGCCCCGCCGGCCGACGCTCCCGCCGCCCCGGCGCCGGACAAGCCGGCCGAACACAAGCCGGCCGAACACAAGCCGGCCGCCAAGAAGCAGAAACCCGACCCGTCCGCTCTCGAGACGATCATGAAGAACCCGGCGTTCAAGTCGTTCGCCCGCTCGGCCGCCAGCGCACTCGGCCGCGAGATCACCCGCGGCGTCTTCGGAACCCGCCGGCGCTGACCCGGCTGACCGTGGCGCGCGACTCGAGGTCGTTCCAGCTCACCGCCCCGGCCGATTGCAGCTCCGTCCGGCGCCGGTCGTTCGCGCCGGTGATCCGGCCGACGACGAGGATCGCGAGCAGCGCCGCGACCAGGCCGAGCGAGACACTGACGAGCTCGTAGTACGAGTGCCGGCGGAATGCGCTCACCGACTGCGGATCGCCTTGGTAGAAGCGCACCGAGAGGTTGTGCGCGACGAAGAACCCCCACCACGACCCGACGAGGACATAGCGCCGCGAGGCCCAGTGCGGCGCGTCGGACGGTAGCTCGGAGGCGGACAGGATGTCGTTGGTCATCTGGCACGGCCGCCACAACGACAGGAACGGCGTGAACCACGATCCGATCGCCCAGCCGCGGCCGAAGCGCAGGACGTATTCGTTGTGCTTCTCGGCGCTCGTCCGGGCGATGAAGAACCACGTCACCCACGCCACGACCGTCGCCAGGTACGCGACGAGGTAGGCGATGCCCCAGGCGTGGACGCGATCGTCGGCTGCCGCCAGCCCGCCGAGCGCATCGCGCTGCGGGTCGGCCACGAAGTCGTTCAGCAGATCGAGTCGGTGCTTGATCTCCCAACCCAGCCCGCCCGCGGTGATGAGCGTGCCGAACAGCGCGACCTGGGTCAGCGCGCCCCACGGGCGCAACCGCCGTCCCGGCCGCACGGCGGACGGCAGTGGGTCCTGGGGTGGTGGTGGTGGGTACGTCGGCGGTGGTGGGTACGGCGGCGGATCGACATTGCTCATCTGAGGCGCCCTCCCAGGCCCGCCGTTTCAAGATCGCAAACGGTAGCCCTGGAGGTGTTCGCCCGCCACTTGGATGAGGTGTCAGTCGGTGCCGGGGGAGCGCATCGCCGCGGCCACGTTCGCGGGCACCAGGTCGTAGCGCGAGAACTGCCGGGTGAAGCGTCCGGTACCGGCGGTGATCGAGCGCAGCGAGGTCGCGTAGCGGGTGAGCTCGGCGTCCGGGATCTCGGCGTGCACGATCGTGCGTTCCATGCCGACCATCGCCGTCGGGTCGGGCTCGGACCCGGTCACCCGTGCACGCCGACCGGAGAGGTCGGACATCACCGAGCCGACGTGTGCATCCGGAACGGTGATGTCGACCGCAGCGATCGGTTCGAGCAGCGTCAGCTTGCCGTTCGTCGCCGCGTCCTTGACCGCGAGCGAGCCGGCGGTCTGGAACGCCGCGTCCGAGGAGTCGACGCTGTGCGCCTTGCCGTCGACCAGCGTGACCCGTACGTCCACGACCGGGATGTGGGTCTGGTCCAGGCCCTGCTCCAGCTGCGCGCGCACGCCCTTCTCGACCGAGCCGATGAACTGCGACGGCACCGCGCCACCGACGACCTTCTCGGTGAACTCGATGCCCGAACCGCGCGGCAACGGAGTGACCACGATGTCGCACACCGCATACTGTCCGTGCCCACCCGACTGCTTCACCAGCCGGCCGTGCCCCTTCGCCTCGGTCGTGAAGGTCTCGTTCACCGCGATGCGCAGCGGCACCATCTCGACGTGCGCGCCGGTGGCGCGCAACCGCTCGAGCACGACGTCGGCGTGCGCCTCGCCCAGGCACCAGAGCACGAGCTGGCCGGTGTCCTGATGCCGTTCCACCCGCACCGTCGGGTCGCCCGCGGTGAGCCTGCTCAGCCCCTTCGCCAGCGTGTCCTCGTCGGCGCGGGTCGCGGCCTGCACCGCGATCGGCAGCAGCGGCACGGGCATCTCCCACGGCGCCATGAGCAGCGGCGCAGTCTTCGCCGAGATCGTGTCGCCGGTCTCGGCCACACCGAGCCTGCCTACCGCACAGATGTCGCCGGCGATCGCGCGCTCGACGGGTCGCAGGGTGCTGCCGAGCGGCGAGAAGATCTGCGCGACGCGCTCGTCGGCGTCGTGGTCGGGATGTCCGCGGCTCTCGCCGCCGTGCCCGGAGATGTGGATCGCGGTCTCGGGCGTCAGCGTGCCGGAGAACAACCGCAGCACCGAGAGCCGGCCGAGATACGGGTCGACCGTGGTGCGCACGATCTCGGCGAGCAGCGGCCCCGCGGGGGTGCACTCGTTGACCTTCGTGTCGATGCCGTAGAGCGCCTGCACCTCCGGGACGTTGAGCTCGGCGGGGGACGGGAAGCCGCCGGAGAGCACCTCGAGCACTTCGGACAGACCCAGCCCGGTGTCCGAGCAGACCGGCAGCACCGGGTAGAACGTGCCCCGCGCGACCGCGGTCTCCAGGTCGTCGATCAGGACGTCCAGCCCGAGATCCTCACCCGACAGGTAGCGGTCGAGCAGCGTCTCGTCCTCGCTGTTGTTGATGATCGCCTCGATGAGCGCACCGCGGGCGTCGTCGTCGGCGGCGTCCGCGGCAGGTGATTCCGCCGGCGGGAACCCGTTCGCATAGTCGTAGCGGGTGCGGGTGAGCAGGCCGATGAGCGCCGTCTCGCCGTCGCGGACGTAGAGCGGCAGCACCGCCTGCCCGTCGCTGCCGCCGAACACGCGCTGGCACGCGGCGACGGTGCCGGCGTAATCGGCACGCGGCGCGTCGAGCTTGGTGATCACCACCGCGCGGGGGGTGCGCAGCGCGGCGCACTCCTCCCACAGCGACACCGTGATCGGGTCGATGTCGTCGGCGGCGGAGACGACGAACAGCGCGGCGTCCGCGGCACGCAACCCGGCCCGCAACTCACCGGTGAAGTCGGGATAGCCCGGCGTGTCGAGCAGGTTGATCACCACGCCGTCCCACTCGAGCGGGCACACCGCCAGCGCGACCGAGCGCTGCTGCGCGATCTCGACCGGATCGCTGTCGCTCACCGTCGAGCCGTCGGCGACCGTGCCCGCGCGCGGAATGGTGCCGGTCGCGGCGAGCAGTGCCTCGACCAGAGTCGTCTTGCCGGCGGCCGAGTGGCCCACGAGCGCTACGTTGCGGATCTTCTCCGGACGGTCTGCAGTCTCGAACGTGGCCGTCGCGGTCTTGGTGGCGGCCTTCTTGTTCGACATACCCGCACCTCGTCATATTCGTCGTCGCGTCGTCGGCGGCACGTTGCTGGCCCTTCCGGCATTCGACACCCAAGCGGCGCCGGGGGACAAGCGCAAGCGGAACATCGGTGCGCAGGTCGCCGACCTGCGGCCGATATCGTGTGCGCACCAGACCGGAACGGAGAGCGCCACAGCGTGCTGAACATTCACGCCCGCGAGGCCATCTCGCGCGGGATGGCGCCACTCGGTGCCCGGCTCGTGCGCGCCGGGGTGACCCCGGACGTCATCACGGTCGTCGGCACGATCGGTGCGGTGGCGAGCGCGGTGATCTTCTTCCCGCGCGGCTGGTTCTTCGCCGGCACCCTGCTCATCTGGGCGTTCGTGATGCTCGACCTCGTCGACGGCGCGGTGGCCCGCGCCGGCGGTGGCGGCACGGTGTTCGGCGCCGTTCTGGACTCCTCGTGCGACCGCGTCGCCGATGCCGCGGTGTTCAGCACCGTCGCCTGGTACTACGCACTGCACGGTGAGCGCTGGATGATGCTGGCCGCACTGCTGTGCCTGAGCCTCGGCGCGCTGACGTCCTACATCCGCGCGCGTGCCGAGGCCGCCGGGCTGCACGCGACGGTCGGCATCGCCGAGCGCGCCGAACGACTCATCATCGTCCTCGTCGGCACCGGGCTCACCGGGCTGCCCGGCTACCACGTGCCGTACGTGCTCGCCATCGCGCTGTGGCTGCTCGTGGGCGCGTCGACCATCACCGTGGTGCAGCGGTTCGCGACCGTGTACGAGCAGTCCAAGGCACGGCAGAGCGCCTGATGTTCGACGCGGCACGCGAACGCGCCGTCGGCGTCGGCTACACGACCGGATGGTCGCTGGTGAAAGCGATGCCGCGCGGGCTGTCGGAGCGCACCTTCCGCGCGGTCGCCGACGCGGCCACCGTGCGCAACGGACCAGCCACCCGTCAGCTGCGCAAGAACCTGCGCCGGGTCGTCGGGCCGAGCATGTCCGAGCTGCGCATGGACTCCCTCGTCGGCGACGCGTTGCGCTCGTACTCGCGCTACTGGATGGAGACGTTCCGGCTCGAAGGCATGGACCATGCCGCGGTCGCGGCCAGCTTCAACCGGAACGTGACCGGCGCGGAGCACCTGGACGCCGGGCTCGCCGCGGGCAGGGGCGTCATCCTCGCGCTGCCGCACTCGGGCAACTGGGACGCGTGCGGCATCTGGCTGGTGGACCGCAACGGGCCGTTCACCACCGTCGCGGAGCGGCTCAAGCCGGAGTCGGTCTTCGACCGGTTCGTGGCGTACCGGGAGAGCATCGGGATGGAGGTCATCGCGCTGACCGGCTCGGCGCGCCCGCCCACCGACGTGCTCACCGAACGACTGCGGCAGAACCGCGTCGTGTGCCTGCTCGCCGACCGGGATCTGTCGCGCAACGGCGTCGAGGTGTCGTTCTTCGGCGAGCCGGCGAAGATGCCCGCAGGCCCCGCACTGCTCGCCGCGACGACGGGTGCGTCGCTGCACGTCGTGAACGCGTTCTTCGTCGGCGACACCGACTGGGGCCTCGACCTCACCGCGCCGATCCCGCTGCCTGGGGAGGGCCGGCTGCGCGACCGGGTCACGGCCGGCACGCAGGCGATGGCCGACCTGTTCGCGACGGGCATCGCGGCCCGGCCCGCCGACTGGCACATGCTGCAGCGGCTCTGGCTGGCCGACCTGCCCCCTCGACGGGACCCTTGACCTCGTGAGGATCGGCATCGTCTGCCCGTACTCCTGGGACATCCCCGGGGGTGTGCAGGCGCACGTGCGCGACCTCGCGGAGAAGCTCATCGAGCTCGGGCACACCGTCTCCGTGCTGGCGCCCGGCGACGACGACATGCCCGGGCTGCCGCCCTACGTGGTGGTGGCCGGCAAGGCAGTGCCGATCCCGTACAACGGCTCGGTCGCCCGGCTGCAGTTCGGCGTGGTGTCCGCGGCGCGGGTGCGGCGCTGGCTGCGCGACGGAGCGTTCGACGTGGTGCACGTGCACGAGCCCGCGCCGCCGAGTCTGTCGCTGCTGACGTGCATGATCCACGACGGGCCGCTGGTCGCGACGTTCCACGTGGCGACCGTGCGCTCGCGCTTCCTGTCGATGTTCGACACCGTGCTGCAGCCGTTCATGGAGAAGATCGTCGGGCGCATCGCGGTCTCGCCCGCCGCCCGCAAGGTCATCGTCGAGCACTTGGGCGGTGACGCCGTCGTCATCCCGAACGGTGTCGCCGTCGCGCACTACCGCTCGGTCGAGCCGTTCGACGGCTTCCCGCGCAAGGGCGGCACGATCGGCTTCATCGGCCGCTACGACGAGCCGCGCAAGGGCATGGACGTCCTCGTCGACGCGCTCGACATCCTCGGGCCGGACCGGCCCGAGCTGCGCCTGCTCGTCGCCGGGCGCGGCGACGAGGAGAGCTTCACCGCCGCGCTGCCCGGCGCAGTCGCCGACCGGGTGCAACTGCTCGGCCAGGTGAGTGACGTGGACAAGGCGCGGCTGCTGCGCAGTGTGGACGTCTACTGCGCGCCGAACACCGGGCAGGAGAGCTTCGGCGTGATCCTGCTCGAGGCGATGGCCGCGGACACCGCGATCGTCGCTAGCGACATCGAGGCGTTCCGGCGGGTGCTTGCCGGCGGCCGAGCCGGTCGGCTGTTCAGCCCCGGCGATCCGGCGGCCCTGGCCGCGGCGCTCGCGCAGGTGCTGGACGATTCGCAGCTGCGGGCGCAGCTGGTGGCCGAGGGGAAGTCCGCGGTGGCTCCGTACGACTGGGATGTCATCGTCGGCGACGTCGAGCGGGTGTACGAACTCGCGATCGCGGGTGCCGGGCTGCCGACCTGAGCGCGGCTAGGGTCGTGGCGTGCTTCCCGTCGGCTGGCTCGTGCTCGCCGTCGTGGTCGCGATCGTGCTCACCATGTGGGTGACGTTCACGCTGACCCGGCTCGACCGGCTGCACGCCCGTGTCGACGCCGCGCAGGCGGCGCTGGACGCCCAGCTGGTGCGCCGGGCCGCCGCGTTGCTGCACGTGGCGGAAACGCCGGACAGCGGGGTGCACGACGCCGTGCGCCGGGGATACGAACAGATCGCGCAACGGGCGTTGAACATCACCGAGCCGGACGCCGAGCGGCAGGCCGCGGAGAACGCCGTGGGCCGGGCCATGGCCGAGCTCGCCGGCCTGCCCGAGCCACTGCGCCGCGACGCCGCCGAGGAGCTCACCGAGGCGGCTGCGCGCGTGCTCATCTCGCGGCGTTTTTACAATGACGCGGTACGTGACACCAGGGCGCTGCGCGGCCGGCGCATGCCCCGACTGTTCCGACTGGCCGGCCGCCGCCCGATGCCCCAGTTCTTCGACATCGACGACAGCCCGCCGCCATTCCGGCGTACGCCAACGGAAGAGGACCCCACATGACCGCCACCCGCCGTGCCCTGGCCGCGTCCGTCGCGGCGACGACGCTGCTGGTCGGCGCGGGGTGTACCGGGGGCAGTGACAAGTCCAGCGGCCCGTTCTCGTCCGCGACGACGGCGCAGGGCAGCACGGCCGCGTCGAGCAGCGCGAAGCCGAGACCGAAGCCGCACGCCGAGCCGGCCACGAACCCGTTCACCGGCATCGGGCCCGTCCCCAGGACGCCCACGGTCGCGGTCAAGATCGACGATACGCCGCCGGGCCGTCCGCAGGTCAACATCGACAAGGCGGACATCGTCTACATCGAGGCGGTCGAGGGCGGCCTCACCCGGCTCGCCGCGATCTTCGGCACGAACAAGCCGGCGCACGTCGGCTACGTCCGCAGCACCCGGCCCAGCGACCCGGATCTGTTCCTGCAGTACGGCAAGATCACCGAGGCCTACTCGGGCGGCGCGCACGACTCGTTGCCGCGGGTCCGCAGGGCGGGGCTGCGCAGCTGGAGCAACGACGCGGGCGCGCCGTTCTACTCGCGGGTCTCGCGCGGCGCGTCGAGCTACATCAACCTCGTGCTCAACGTCGCCAAGGTCGCGAAGAACACGCACACGCCACGGCCCAGGCCGATCGGGTGGACGTTCAGCAGAAGCCTGAAGTACCTGTCGCTCTCACGCGGCACCGATGTGCGCACCACGGTCACCGGCTCGTACAACAGCGGCACCCCGGTGGAGTTCCGCTGGGTGCGCGGCCTCAAGAAGTACGTCCGCTACATCGGTGGCGTCGCGCAGCGCGCCGCCGACGGGCACCGGATCACCGCCACCAACGTGATCGTGCAGCAGTGCCGGGTCATCGCGCATCCGTCGGACCGCGACGTCCTGGGCAATCCGGCACAGTTCACGTTCACCGTCGGCAAGGGCCCGGTCACCGTGTTCCGCAACGGCAAGCGCATCAACGGGACCTGGTCGCGCACGCACCTCAGCTCGGGCACCCGGCTGCGCACGTCGACCGGCCGGACGATCCCGCTCATGCCGGGCAACACCTGGGTGGTGCTGATCAGGCGTGGCATCGCGGTCTCCGGCTGAGCAGGCCATCCGTTCCGCAACGGTCTGCCCACGGGGCGATCCGTCCCGCCGGGCGCCCGTAGAATCGGGACCATGAGCGAGCACACCGAGCGAGGCTTGCCGAGCGACGAACACACGGTCGGCACATCCCGCGTGAAGCGCGGCATGGCCGAGATGCTCAAGGGTGGCGTCATCATGGACGTCGTCACGCCCGAGCAGGCCAAGATCGCCGAGGACGCAGGCGCGGTCGCCGTCATGGCGCTCGAGCGGGTGCCGGCAGACATCCGCGCGCAGGGCGGCGTCTCGCGGATGAGCGACCCCGACATGATCGACGGCATCGTCAGTGCCGTCTCCATCCCGGTGATGGCCAAGGCGCGCATCGGGCACTTCGCCGAGGCGCAGGTGCTGCAGGCGCTCGGCGTCGACTACGTCGACGAGTCCGAGGTGCTCACCCCCGCCGACTACGCCCACCACATCGACAAGTGGGCGTTCACGGTGCCGTTCGTGTGCGGTGCGACCAACCTCGGCGAGGCGCTGCGCCGCATCACCGAGGGCGCCGCGATGATCCGCTCGAAGGGCGAGGCCGGCACCGG
>JAICKR010000014.1 GCA_025927835.1 Jatrophihabitans sp. | reverse complement strand
TCCCCGATCAGCGTCTTGGCCTTCTTCTGCTTCCACTGCTTGACGGATAGCACCATCTCGTCACCCTCCGCGTGACTCAGCATGCAGCCTTGGCTCGGCTGAGCGGATAGTACGAATGACGACGTTTAGCTCCGGTGAGGAATGATTCACTGATCCGCGCGTCCTCGATCACGTCGCGAGGTGCGCAGACCAGCACGACAGACACCCATGCGACTCTACGGTCATTTTCCTTGGCGGAGCCGTTCGGCGGCACGGCATGCTCGACGCGTGGGCACGGTCTTCTTGCACGCGGTGGTCTCCGTCGACGGCTTCATCGCCGATGCCAACGACGACGTCGGACCGCTCTTCGACTGGTACTTCAACGGCGAGGCCGAGATCGTCGACGGCGGGCCGTTCAAGGTCAGCCGGCAATCAGTCGGCTACGTCCGGCCGATGTGGGAGCGCATCGGGGCGACGGTCATGGGCCGGCATTTGTTCGACCTGACGAACGGGTGGGAGGCCAAGCCACCGGCCGGCGATCACCTCGTCGTGGTGAGCCACCGGCCCAAACCGGACGGCTGGCACCCCGAGGCGTCAGTTCCGTTCTTCGCCGATGTGGGCGAGGCGATCGCGACGGCGAAGGAGCTGGCCGGCGAGCGCGATGTTGCGGTGACCGCGGGCGACATGGGCGGGCAGGCGTTCGCGCGCGGGCTCATCGATGTCGTGGGGATGGACGTGGTGCCCGTGGTCTTCGGTTCGGGCAAGCGGTTCTTCGGCTCCGTCGACGCCCAACACCTGCTCGACGACCCCGACGTGGTCGTCCAGGGCAACCGGGTGCTGCATCTGAGCTACCGCACCCGGCGCTGAGCGCGTCGTCTCGCGCACCAGCACGATGATCGCGTTGCTCAGGATCACGATCGCCGAGATCGTGACGGTCTGGTCGTGCAGCGCGAGCGCGTAGGTGAGCCAGCAGCTCTGCGAGGCGATGCGCAGCACCCATGACAGCGGTGACACGGCCGACACCGACGCGTCCTTGCGGGCGAGCGACTTGATGGTCTGCGGTACGGACGAGACCAGCGCACCGCCAAGCGCTACTGCGCCGATCACCTCGAGCGGCGCGACCACGGCGAGACCCACCAGCGCGAGCGCCGCCACGAGCAGCCCCGCCGCCCGAGCACCGACGGTCCGCGCGGACGGCACGGCCAGGGCGATGACGACCGCGCCGCTCACGAGCAGCACGTTGCCCGGGATCTGCGGCACCTCGCCGGTGCGGACGCCGTAGAGCAGCCACGCGGTACACGTCAGCGCGAGCAGCCCCCACGACAGCGCGGAGACGCCGGGCATCGTCCGATTGCGCATGGTGCGCACCATCTGCGGCACCACCATCGCCACGCCGAGCGCGGAACCGAGGTAGCCGATGCCGTTGGCGATGGTGTGGAAGTGCATGCCGATCCGAATCTGTATCGATATAGTCAGGAGTCGTCTGTAACGATACAGCGACCCGTGTCCAGAATGCGAGCGGAAAATCCATGGCAACCGAACGGCCCACCCTCGACACCGTGGCGGCCGCTGCGGGCGTGTCGCGGATGACCGTGTCCAACGCCTACAACCGGCCCGACCAGCTGTCCCTCGGGACACGGCAACGCGTGCTCGCGGTGGCGGCCGAGCTGGGTTATCCGGGACCGGACCCGACGGCCGCGTCGCTGCGGCTGCGGCGCTCGGGGACGGTCGGTGTCGTGCTCACCGAGCGGCTGCCCTATGCGTTCGCCGATCCGGGCCTGGTCACGATCTTGCACGGCATCGCCACCGAGCTCAGTGCGGCGGGCAACGCACTGCTGCTCGTGCCAGGGCGTGACGCGGACGGCGGGTCGTTGCTGCGGCACGCGATCGTCGACGGGTTGCTCCTGTGCGCGCTCGACGAGCGCGACCCGGTGGTGACCGCGGCCGTCGAGCGGCAGGTGCCCATGGTGACGGTCGGCCAGCCGCACCTGCGCGGCGTGCCGCGCGTCGGGCCCGACAACCGGCGCGGCGCGGCGCTCGTCGCTCAGCACCTGCTCGAGCTCGGCCATCGTCGTTTCGCGATCCTCACGACCGCGTCGGCAGGCGCCGGGGAGATCCCGCGGCCACTGTTCGGCGAGCGCGTCGAGGGCTTCCGCGCCGCCGCGGTTGGCGGCGGTGCCGCGGCGGCGGACGTCATGATCGTGTGCGCGTCGGAGAACAACCGCGACGCCGGCCGGCACGCCGTCGCGCAGTTGCTCGCGCTACCGGCGGCGCAGCGGCCCAGCGCGGTCTTCGCGGTCACCGACATCCTCGCGCTGGGCGGGCTCGACGCCACCGCCGTCGCCGGAATCGACGTACCCGCTCAGCTGTCGATCGCCGGCTTCGACGACGTCTCTGCCGCCGCGTCCAGCTCCCCCCCGCTCACGACGGTCGACCACGATCTCTACGAGCAGGGCCGGGCGGCGGCCCGCCTCGTGCTGCGCCTCATCGCGGGCGAGCGGGTGCGCACGCCGCGCAGCCGGATGGCACTCGTCCCCCGGGCGAGCACCGGTCCCGCGCCGTCGCGGAGCCCGAGGTAGTCGTCAGGAGCCTTCGGTGACGGGGTAGATCTCGTCCGCGACGAGGCCATGCGCCTCGCGATGCACCTGGTTCGCGGCCTCGGCGTCCGGCGCATCGACCAGGCAGAAGATCTTGCCGTGCTGCTCGTCGACCCAGTAGCGCAGGTATTCGACGCCGTGGTCACCCTGCTTCTCGAGGTCGGCGGCATGCGCCTTCTTCACGTCGTCGACCGTGACCGACCCGTCCATGTTGTGGACGTCCATGTACAACGCCATCGCGGCTTTCCCTTCCATCCGGAGCCGGACCGGACGGCCCGACCTGCTCAGCGAACCGTCGAGCGCCCGGATCGGCATCGGGCGGTTGCCCTAGATGGCCCGATGCAGTCCGCGACGCCGGTTCGCGGTCACGATGCACCCGCCGTCGCGTTGCCGTCAGTTAGGTTGCTGACACTCGGCGCGGGCGCGGACGCGGCGGCGTCGCGGCTCGTGGGATTGAGCGCGAACGAGGCCATCCGCAGGCCGCCGATCAGCTGCGGGTTGACCACCTCGTCCGCGCCGGCCCGGAACAACTTGGCCACCGAGCCCTCCGAGCGCGCCCGCGCGACGATGACCAGCTCGGGCCGCAAGGCGCGCGCCGACAGCGTCGCGTAGACGTTGCCCGCGTCGTCGGCGAGCGCGGCGACAAGTGCCCGCGCGTGCTCGATGCCCGCCGCGATCAGCACGTCGTCGTCGGCGATGTCGCCGAGCACGTAGGGATACGGCAGGCCCTCGAGACGCGTCTCGTCCCGGTCGATCACCACCACCGACTGCCCGTTCGAACTCAGGTGCGCGCCGCTGGCCCGCCCGACCCGGCCCCAGCCGCAGATGATGACGTGATCGCGCATGCGGGCGATGTCGCGTTGCATCCGGCGCTCCTCCATGTGTCGCACGAAGTGCCCCTCGACCAGCGACTCGAGCAGCACGCTCAAGGTGTAGAGCGCGGTGCCGACCCCGACCAGGATCAGCACGATCGTGAAGATCTTTCCGCCGGCCGACAGCTCCCGCACCTCGCGGAAGCCGACGGTCGTGACGGTCGTGACCGTCTGATACAGCGCGTCCAGCCAGCTGAAGCCGAGCAGGACGTAGCCGACGGTGCCCGCGAGCAGCACGGCGCCGAGCGCGAGGAGGCCGTGCCAGACGCGCCGCATGCCTCACCCCCGAACAGCCTTGTCCGTTCGTACCACGAATGACGCACGCGCGACTCGCAACCGGACCGTCACGTGAGCGGACGCGATCCGGTTGAGCGACCTATTCGGCGTCGGGTTCGATCGGTCGACGCTAGTCGGCGGTGCGCGACTGCTCGTGCGCGTAGAGCACGCCGAACGTGAAGCCGTTCATCCGAGCGGCCGCGCCCGCACGGAGCAGGAACTCGGCGGCCACCACCCGGTCATGGCGCCGGCCGAGCCGATCCTGCGTCTTCTTCATCCGCGTACGCGCCGTCTTGGCCCGCTTGCCCAGCTCGGGCCGGGCCAGCTCGGCGACGTAGCGGGCCCGCTTGGCCGCCTTGCGCGCGCGGTGCATCGCCTCGTCCCGACCGCCACCCTCGGGCGCCGCCGCGAGCCGGCGCGCGACCTTGCGCTCGGCCTTGCGCAGCACTCGCGCAATGTCGGCCGCGGGCCGATCGTCGACCACGGGCAACTGCTCGCGCCAAGCTCGCAGCTCGGCAAGGAGCGCGTAGTGCCGCTTCGTGCGCAGCTGCGCCGCCAGCAGCACGGTCGCGTCGGTCTCCTCGGCGGCGAGCAGCTCGTGGATGCGCCCGGCGACCGGCCCGACCACGAGCGCGGGAGGCAGCTTGGCGAGTTCCTTGTCGAGATGGGCGCGCAGCACCTGCCGGTCGCGCACCTCGCCGAGCGTATCGGCGAAGTGCTTCAGCTCGATGTCGAGCGCCGCAGCACGCTCCGGATCGAACAGCACACCCAACTCGCGCAGCACGCTGCGGTAGCGGCGGGTGGCCACCCGCGCATCGTGAATCTCGTTGTGACCGCGACGCAGCGCGATGTCGGTGCGCACCATCTCGGCGGCCTGCGCATCGAGATATGCACCCGCCAGGCCGGCGAGGGTGCTCGGGTCACGCGGCGTCGCCGGCTCGCTGCCGAGCGCGCGCGCCAGCTTCGAGGCCGTCGCCGCCGGGACCGCGCCACCTTTGCGCAGCCAGCGCGCGACCTGTTGCAGCAGCGGTTCGTCACCCTTGACGAGCTCGACCTCGACCTCGCGCCAGCGCGTGATCTGCGCGCTCTCCCCGAGCTGCACCGCGCTCACTACATCGACAACGATCTCGGCGAGCACACCGCCGTCGGTTTCGAGGAGCCGGTGGATGTCGCGTTCGGTGACCAGCCGGGCGATCGGGCGCAGCGCGGCGCCGCCGCGCACGCCGAGCGTCGCCTCGCGCAGGTCGGTCGGCACGGCCGTGCCGTTGCCCGGCAGCCGGATCTCGGTACGCGCGTCGCGGTCGGGGACCTTCAGCTGCCAGCCGGTGTCGATGTCGCCCGCGCGCCGGCGCAGCGTGAGCCGATGCCGGAGCAAGTCGCGGGCTGACGTGTCGTAGTAGGTCGTCTCGAGATGGACGTGCTGCGCCTCGACCCCGCCGGGCGCATGCTTGCCCGGGTCGGGCAGCTCCCAGTCGGGCGGGACGTCGAACTTCAGTTCTCGCTCCCGCTGTTCCTGCGCATCGTCGCCCAAGCGTCCAGCCTACGACCGGCGCCCGAAATACTGACCGCATGACCACGACCGCTCAGCCGCCGACGGCGTTGACGATCGCCGGCTCCGATTCCGGTGGCGGCGCCGGGCTGCAGGCCGACCTCAAGACGTTCCTCGCGTGCCGCGTGCACGGGATGTCGGCGGTCACCGCGATCACCGTGCAGAACTCGCTCGGTGTGTCCGGCGTCTACGAACTGCCGCCGCATGCGGTTGCCGAGCAGATCGAGTCGGTCGCCGCCGACATCGGCATCGGCGCCGCGAAGACCGGCATGCTGGCATCCGCGCCGATCATGACCGCCGTCGCGGAGACCGTGCGCCGGTTGGGCATCACGCCGTTCGTCGTCGATCCGGTGGCCGCGTCGCAGCACGGCGACCCGCTGTTCCCGCCGGAGGCGGTGGCCACGCTGCGCGATGTCGTCATCCCGCTGGCCACCTTGATCACGCCCAACCTCAACGAGGTGCGGTTACTCATCGGCGCCGAGGTGCGCTCACGGGCCGACATGGAGGACGCGGCCCGCGCGCTGCACGGTCTCGGACCGAAGTGGGTGCTGGTGAAGGGCGGGCACCTGCCGAGCGGGGACGCGGTCGACCTGCTCTACAACGGCGCGTCGTTCATCGAGCTGCGCGCCCCGCGGCACGAAAGCCGGCACACGCACGGGTCCGGAGACACGCTCGCCGCCGCGACCACCGCCGCACTCGCGCACGGGCTCGACGTACCGTCCGCGGTCGAACTCGGCAAGCGGTTCATCACCGGTGCCGTTGCCGACTCCTTCCCGCTGGGCGCCGGCCTCGGCCCGGTCGGTCACTTCTGGCGGGTAGCCGACTGGCCGTGAGCCCGTCGCCGACGTGGGCACACTCCCGCCATGGACACCCGGACGGTCGGCGTCGAGGAGGAGTTCCTGCTCTTCGACGCCGATGCGGCCCGGCTTGTCGACCTGGGGCCGGCGATCGTGGACGCCGCCGCGAGCGGCGACGACGCGCAGTTCGAGGGTGAACTCAAGAAGGCGCAGGCCGAGCTCGCATCGGCGCCGGCCACCGATCTTGACGAGCTGACCCGTGACCTGACGGAGCAGCGGCGCACGCTCGTCACCGCGGCGCAGGAACGGGGCACCCGGCTCGTGGCGTCAGGCACCTGCCCGGTGCACGGACATACCGCGACCACCGACACCGAGCGCTACCAGCAGATGGCCGCCCGCTTCGCCGCGACCGAGCGCCGCCAGCTCACCTGTGCCATGCACGTGCACGTCGAGATCGCCTCGGCCGACGAGGGCGTGCGGGTGCTCAACGGGCTGCGCAGTTGGCTGCCCGCACTCATCGCATTGAGCACGAACTCACCGTTCCACGCCGGGCGCGACACCGGATATGCCGGCTACCGCCGGCTCGTCTGGGGCGAATGGCCGACGTCCGGCGTGACCGGCGCGTTTGCCGACCCGGCCGACTACCGCCGCGCCGTGGACGGTCTGATCGCCGTCGGCGCTGCGCGCGACGAGGCGATGATCTACTTCGACGCCCGGCTGTCCGCGCGCTACCCGACCGTCGAGATCCGGGTGAGCGACGTGTGCATCGACGTCGAGGACGCGGTGACGATCGCCGGCGTGTGCCGCGGTCTTGTCGACGCCGTCGCCACGGCCGATCACACCCACGAGGTACGGCCGGAACTGATCGAGGGCGCGTGCTGGCGCGCGAGCCGCTGGGGCATGACGGATCGACTCGTCGACCTCTCGGCCGCGCCCCGGCTCGTCCCGGCCTGGGACCTGGTGGACTCGTTGCTCGGCTTCATCGAGCCGGCGCTGACCGGCGCGGACCGCGAACACGTCGGCCGCGGCCTGGCGCGGATCCGGCAGCACGGCACCGGCGCGCAGCGCCAGCGTGCCGCGGCCGAGGGCGGTGACCTCGCCGCAGCGGTGGCCTCCGCCACGCTGGAGAAGACATAGTTGACACAGCTACCATTTGTGCTACGAATGGTTTGTTACGCAACTTAGTTCTCTGGTTCGGAGGCAATACGCGTCATGACCAAGATCGGAATCATCATCGGCAGCACTCGTCCCAACCGGAACGGCGAGCAGGTCGCGAAGTGGGTGTTCGACATCGCGAGCAAGCGCAGCGACGCCGCGTTCGAGCTCGTCGACCTGCGCGACTACCCGCTCCCGCACTACGACGAGCCGATCCCGCCGTCCCTCGGCCATTACCAGTACGAACACACCAAGGCGTGGGCCGCCAAGATCGCGTCCTTCGACGGATTCGTGATGGTCACACCCGAGTACAACCACAGCACGTCCGGCGTGCTCAAGAACGCGATCGACTACCTCTACGCCGAGTGGAACAACAAGGCCGTCGGGTTCGTGTCCTACGGCGGCGTGGGTGGCGCCCGCGCAGCCGAGCACCTTCGCCTCGTCGTCGGCGAGCTGCAGATGGCCGACGTGCGCCAGCAGGTCGCGCTGTCGATGCTCACCGAGTTCGAGAACTACACCGTGTTCAAGCCCGGCGACTACAACCGCGCGGCGCTCGACACGCTGCTCGACCAGGTCGTCGCGTGGAGCACCGCACTCGCGCCGCTGCGCGCCACGAAGGAATCGGCCGCGGCCTAGTCAGCGCGCGATCTCGCGCAGCCGCGGCAACACCTTCGTCGCGTAGAAGTCGAAGAAGCCCGCATAGCCGGTCTCCTTCTCCCGTCCGCCCATCTGCGAGATGTGCACGACGTCGACACCGGCGTCGGCGTACGGCCGGAACGCCTCGACGTGCCGGTCGACGTCGGCGCCGTACGCGATCGAGTCGCGAGTCGACTCGCGCGGCACCAGCTTCGTCACCTGCTCGAAGTGACGCGGGCTGGGCAGTACCTGCGCCAGCTCGCCCGGCACCCCGCTGTTCCCCCACAGCCGGTGCGCGGTGTCGATGCTGATCTCGTCGTCGACGCCCCAGCACACCTTGCAGCCGGCGTGCACCGGCTTGCCCGCCCCGCCGGACTCGCGGAAGTCGCGGATCGCATCGGCATCCGGCGACGTCGTGATGAACCCGTCGCCGATCCGGCCGGCGACATCGATCGCCTTGGGGCCGAATCCGCTGACGTACACCGGGATCGGACGGTCTGGCAGCGTGTAGATCCGCGCGTTCTCGACGGTGTAGTACTCACCGTGATGGTCGACGAACTCGCCCGACCACAGTGTGCGCATCACGTCCACGGCCTCTTCCAGCATGTCCAGCCGCACGGTGGCATCGGGCCAGCGCGCGCCCGTGACGTGCTCGTTGAGCGCCTCGCCGGACCCGACGCCGAGGATGAACCGGCCCTCGGTCATGACTGCGCTGGTCGCCGCGGCCTGGGCGATGACGGCGGGGTGGGTACGCACCGTGGGGCAGGTGACGGCGGTCGTGATCGGCAGCGCGCACACCTGGCTGATCGCGCCGATCACCGACCACACGAGTGGGCTCTCGCCCTGCGCGTCGTTCCACGGATGGAAATGGTCGGAGATCCACAGCGACTCGAAACCGGCCTGCTCGGCGAGTCGGGCCTGCTCGACCAACTCGGCCGGGCCGTACTCCTCACAGGACAGGAAGTAACCGATCTTCATGCCAGGTCGCTACCCGCCGACTCGACGGCGGTAACCACGCTCGGCGTGAGCCGGCCGGCCGCGAGTCGGCTCGGGACCCGGTCAACGACGCGGCCGGAACGGGCGCCGGCGGGTCACGCAGTACGTCAGCCCTACCGGGTCGCGCAGCACCGCCCAGTGCGGAAACTCGGCGATCGACGTCGCGCCCAGCTGCAGGTGTCGGGCGATCTCCCCGTCCGCGGCGTCCGCGGACATGTCCAGGTGCGCCCGCGCGCCGGCGTCGTCGTCGCCGCCGAGACGCTGCAGCAGCAGTTGCACCGGCAGCGCGGCGGGCGGGTTGATCCGGCTGAAGTGGTCGACGGAACCGGGTGCGCACGGCCAGCCGGTGAGCGCCGACCAGAACGCGCACTCCTGCTCGTAGCGCTCGGCCGGGATGTCGAGGCAGAGCTGATCGGCGAGGCTGCGCCCGACACCGGGCCAGCTCGGCGGGCCGGGGCGGCGCCGCGCGGGACCCTCGTCGTGGAAGAGACAGAACGGCTGACCCGCCGGCGAGGTCAGTACCGACAGCTCTGCGCCGCGGCGCACCACCTCCGCGCCGCAGGCCCGCGCCTCGTCGAGCGCCCAGGCCATCTGCGGCACGTAGAGGTCGAGGTGCCACCCGCCGGTGTCGCGCCCGACGGCCTGCAGGTAGACGTATGCGTCGCCGTCCGCCGGCAGGAGCGCGACGTACTCGCCATGATCACCGGAAGGTGGCGCGGGCGCGGCGCCGGTCACGGCACTCCAGTACGCCAGGCATCGTTGCAGCCAGCCGACCGGCACGTCCGCGAAAACGGCGAGCCACCTGATGTCGAGCGCCACCGGCTGCCCCTTCGGCGGGAATCGGAGACATCACCGGCGAGATACCCGCGCACCGGCACCGATTACCACGACCCGTGCGTGGGAACCCTTCGCCCGATGACCGACACCACGCACCAACCCGACCCGCAGCGCAAGCCGCACCGGCCGATGACCACGGTCGAGCGGCACCTCGACGCCTCGCCGGACCAGGTCTTCGACGTGCTCGCCGACGGGTGGCTGCTGCCCGTGTGGGTCGTCGGCGCCACGCACATCCGCGACGTGGACGATGCCTGGCCCGCGGCGGGGACGCGGGTGCATCACCAGGTGGGTGCGTGGCCGTTCATGATCTCCGACACGACCGCGGTCGTGGAGTGCGAGCGTCCGCATCGGCTCGTGCTGCAAGCCCGCGCCTGGCCGGTCGGCGAGGCACGCATCGAGCTGGGCATCGAAGCGGACGGCCGCGGCTCGCTCGTGCGGATGGCCGAGGCGCCGACCCACGGCACCGCGTTCTTCGCCGACAACCCGCTGCAGCGCCGGCTGCTCGCCGCACGAAACCGTGAGTCTCTCGCCCGGCTCGGCGCGATCGCGGAGCACCGCTGGAGCAGCACTCAGCGATAGATGCGGTGCAGCACCGTGTCCAGTCCGGCGCGGCGCAACCGGCCGGTCGGCCGGGCCCGAAGCAATGCCGCGCGGGCCGCGTTCGCACCCGGCGCCCCGTGCACGCCACCGCCGGGGTGCGCAGACGCCCCGGCCAGATAGAGGCCGTCGATCGGGGTCTCGGCACGGCCGAGGCCGGGCACCGGGCGGAAGATCAACTGCTGGTGGATGCCGGACGTGCCGCTGCCGACCGCGCCGTCGACGAGGTTGGCGTTGACGCGCTGCAGGTCGGCCGGCGCCATCACCCGCCGTGCCTGCACCGAGTCGAGGAAACCCGGCGCGCGAGCCTCGATCGTCTCCTCGATCCGGGTGACGTGCCGGGCCAAGGCGGGCGCGCGGTAGTCGATGCCGCGCGGGACGTGCGTGTAGGCCCACGCCGATTCGGTGCCCGCCGGCGAACGGGTGGCGTCCGAGGTCGTCATCTGGCCGAGGATCACGAACGGCTTGCGCGGCACGTCCCGGGTGGCCAACGCAGCGGCGTAGCGCGTCATGTCGTCGAGGTCAGCACCGAGATGGACCGTGCCGGCACGGCGTGCATCACGCGCCGTCCACGGGATCGGCGCGGACAGCGCCCAGTCGACCTTGAGAGTCGGGTTGTCCCATTCGAACCGGCCGATGTCGTCGAGCAGCCGGGGCGGCAGGTGCTGCGGGTCGACCAGGCGCTCGTACAGGTCGGTGGCGGCGACGTCGGCGAGCACCGCGTCCGCGCCGATGAGCTCGCCGTCCGCGGTGCGCACGCCGCGCACCCGCCCGTCCGCGACCTCGATGTGCTCGACCGCGGTGCCCAGACGCAGCTTGCCGCCCGCGGCGGTGAGCCGCGCGACGAGCGCGTCGATGAGTGCGCCCGACCCGCCGACCGGCACCGGGAAGCCGACGGTCTGGCCGAGCATCGCGAGCAGCCAGCCGTACATCGCGCCCGGCGCCTCTTCCGGCGACAGATCGGTGTGCAGCGCGTTGCCGGCGAGCAGCAGCGTCGCGCCGGCGCCGCGGAACTGCTCCTGGCCCGCAGCACGCACCGGCTGCACGGCGAATCGAGCGAAGCGCAGCAACTCGGCCAGGCCCAGCTCGCGGAATATCCGCGTGGCCGCGCGCACCGGCGGGAATGGGCCGAGCACGGCGCGCAGCAGCGGCTCGCGGATACGTTCGAACTGCTCGGTCATCCGGTACCACGCCGCGCCGTCGCCGGGCGCGAACGCGTCGAGCGAGGCAGCGGTGCGCGACAGGTCGCGGGACAGCAGTGCACACCGGTCGTCGGGCAGCACGTGGGCGAGCACGGCGGGTGCGTGGCTCCACTGCAGGCCGCAGCGGTCCAGCTCGAGCGCGGTGAGGATCGGTGACGCGGCGCCGAGCGGGTAGAAGGCGCTGAACCAGTCGGTGACGAATTCCGGGTGCAGCGAGCGGTCGGAGAACACGGCGCCACCCGCGCGCGGCTGCTCCTCGAGCACGACGACGTCCCAGCCGGCGTCCGCGAGCAGGGTCGCGGCCACCAATCCGTTGTGACCGGCACCGATCACGACCGCTTCGCTCATGTCACACCCCTACCCACTCCGCGCACTGGTCACTGCGCCACCGTGGGCCACGAATCACGATGGGTACGGTCTTCGCATGACTTCGGAGGCCAATCGCGAGACGGGACAGCAGCTGCAGGAGTTCGCGCAGCTGTTCCGGGACCAGTGGGCCGACCGTCCGCTCGGCCCCGACGAGCTCGTCGACTTCGCCGCCAAGGCGGTGCCGAACACGATCGCGGCCGGGCTCACCCTGGTGCGCCCGGACGGGCGTCCGACCACGCTCGCGGCGAGCAGCGACCTCGCCCAGCTCGTCGACTCCATCGAGTACGAGAGCGGCGAGGGGCCTTGCCTCGAGGCGATCGAGGAGGACGACATCATCCTCGCGAACGACCTCAGCACCGATGAGCGCTGGCCCCTGTTCAGCACCCGTGCGGTGCGCGAGACCCCGATCCGCAGCATGATCGGCGCCCGGATCTTCCTGGGTGAGACCAACCGCGGCGCGCTGAACTACTACGCGCCCCAGGTGGACGCCTTCACGCAGTACGACGTGGGCATCACCGCGATGCTTTCGATGCTCTCGTCAGTCGCGTTGCGGCACTCGATGGAGCAGAAGAAGGTCGAGAACCTCGAGGCGGCACTCGAGTCGAGCCGGCAGATCGGAATGGCCATCGGCATCCTCATGGCCAGTCGGCTGCTCACCGCCGAGCAGGGCTTCGAGGAGCTGCGCCGGGCCAGCCAGCGCACCCACCGCAAGGTGCGCGACATCGCCGCCTACGTCATGGACACCGGGACCCTGCCGTAGCCCGCGTCACGTCACGCGAGGGCGGTCACAACCCGGAATGGGCGGCGAGCATCCTTGGTAGTTACTAGTGGGGAACCAAGTCCTCGCTGAGGAGGCTCGCAATGACCGACACCGTGTCGCGGCGCCACCACGTGGTAGTGATCGGGTCCGGATTCGGCGGGCTGTTCGCGGCCAAGCGACTCAAACGTGCCGGCGTCGACGTGACCATGATCAGCCGAACCACGCACCACCTGTTCCAGCCGCTGCTCTACCAGGTCGCCACCGGCATCCTGTCCGAGGGCGAGATCGCCCCGGCCGCCCGCGAGGTGCTGCGCCGCCGCAAATACCTCGAGATCCTGCTCGGCGACGTGACCGACATCGACCTGGACGCGCACACCGTCACGTCGGTGGCCGGTGACGCCAGCACGGTGACGCCGTACGACTCGCTGATCGTCGCGGCCGGTGCGACCACGTCCTATTTCGGGCACGACGAGTTCGCAGCCAACGCGCCCGGGCTGAAGTCGGTCGACGACGCGCTCGAGCTGCGCGCCCGCATCCTCGCCGCATTCGAGTACGCCGAGCTCGAGGCGGACGAGAAGGCCCGTGACGAGTGGCTGACCTTCGCCGTCGTCGGCGCCGGCGCCACCGGCGTCGAGATGGCGGGCCAGATCTCGGAGCTCGCACATCGCACGCTGGTCAAGGAATTCCGCCGCATCGACACACGGCGCACCCGCATCGTGCTCGTCGACGCGCTCGACGACGTGCTCGGCACGTTCGGCACCAAGCTCTCGGCCGGCGCGGCGCGCCAGCTCGAGAAGATGGGTGTCGAGGTATGGCTCTCCGAGCGGGTCGTCGACGTCGACGACCACAGCATCACGGTCGAGGACCGCAGCGGCGCCCGCACCCGACTGCCGGCCCGCACGGTCGTGTGGGCGGCGGGTGTGCAGGCGTCGTCGCTGACGAAGACACTGGCTGAGCAGTCCGGCGCCGAACTCGACCGTGGCGGCCGGGTGAAGGTGCAGCCCGACTGCACGCTGCCGGGACACCCCGACGTGTTCGTGATCGGCGACATGATGTCGCTCAACGACTACCCCGGCGTCGCGCAGGTGGCCATGCAGCAGGGCAAGTACGCGGCCGACGCCATCCGCGGACGGCTGCGCCACAAGCCCGAGCCGAAGCCCTTCCACTACTTCGACAAGGGCAGCATGGCGACGATCTCCCGGTTCCGCGCGGTGGCCAGCATCGGCCCGTTCCGCTTCGGCGGGTTCATCGCCTGGGTGCTCTGGCTGATCGTGCACATCATGTACCTCGTCGGCTTCAAGAACCGGGTCACCACGGTGTTGCACTGGGCGGTGTCGTTCATCGGACGCGGCCGCGCACAGCGGGCGGTCTCCGACCGGTTGATGATCTCGCGCTCGACACCGTCGACCACGTCGCAGCCCAGCTGAGCGAGCGCCGCCGCTGTTAGTCCCGCGTTGCCCGAGGGAACGCATTTCCCCGGGCGACAAGGGAGGTACGCGGTGTCGGAGCAGCGCACGATCGAGACGGCGGTGCCGGGACGGCTGGACCGGCTGCCCTGGTCCAATTGGCACTGGAAGATCATCATCGGGCTCGGGACGGTCTGGATCCTCGACGGCCTCGAGGTCACGATCGTCGGCAACATCGCGCCGCGGCTTGCTGAGAAGGGCAGCGGCATCTCAATCACCACGAGCCAGGTCACCGGGCTCGGGGCGGCGCTCTACGTCGCCGGCGCCTGTGCCGGCGCGCTGTTCTTCGGCTACCTGACCGACCGCTACGGCCGCAGGAAGCTGTTCATGATCACCCTCGCGGTGTATCTGTTCGCGACGGCGATGACCGGCCTGGCGTTCGCGCCGTGGTGGTTCTTCCTGTTCCGGTTCCTCACCGGCTTCGGCATCGGCGGCGAGTACGCGGCGATCAACTCCGCCATCGACGAACTGATCCCGGCCGAGCACCGCGGCCGGGTCGACCTGGGCATCAACGGCAGCTACTGGATCGGTGCCGCCGGCGGCGCACTGCTCTCCCTCGTCGTGCTGAACGAGAACATCCTGCCCGGCAACGTCGGTTGGCGGGCGTCCTTCGGCCTCGGCGTGGTGCTGGGGCTGGTGATCCTGCTCGTCCGCCGGAACGTCCCGGAGAGCCCGCGGTGGCTGTTCATCCACGGCAAGGAGAAACAGGCCGACCGGCTGGTCGACGACGTCGAGGACGAGGTCCGCGCCGACACCGGCGAGCGGCTCGACGAGGTGGACGAGACCATCGAGGTCGAGCAGCACAAGACCATCCCGTTCTTCACCATCGCGAAGACCGTCCTCACCTCCTACCCCAAGCGCACCGTGCTCGGGCTGAGCCTGTTCATCGGCCAGGCGTTCCTCTACAACGCGATCACGTTCGGCTTCGCCACCATCCTCACGACGTTCTTCAAGACGTCCACGTCCGCCACCGGCTACTACTACGTCGTCATCGCGGTCGGGAACTTCCTCGGCCCGCTGCTGCTCGGCCGGTTCTTCGACACGGTCGGCCGCAAGCCGATGATTGCCGGCACGTACGTCATCTCGGGGGTGCTGCTGTTCCTGACGGCGTGGCTGTTCAACCAGGGTGACCTGTCCGCGACCACGATGACCGCGTGCTGGACGGGCGTGCTCTTCTTCGCCTCCGCGGGCGCCAGCTCGGCCTACCTCACGGTCAGCGAGGTCTTCCCGATGGAGACCCGGGCGATGGCCATCGCGTTCTTCTTCGCGATCGGCACCGCCATCGGCGGGATCACCGGCCCGCTGCTGTTCGCGCACCTCACCTCGTCGGGCAAGGTGTCCGACACCGTGACGGCGTTCATCATCGGTGCGGCGATCATGTGCGCGGCCGGCGTGGTCGCGGCGCTGTTCGCGGTCGACGCCGAGCAGAAGGGTCTCGAGGAGATCGCCGAACCGATCTCCACGTCCGCCGGGCGGTAGTCGATGACAGACGACGAACCGAGCGAGGACGGGCGCCACGAGACGCCGCTCGAACGGCTGGACCGGCACTGGGGCGAGCTGCTGCAGGAGCTGCGCGTCGTGCAGACCGGCGTCCAGCTGCTCACCGGTTTCCTGCTCACGTTGCCGTTCCAGCAGAAGTTCGCCACGCTCGGCGACACCGAGCGTGCCATCTACCTCGCCGCAGTCAGCTGTTCGATCGTCGCGACCGGGTTCCTCGAGGCTCCGGTGGCGGTGCACCGCGCCGTGTTCCGCCGGCACCGCCGCAAGGAGACCGTGCAGTTCGCGCACCGGCTGGCGATGGTCGGCATCGTCTTCCTGGCGCTGGCGATCGTCGGCGTGACCACGCTGATCTTCGACGTACTGGCCGGCGGCGCCGGCGGGGCGGTGGCCGGTGCGATCGCGGCGGGCCTGCTCGTGGTGCTGTGGCTCGTCATCCCGCTCGGCGTGCGGACCCGCGAGCTGTCCTGATCACCCAGGGCATCACTCAGGGCATCACTCAGGGCATCACTCGGGACCGAGCGTCGCCGAGGTCTCGATCATCAGCGCGTGCACGAACGCCTGCGGCAGGTTGCCACGCATCGGATGCTGATGGCTGTCGTACTCCTCGCTGAACAGCTGCGGCGGGCCGCAGGCGGCGCGGGTCCGCTCGAACCAGCCGACTGCCGCGTCCCGCCTGCCCTGGTGGTGCAGCGCGAGAGCGGTCGCGAAACCGCACATCAGGAAGGAGCCCTCCGCCTCGTGCAATGGGCGGTCGTCGTGCCGGAAGCGATAGGCGTACCCCGTCCGCGGTGAGTTCGCGCAGGTACTCCGCCACCGTCGCCGCGGTGCGCGGGTCGTCGGACGGCACCGCGTTGCGCAGCCCCGGGAAGAGCAGCGCGGCGTCCGAGGCCGGATCGTCCGGCGCGCGCTGCCAGTGGCCGCCCGGATGCACCGAGGTGGCGGCGGTGTCGCTGACTACGCGGTCGGCGAGCGCGACCCACTCGGCGGCCTGGCCGGCGCTCGCGCGCGGCGCGACACCCGCGATGGCGCGGAGCCCGGCGGCGAGGATCAGTTTGCTGTGCGTCCAGTGCCGATCGTCGATCTCCCAGATGCCGGCGTCCGGCTCGAGCCATCGGCGCGCCGCCGCGCCGGCCGACACCTCGGCGGCGCGCCACCCGTCCGCGTCGAGGCAGTCGCGCCTGGCGGCCGCCGCGAACAGCAGCAGCGCCTCCCCGAACGCGTCGAGCTCGAACTGGCCGCGCACCCGGTTGCCGACGATGTCGTGCCCACCGGGATAACCGGGCAGGTCGAGATGACGCTGCTTCGGCACGGGCTCGCCACGCACGGTGTACGCCGGCGCAAGATCCGCGCCGTGCTCGCGGAGCTGAGCGGCGACGGTCTCGACCGAACGCTGCACCAGCGGCAATGCACCGCACGCGGCCGCGGCCTGCCCGACGAAGCACTGGTCGCGCACCCACACGTAGCGGTAGTCGTAGTTGCGGTCGTCGCCGGAGCGTTCCGGCAGGCTCGTGGTCGCCGCGGCGACCGTGCCGCCCGGCCCGGTCAGGCCGAGCAGCACCGCGCAGTGGTGCGCGGTGTCGGCGGGCGCGCGCACGTCCGGCACGGCGACCCGCGCGTCGTGCCAGGCCGTCTCGGTGTCGTGCCAGGCGCGTTCGGCCGGCGGCGGGCGGGACGGAAGCTCGCCGGCCGCGATCTCGAGGACGAGATCGTGGTGCTCGCCGGCCGGGACGTCGAGGGCACGGCTACCGGCTTGCGGACACCGCCGCCGAGTTCGCGGTGTCAGGGTAGCCTGACAGGGTGACGAAGGGCGACGGGCTGTGGGGCGACGGCCGGCGCGCGTGGAAGCGGCTGTTCCGCTGGCACGCGGGCGACGCCGCCACGAGAGGCGCCGCCGGCGCGCTGGACGCGCTGACCGACATCGGCACGATCCGGCGGCTGCTCGACGAGGCCGAGTTGTCGGCGGTGCGCGCGGCGCGCCGTCGCGACTTCTCCTGGGCCGAGATCGCGACCCGGCTCGGCGTAACCCGGCAGTCGGCGTGGGAGAAGTGGCGCGACCTCGACACCGAGGCTGCACCCGAGGACGCGCACCTGGCGGACGAGATCCTCGGCCGGGTCGTCGGCGACGTCACCACCGCCGCGTTGCGGCGCCGCCGCTCGACCGTCGTCGTGCCGAACGTCATCGGCCGGACCTTCGACGACGCCCGCAAAGCACTGCACGAACTGTCGTTGGTCGGCATCGGCCCCGACCCGGACGGCCCGCCGCCGGAGGCGATCGGGCGGCCCGATGCGGTCGTCGTCGACCAGAGCCCCGAGTCCGGTGCGGTGGTGCCGCCCGGCACGTCCGTCACGCTCTGGGTCGAGCGCGGCGGCGGCTCCGGCGTCCGCGAACCGCGCCAGCCCGAGCCCGAACCACGCCTTGGAATCGCGATGCAGGACGAGCCCACGTCCGCCTGGGGTTAACCGGATGAACATCAAGATCTCGTCGAAAATCGGCCGGCGTCATTCGTTTGAAACGGGGTTAAGCTGGATATGACCGTGTGAGTCAGCCGACAAGATCGATTCGCCGCTAACCACGTGGCGGAAGCGCAGATCGGAACGCAATGACCGCAGTCGCGCGCCCCTTCCGGCCGGTCGAACGCGCACGCGAGATCGATGTTCGTTGCTCCGCACGCCTCCCCCGCGCCGCCTCCGACGAGGGCCGGTGTCAGCTCTTCGCCGGCCATGACGGCCCGCACGCGGTGATGTTCGCGCAGTGCGGCAAGCGCAGCGTCCAGTTGTGGACGGCCACCCGGCCCGCGACCACCGCCGATGCCGGTCCCGAGACGATGCAGCGCCCGTGGATGTTCGGCTATCCGGCGCCCGCCTGGTACGAGACGGACTGACCGGTGCCGGGCCGGTCGCGGCATCCCGGCGCGGAGGAGTTCCTTCCGGAGAGCCGCACCCTGTCGGCACTGCGCGACGCGGCCGCCTCCTGCCAGGGCTGTGATCTGTACGCCGACGCGACGCAGACCGTGTTCGGCGCCGGCCCGGCACGGGCGCGCCTCGTCCTCGTCGGCGAGCAACCCGGCGAGGTCGAGGACACCGAAGGCGCGCCGTTCGTCGGTCCGGCCGGTCGCGTCCTCGAACGAGCACGAGCGGACGCCGGGCTGACCGACATCCCGACCTACGTGACCAACGCGGTGAAGCACTTCCACTTCCGCCGGCAAGGCAAACGACGCATCCACCAGACACCGCGTGCCGGGCACGTCTCCGCGTGCCGGCCCTGGCTGGACGCGGAGCTGGAAACCCTGCATCCCGACCTCGTCGTCTGCCTCGGCTCGGTCGCCACGAAGGCCGTGCTGGGCAACGACGTCCGGGTGCTGCGCGACCGAGGGACGGCGCTCGAGCGCGACAGCACCGTCGGGACCGGCACCTTCGTCGTCACCGTGCATCCGTCCTCGATCCTGCGAGCCGGCGCCGATCGCGACGCGGCCTACGCCGCCTTCGTCGCCGATCTCAAGGTCGCCGCCGCGCTCGTGTCATGACCCAGCAGCGGTTCGCCGATCGCGCCGAGGCCGGCGAGCTGCTGGCCGAGCGGCTCACCGAGTACACCGGCGCGCGCATCCTGGGGCTGCCGCGTGGCGGCGTGGTCGTCGCCGCCCCGATCGCGACACGGCTGAACGCGCCGCTCGACGTGGTGATCGTGCGCAAGATCGGCACGCCCGGACACCGCGAGCTGGCGATGGGGGCGCTCGCCGTGTGGGGACCGCACACCGCGGTGGTCCGCAACGAGCACGTCCTCGCCGCGGCCGGTGTCACCGGCGAGCAGTTCGAGGGGGTCCGGCATCGCGAGGCAGCCGAAGCGCAGCGCCGGGTCGACGACTGGGGCGCTTCCTCGACCGAGGTGTGCGACGCGGACGTGGTGCTCGTCGACGACGGGCTGGCTACCGGGGCCACCATGCACGCCGCCGTCGAGGTGATGCGCGCCGCCGGAGCCGGGCGGGTGATCGTGGCCGTCCCCGTCGGCGCGCCCGCCGAGCTGCGGGAGCTGAGTGGCACCGTCGACGACGTCGTCTACCTCTCGGCGCCCGAGCCGTTCCATGCGGTAGGTGCGCACTACGTCGACTTCAGTCAGGTCGGGGACGAGGCGGTTGCTTGTGCCCTGGGGCGCATGCTTCAACAACAAGAGCGCGACGAGGGGCCCGGCTGGTGGCCGGGTAGCACTCCTGGCTGACGGATTTCGCTGGTGGCGATCTTTCGTTGTGGACGGTTATTGATTGTCCACATTCTCGGAAAAAGATCTGGAAGTGTCGGTCGTCTGACATATAATCGTACGTATGAGCGCGGTGCGGCAGCCGGTGGACGCGATGGCGGTCCTGGCGCGCGCGCACGCGCTCGTGGACGAGCTGGCTTGCCTGGACCTGACCGGCTGCACCGATGAGGCGCTGGAGGGCTACTGGCGGGAGAAGGAGCGCCTGGCCCGCCGGCTGCCGTCGCTGGATCACGCCCTGGTGCAGGAGGTGGAGACGCGCGGGCTGCCCTATGAGCGGGCGGTGCGCACGACGGCGCAATACCTGCGCTGGCTGCTGCGCCTGGAGCCGACCGAAGCCCACGGGCGGGTGCAGGCCGCACAGGCGGCCGCGCGGCGGCGCTCACCGTCGCCGGGGTGACCGCGACCATCATCGCCACCATGACCACCGACCAGTACCTGTCCGGCGACGGTCTGGCCCGCACCAGCCACGGCGCCCAGGTCCCCGCCTCCGACGTGCTCACGTGGGCGGGCGGGGACTACCGGCTGCTGCTCGCCGTCCTCGACACCGTCCAGGGCGTCACCCACTACTCCTCGACGCGGCGGCTGTTCAGCGAGAACCAGCGCCTCGTCCGCCACGCCATCGACGGCGGCTGCACCTTCCCCGACTGCCCCACGCCGGCGCTGTGGTGCGAAGTCGATCACACCATCGACTACGCGGAATCAGGCACGACAGACGTGCGCCTGGCCGGGCTGGCCTGCGACTACGACAACCGCGAACGCAAGAAACAAGGCTGGCGACCCGTCCATATCCAGGGTCGAGTCGCCTGGATCCCACCCCGGTGGATCGACCCCGAACAGACACCCAGGTTCAACAACCTGCACCGCCCCGACGACCTGCGGTAGAAAATCTTGGTCGGTCGGGTCGTATACGCCGGTCGCGGTTCGACGCACTGGTGAGCGGGTCGCCAGCAGCGGCGACCCGGGTATCGCAGGAAATCGCATGCCGCGGGTCATGGGCTTGGTCAGGATGGAAGAGAACGTCGGCACGCCGCCGTAGGCGCTGTTCAATGCGATGGACAGGTACATCGGTGAGCAGGCGGGCGCCAGTCACTTCCTCGACAGTGGCGGGCTGTTCGGCACCGAGGACGCGGTGAACTTCATCTCGAGCGCGGGCGCCGTCCGCCGGGTCGACGGCCCCTACGCCGAGGCCAAGGAAGTCGTCGGCGGGTGGGCGCTGCTCCAGTACGACACGCTCAAGGAAGCGATCGCCGGACAGCAGGAGTTCGCCGACCTGCACGCCAAGCACTGGCCCGAGGTGACGGTGGTCGCCACGCTCCGCCAGATCGCCGAGGAGCCTCCGGAGGCGGCCACCGCGTGACGACCCAAAGTAGGGTGCCGACCCCGATGACGGGAGCCCAGCCGACGTAACACTCGGTATGTGGCAAGCGATCCGGGCAGGGAGGAACGCGTCGTGACACGTGATGAGGCGGTCGTCCGGTTGGCGATCGATCCGGAGTTCGCTGCTCGGCTCGCGGCCGATCCGGCCGGTGTCGGCGCTCAGTTCGGGCTGTCCGCCGACGATCTGGCTTTCGTGCGGGAGTTGGCGCCGGACGCGGAGTCGGTGGGTGTCCAGCAGTTGGGGCAGCGCCTGTCGCGCAGCTCGATCGCGTTCGGCTCCGTGGTGTCGCATCTGCTGGCCGGTACGCACGGCACGGCGGCCGATCACGCGTTGGCCGAGCAGCAGCATCCGGCGTCATCGGCCTCGCCGTTGGACGAGGGGCACGACCGGTCCGAGCCGGACCTCCCGCAGCAGGGCGGGCCGGCTCTGCCCGTGCACGATGGTCCGAGTTCCGCGGGTACGACGCCGTTCCACACCGGCGGGCCGAGCGGTGGAGGTGTTCTCCCGAGCGGGCAGAGCGGCGATGACCTCCCGACCGTGGACGTGACGGTCCATCACGACGATCACCGTTTCGGCGCGGACAGCAGTCACGCCGAAGGTGACAAGCCGGACGCCGGGAAGGTCAATCCCGGCGACCCATCGAACCGCGGATCGAACGTGACCACAACGCTTCCTGACGGAACGACCTCCACGGCACACGTCGATACGGGTGGGCATATCACGAGCATCGAAACCCGTTCGCCAGACGGCACGGTGTCGGTGACATCATTCGACCAGTCCGGCCACATGACCGGTGGCGCCGTGGCCTTTCCGGACGGGACCTTCGCGGTCGGACATCCACACCAAGACGGCGGGCCTGACGGCGGCACGGAGGGCAGCGGGCCCGCTGCCGACCCGGCCTGGGCGTCGCAGCAGCACACCGGCCCGGGCAGTGACCCCGAGCTCGGGCAGGAACACGGCGGGCCCACCCTGGATCCGGCGGCGACGAGCAAGCTCGACGCCGGTGGATCGGGCACCGGCGGCGAGGGCGGCACCGAGGAGAGCCACGATTCGCCGCTGAAGCCCGGCGAGGCCTCCGCGGTGCACGTCCACACCAACGACACCGGCTACGGAACCGCCAGCTACGGCAAGGTCGATCCCAACCCGGTCAGCTGAATCAGCAGCCGCCGTCAGTCGAGGTGCGGCAGCTCGCCGGTGTTGATCACCTCGTCGGCGAGGTCGCGCAGCTTGCGGTGCAGCCGCTGGCTCGTGTCGCGCAACCGCTCGAAGGCCTGGTCGGCGGTCAGCAGCTCGCGCGCCATGAGGATGCCGACCGCCGAGCCGATGTGCCGGTTGGACTCCAGCGCGACCTCCAGATTTGCAGCCCGTTCGCGTAGCCATCCCTGCTGCAGCGCCGCGCCGACCACGCACGCCAGGATGCGCGCGACGTCGACGTCCGCCTCGTTGAACGCGTGCGGACGCGCCGAATACAACGCCAGCCCGGCCCGGCCGAGGTGCTCGACGTTCATCCGCAGGGCGAGCATGCTGCGCACCCCGGCTGTGACGGCGTGCCGGGCGAACCCCGGCCAGCGCAGGTCGAGTTCGAGGTCGGGAACGTGCACGACGTCGAGGCTGTCCACCGCGTCGAACGAGGGTCCTTCGCGTAACTGGAACTGGATCGCGCTCAGCTCGGCAGCCACCGGGTCGGTGGCCGCGAGCGTCTGCCAGCGCTCCTCCATGCCGGCGACCGTGAGGCTCGCGCACCCACCGGCCGGCACCGCCGCCACCGCCAGTTCGACGAGCGGCCGCGGCTCTGTCGTGTTCCTTTCGTGTGCGGCGAGCAACTCGGCGACCTGCCTGAGCCGCTCGTCCGATTCCCGACGCGAAGCCGCGGCTCGCACGTCACCCACTGCGTATCACCTGAACCCGGTTGTCCTGCGATCGACCGCACCGGGTTCGACGGCGAACGCGAGATGATTATCTGCGGACGGCGCGATCACCGGCGGACGACCCGCCGTCAGCGTCGACCGACGGCCTTCTCCAATTCGGCCTTGGTCATCGTGGAGCGTCCCTCGATGTTCTTGCGCTTGGCGTCCTCGTAGAGCTGCGCCTTGGTCCGGCCGCCCGGGCCGGAGTGGGAACGCAGACCGCCGCGTCGCGACGAGGAGATGTCCTTGGTCGAGGTCGCGCTGCGCTGCTCGGCCTCGCCGGAGCGCGCGCGCTCCTTGTTGACGGTGCGGGCCGCGATCTCTTCCGCCTTGTCCTCGCTGCTCCCACGCTTCGTCAGCCCCTGCTTGATGTGCTGGTACTGGCGTTCCCGCTTGCTGCTCCAGGCCTGCTGCGGCATCTGCGTTCTCCTTCCTGCTCTGCGAGGGGCTTACCCATATCCGCCGTGTTAGGTATGCGCCGGTGTGGGGCAGGCCATTCTCCAGAGCCAGTGATCAGGAGGGGACGATGGCGAGCTCCACCCATCCGCAGCTGCCGGTGCACACCCACACGGCAAATCTCGACGACGCCTCGTTCGGCGAACTCACGGCGCGGCTGAGCGAGAACGTGTCGCGCCTGGTGCACGACGAACTCGCGCTCGCCCAGATCGAGGCGAAGGAGAAGGCGAAACGACTCGGCCTCGGGGTCGGTCTGTTCGGCGCCGGCGGCTTCGTCGCGGTACTCGGCACCGTCTGCGCCGTCGCGGCAGCGGTGCTCGGCCTGGCCACCGTCGTGTCGGGCTGGCTGGCTGCGCTGCTCGTCGCCGTCGCGTTGTTCGCGACCGCCGGGCTGCTCGCAGTCGTCGGCCGCAAGGACCTGCGCCGCGGCACGCCGCCGCTGCCCCAGGAGGCGATGGAGAGCACGAAGGCCGACGTCGCCGCGGTACGCGAGGCGGTACACCGGTGAGCAGTCCGGAGGAGATCAAGGCGGATATCGCCGCGACGCGCGCCGAACTGGTCGAGACGGCCGACGCGCTCGCCGCACAGTTGAAGCGAAAGGGCCGCACCGGCGTGCGGATCGTGGCTGCGCTCGTCGGAGCCGGCGCGGCTCTTGTGATCGTGAAACGGATCCGCGCGCACCGCGGGTAGCACGAGCCCGACTCAGAGCTTGGCGATCACGCTCTCCTCGAGGTGGGCGAGCAGGTCGGCCGGATCGCGCCACACCTCGACCGCGCCGGCGCGGCGCAACTCGAGTTCCGGGGTGCCGCCGCAGGTGACGCCGACGAAGGTCACTCCGGCGCGCTGCGCCGCGTAACCGTCCCAGATCGCATCCCCCACGAACACCGCATGCTCGGCGGCGAGGCCCGAACTCTCGAGCGCCGCGAGCACGATGCCGGGGTCGGGCTTGCCCGCCTCGGCATCGGAGGAACTGGTGGCGGTGTCGATCGCGTCGTCGGCGTCGACGACCGAGCGCAGTGCATCGAGTTCCTCGTCCTTCGCCGACGATGCGAGCACGACGGTGAGGCCGCGGTCGTGACAGGCGCGCAGCAGGTCACGGGCCCCCGGCAGCGCGTTGAGGCGTCCCCACCACTGCTTGTACAAGGTCAAGTGGGCGTCGGTGATCGCTTCCCGGTCAGCGTCCTCGTCGTCGTCGCCGAGACAGCGGTCGAGCAGCTGCTCGCTGGACATGCCGATGCCGTGATGGATCTCCGCAGCGGGGACGTAGCGCTCGTGCTGGCGCAGCGCCTCGGTCCAGCACACGGCGTGGACGAAGGTGGTGTCGACCAGCGTGCCGTCCACGTCGAACAGCACGCCCGCCTTGTCGGAACGCTGCGGCACGCTCCTACGCGGTCGCCTGCCGGTCGGTACCGGCCATGTCGATCAGCAACACGTCGGTGAGCCCGGCGATCGCCACGAGCCGCTGGATGCGCCGGGGGACGTTCGTGAGGATGAGCGACCCGTGCTCGGCGCGGCACCGTTCGCTGGCAGTCATCAGCTCGCCGAGCGCGGTGGAGTCCATGAACTCCACGCCGAGCGCGTCGACCCGGATCACCCGGCGCCCCGCGTCGAGGTGGTGGGCCAGTTCGGCGCGCAGCTCGAGCGCGTTGGCCACGTCGAGTTCGCCGTGCAGCGCGACGGCGGCGCGCCATTCGTCGCACGCGGTGGTGCGCACGGCAGCCATTTTCTCGACCCGATCGGTGAAGACGATTGTGCTCTCGACAGTCATGGTGCGGTCCTTCGACTGACCGCCATCACATTTGAGGGCGATACCCGAACCCTCCGGGCCGGCGTGAGACTGACGTTACCCCTCATCTACCGGGAGCGCACGATTCGATATGGGACCGCTCCGACGGGGAACGATCAGCCCGTGCTCGGACTGCCGGATTCGATCCGCGCCTGCCTGTTCGACCTGGACGGCGTGCTCACCGACACCGCGGCGGTGCACCGGCGCGCCTGGGCCGCGACATTCGACCCCGTGCTCGAGCAGCACGGGCAGCAGCCGTTCAGCGAGCAGGACTACGAGGACTACGTCGACGGCAAGCCGCGCCTGGACGGCGTGCGCGACTTCCTCGCCGCGCGCGAGATCGAGTTGCCCGAGGGCAATGCCGACGACCCTCCGGACGCGGACACCATAAACGGGCTCGGCGAGCGCAAGAACGCCGACGTGCTACGCCGGATCAAGGACGAGGGCGTGCAGGTGTTCGAGGGCTCGCGGCACTACCTGGAGGCGGCGCGGGCCGCGGGCCTGGCCCGCTACGTCGTGTCGTCCAGCGCGAACACCGGCGAGGTGCTCGCGGTCACCGGGCTGGACAAGCTCGTCGAGGGCAGAGTGGACGGCGTGACGCTCGCGGAGCAGGACATCCCCGGCAAGCCCGCGCCTGACTCGTTCCTGGCCGGCGCGAAGCTGGCCGGCGTGCCGCCCGCGCAGGCCGCGGTCTTCGAGGACGCTACGGCCGGCGTCGAAGCCGGCCGGCGCGGCGAGTTCGGGTTCGTCGTCGGCGTCAACCGGCACGACGAGGCGCACGCCGACGCACTGCGCGAACACGGGGCAGACGTCGTGGTCTCCGACCTGGCAGATTTGGGCTGATGCCGGACAGTCGATTCCCCGCCGAGCCGTGGCGACTGCGCGAGGTCGGTCTGGACGAGCCGTCCCTCGCGCAGAGCGAGTCGCTGTTCGCCCTGTCGAACGGGCACATCGGGGTGCGCGGCAATCTCGACGAGGGCGACCCGTACGGGCTGCCCGGCACGTATCTCAACTCGCTGTACGAAACGCGGCCGCTGCCCTATGCCGAGGCCGGGTACGGCTATCCGGAGTCCGGCCAGACGATCCTCAACGTCACCAACGGCAAGGTGATCCGGCTGCTGGTCGACGACGAACCGTTCGACCTGCGCTACGGCACCGTCGAGTCGCACGAGCGCGTGCTGGACCTGCGCCGCGGCGTACTCGACCGCGAGACCGTGTGGCGCTCGCCGTCCGGCACCCGGGTGCGGGTGCGCAGCAGCCGCCTCGTGTCGCTCACCCGGCGCTCGCTGCTCGCGGTCAACTACACCGTCGAGCCGGTGGACGCGCCGCTGCGCGTCGTCGTGCAATCCGAGCTCGTCGCGAACGAGGACCTGCCCCGCCAGTCGGGTGACCCGCGGGTGGCCGCGGCGATCGAGCGCCCGCTGGAGGCCATCGAGCACGACGGTCTCGAGCAGCGCGCTCTGCTCGTGCACCACACGCGCTCGAGCAAGCTGCAGCTGGCCGCCGCGATGGACCACGTCGTCGCCTGCGGGTCCGAGCACGTGTCCGAGCTGGCCGTGCATCCCGACTGGGCCCGGCTGACCGTGTCGTGCAACCTCGATCTGGACGACGAGCTGCAACTCGTCAAGTTCGTCGCGTACGGCTGGTCGAGCCAGCGCTCCGTCCCGGCGCTGCGTGATCAGGTCTCGGCCGCGCTCGTCAGCGCGCTCGAGGCGGGATGGGACGGCGTCGTGCACGAGCAGGAGCACGCGTTCGAGACGTTCTGGTCGGGTGCCGACGTCGAGCTGGACGGGCCGGTCGCGATCCAGCAGGCGGTGCGGTTCGGCATCTTCCACGCCTACCAGGCCGGCGCACGCGCGGAGCAGCGCGCGATCCCGGCGAAGGGGCTGACCGGTCCGGGTTACGACGGGCACGCGTTCTGGGACACCGAGATGTTCGTGCTGCCGCTGCTCAGCGCGACCGCGCCGACGGCCGCCGCGGACGCGCTGCGCTGGCGGCACGCGACGCTCGACCTGGCCAAGGAGCGCGCCGCGATGCTGCGCCTCGAGGGGGCCGCGTTCCCGTGGCGCACGATCCGTGGGCAGGAGTGCTCGGCGTACTGGCCGGCCGGGACGGCGGCCATGCACATCAACGCCGACATCGCGGTGGCCGCGGCGCGGCACATGTGGTGGAGCGACGACGAGGACTTCGGCCGCGACTGCGCACTGCCGTTGCTCGTCGAGACGGCCCGCTTGTGGATGTCGCTGGGCTACTACGGTCCGGACAAGCTGTTCCACATCGACGGCGTCACCGGACCGGACGAGTACACCGCGCTGTGCGACGACAACACGTACACGAACCTGATGGCGGCGCAGAACCTGCGCTCCGCGGCCGATGCCGCGCAACGCTGGAAGTCGGCGTCGGACGCGAAGGCCGCCGAGATCCGGGCCTGGCGGCGCGCCGCGGAGGCGATGGCGCTGCCGTACAACGAGCGGCTGCGTGTGCACGAGCAGTCGCGCGGCTTCACCGACCGCGAGGTGTGGGACTTCGAACGCTCGGCCCGCGAGCAGGAGTACCCGCTGCTGCTGCACGCACCGTACTTCGACCTCTACAGCCGCCAGGTCATCAAGCAGGCCGACCTCGTCCTCGCGCTGCACTGGTGCGCGGACGCGTTCACCGCCGAGGAGAAGGCACGCGCGTTCGCCTACTACGAGCCGCTCACGGTGCGTGACTCGTCGCTGTCGGCGTGCACCCAGGCCGTCGTCGCGGCCGAGGTGGGCCAGCTCGAGCGGGCCGCCGACTATCTCGCCGAAGCCGCGCTGATGGATCTGCGCAACATCGAGCACAACTCCGGCGACGGGCTGCACATCGCGTCGCTGGCGGGCGGCTGGCTCGCGCTGGTCGCCGGTTTCGGGGGCATGCGCGACACGGCAGAGCGGCTGCTGTTCCGGCCGCAGCTGCCGCCAGGCTGGCGCCGGCTGCGCTTCTCGGTGCGGCCGCGCGGTCAGGAACTGCACGTCGAGATCACGCCGGGCGAGGTCACGTACACACTCGACGGCGATCAGCCGATCGAATTCGTCCACTGCTCGCGCCGGCGCGAGACGCAGGTGACGCTGGAGCCGGGCACGTCGGTGACCCGGCGCTGGCAGCCGGTGCGGCCCCGTGGCGCGCGGCCGACCCAGCCGCCCGGCCGGGAACCGCACACCGCCCGGTGAGAATGCGCGTATGACCCGGCGCCGCCTCGTGGTGCTGGCCGTCCTGCTCGCCGCGTTCGGGCTGGTGCTGCTCGCGGTCGAGACCCAGTGGCATCCGCTGCACCGACTCGACCAGCACGTCGCCCGCTCGCTGTATCACTACGGGCGGCGGCACAGCACGTACACGCGCTTCTGGCGGGGCGTGAGCCGCGTGCTGCACCCGGACGTGCTGCGCGTCGTCGCGACGGCCGGTGCGGCCGCCCTGTGGCTGCGCGGGCGGCGCACCGACGCGATCTTCGTCGTGCTCGCGATGGCCGGCCAGGCGCTGCTCGAGACCGTGGTGAAGGGCGGGGTCGATCGAGCCCGGCCGTCGGTCGAGCCCGCGCTGAGCACCGCGGCCGGCGCGTCGTTCCCGAGCGGGCACGCGATGACGGCCTTCGTCGGCTTCGGCGTGCTGGTCCTGCTCGTGCCGCGGGCGCCACGGTTGCCGGTCGCGGCGCTCGCGGTCCTCGCCGTCGCGCTGGTCAGCTTCGCCCGGCTCGCGCTGGCCGTGCACTACGTGAGCGACGTGGCCGGCGCGTGGCTACTCGGCTGCGCGTGGCTGCTGCTCGCCTACTGGCTCACGCGAGGCGTTCGAGTCGTGCGACGAGCTCCGGGTCCGCCTCCAGGAAGATGAGCTTGTTCGTCTCCTCGAACATCGCGCGCAGCCGCTTCAGGTCGACCTGGTGCTCGCGCTGCTGGGTGCCGATGAGCAGCGTCAGCCCGATGCGGGCGAGCAACCGGGCCCGGGCCCGGTCGATGCCGAGCGCGGCGACGGCGTCGACGAGATGCCGTTCGCGGCGCCGGTCGACACGTGCGGTGACCTCGGCGACCTCGGGGTGGCTTCGTCCCCAGGCCCGGATCGCGGCTTCCGGCGCGTGCGGCAACTGCACGCCCAGGTCGGTGAGCCCGCGGACGCGCAGGGTGGGATCGTGCTGGGCCTTGGACATCTTGATGAGGCGCTCGCTGTGCTCGCGCTCCCAGTACTCGAGCAGCTGCGTCACGAAACCCGGCATGCCGCCGAAGTGGTGGTAGAACGAGCCCTTCGTGATCTGCAGCCGCTCGCACAGCACCGCGATCGTCAGCCCGTCGCTGCCGTAATCGCCCAGGACGGCAAGCGCCTCGCGGAAATAGTCCTCCGGCGTCAACCGCTCCACGCGACCTCCAGTATCGGTCTCAGAGGGCGCCATACTGTCACTCGCGCGCTGAACGTGCCTGTTATCGGCCCGTTCGCCTACCGCCCGACGGCGTAACCCTGCGCACCGCGCGGGTTAGCGGCGGCCCGCAGGAACCCGTCGCCCGACCGGCTGACCGCCGAGAGCCGGCCCAGCGACCAGCCGTCCACCTCGGTGATCACATGCCCGCGGCGGCGCAACTCGGCCAGGGTGTCCGCCCCGAGCCGGGCCTCGGCCTCCACGCCGCGCGGTTGTGCGGTGCGTGGATAGAACGAGGACGGGAAGTGCGTGCTGTGCCAGGTGGCCGCGTCGATCGCCTGCTGCAGGTTCATCCCTAACGCGGTATGGAACAAGAAGAAAGGCAGCTGCCACTGGTCCTGCTGATCACCGCCCGGCGTGCCGAAGGCGAGGTAGGGCGTGCCGCCGCGCAGCGCGAGCGACGGCGACAGGGTGGTGCGCGGCCGCTTGCCCGGCGCCAGCGAGTTCGGCAGCCCGGGCTCGAGCCAGAACATCTGCGCGCGGGTCCCCAGCCCGAAACCCAGCGACGGGATCACCGGCGAGCTCTGCAGCCAGCCGCCGCTCGGCGTCGCCGCGATCATGTTCCCCCAGCGGTCGACGACGTCGAGGTGGCAGGTGTCGCCGCGCGTGGGCTCCCCCACGCCGGCCGCCCATGCGCCCTGGACCGGCGCCGGCAGCCGCGGCGTGCGCCCGTCGACCGTGCCTGGGCGCAACTCGCCGCTGGCCTCGCCGGTGATCAGCGCGCGCCGCGCGTCCGCGTAGCCGGGTGAGAGCAGCGCGTCGAGCGGGACGTCCGGCACGTCCCCGT
>JAICKR010000121.1 GCA_025927835.1 Jatrophihabitans sp. | reverse complement strand
TTCGGCACCAGCACGGCCTCCGGCGAGCGCCGCGCGCTGATCAGGAAGCTCGAAATCGGCCTCAGCACCCTTATGGGCGCGGTCGCGGGTTTCTTCGTCGGCCTTGGTCGTGACCGGTGTCCTCGTCGTCGCCCTGTTCTTCTGGCTCGGCCGTCGCGCGGATCCGCGCGACCTCGCGGCCCAGCCGGTAGCGCGCTACAGCCCCAGCAGCCTACGGCGTGCGGCCGGTCCCGCCTGCGGCTGGGGAATGTCTGGGCGGCTGTTCCTTCGATGCGGGCACTAGCTTGGCCAGCACCGCCCCGAGCCGCCTGAGGTCGGCGCGATCGAGCGCCGCCAGTTCCGGTGGCGGGGTGGTGAGGACGTTGGTCGCCTCGCGCATGGCCTCCCGGCCGGCCGCGGTCAGGGCGACGATCTTGCGCCGCCGGTCGCCTGGGTCGGGCGTGCGCTCGACCAGCCCGATCTCCTCGAGCTGGTTGACGAGGACGGTGGCGTAGGGCCGGTCGACCTGCAGTGCCTGGGCGATGTCACCGAGGGTGAGCGACTGCTCGTCCAGCTGCATCAGGACGCGGACCTTCCCACGCCCGGTACCAACCACCTGCCCGACGCGCTCGCGGAGCTTCTCCTTTGTCGAGTGCGCGTCCATGAAGGCCTGCAACAGCGCCCACACCTCGTGTGGGGTGTCAGGTACTGATCGGTACACGTGGCTCCTCGGGTTCGGACGCCGCCAGGACCGAAGCGACGCTCACCTGCGCCCGCGGAGCCGTGCCCAGGAGGCCGAGCGCGGTGATGCTCACGCCGCACCCGACGACCAGCCACCACACCGCCGGTAGCGCCGACGGTAGGCCACCGGCGGTGCCGGCGATCAGCGAGCCGCTCACCGCCACGCCGAGCGACATGCCGACCTGCCGGCTCGTCGAGGCGATCGCTGCTGCGACTCCGGCCTGCTCGCGCGGCATGCCAGAGGTGGCGGTATTGGTGATCGGTGCATTCACCAGCCCGAATCCGACGCCGATGAGCGCGTACGCGAACAGCAGGTGCGGGGTCGACGTTCCGGCATCGACGGGCACGAGCAGCGCGGCGCCGAGGGCCGTCGTGACGCCGGAGACGATCAGCGGCAGCCGGGCACCGGTGGCCGCGAGGAGGCGACCGGACAGCGGCGCGCAAACAGCGGCCAGGGCGGCCATCGGCAACGTGCGCACGCCGGCGGCCAACGCAGAAAGGCCCAGCTCGTCCTGCAGGTACAGGGTGTTGGCGAACAGGAACGTCCCCATGGCCGCGAACGCAGCGACCGCGCACACGATCGCGCTGGAGAACGGCAGCGAGCGGAAGAACCGCAGCTCCACCAGCGGATCGCGGCGCCGCGGCTCAACGGCGACCAACCCGGCCGTGGCCGCCGCCGCAGCGACCAGCAGAGTCACGGTCCAGGGGGCTGCCCACCCCACCCGCGGGGCAGCGATGATCGCGTAGATCAGACTGCCGAGAGCGAAGGCGACCAGCAGTTGCCCGAGCGGGTCGAAGCGGCGCGGGCGCGGTGCTCGTGACTCCGGGATCCACCGCCAGGTCAGCGCAACCGCGATGATCCCGACCGGCACGTTCACCCAGAAGATCCACCGCCAGCCCGCGTCAGCGACCAGCGCGCCGCCCACCAGCGGACCCAGTGCCATGCCCAGACCGACGACCGCCGCCCATACGCCAATGGCACGGGCCCGGTCGCCGGGATCCCGGAAGGCATTGACGATGATCGACATCGCCACCGGGTTCAGCATCGACCCGCCGACGGCCTGGACGATCCGGAAGGCCACCAGCCAACCCAGGTTCGGAGCGAGGCCGCAGGCCAGCGACGCTGCTGTGAACGCGAGGAGCCCGAAGAGGAAGACGCGGCGCCGCCCCCACCGATCACCCAGCGACCCGCTGAAGATGAGCATGGCAGCCAGCACCAGGGAGTACACGTCGACGACCCACTGCAGGCCGCTGAGCGAGGAGTGCAGGTCCCGTCGGATCGTCGGCAGCGCAATGTTGACGATCGTGACGTCGATGCCGACCAGGAGCAGGCTCAAGCAGCAGATCGCCAGGACGGCCCAGGGCGACGCAGCGGGTGATTTCGTTGTAGTCATACAATCATGGTATATCTACAATTGTAGAGCCACAACTACCTACTCCACCCGACCCCGGCAGGCTCGGCAGAGAACGGGACGCGAGTCCGCGAAGCTAGCGCACTCGAGCGCGGACGGCGACGGGGAAGTTCTCGAAGCCGTGCAGCACCCGGGTACGACGGCGGGTGGGTGGCGCCGCAACGGCCAGGTCCGGGAACCGCTCGAACAGCCTCTGCAAGGCGATCGCCGCTTCGAGCCGCGCGAGTTGTGCGCCGAGGCAGTAATGGATGCCCGCGGAGAAAGCGAGATGTTGCCGCGCTTCGGGCCGGGTCACGTCGAACCGATCCGGATTCGGGAACACGTCCGGGTCCCGGTTCGCAGCACCCAGCATGAGGACGAGCGCGCGACCCGCCTTCACCGGTTGACCGGCGAGTTCGGTGTCCTCGCCGGCGACGCGAACGGTCACTTGCACCGGTGAGTCGTAGCGCAACACCTCGTCGACGGCGTTCGGCCAGCCGTCGGGGTCGAATCGCAGTGTGGCGAGCTGTTCCGGGTGCTGGAGGAGCAACGCAACCGCGTTGCCGATCAGGTTCACCGTCGTCTCGAAACCGGCGCCGAGCAGCAGCAGCGTGTTGACTCGCAACTCCTCGTCGGTGAGGCGGTCGCCGTCCTCGCTGATCTGGACGAGTTCGCTCAACAGGTCGGTGCCCGGCGCACGGCGCAGCTCGGCAATGTGCTCGTCGAGCAGCACGCCCGCCTTGCGAACCGCGCGGTCGGCCGCGCGGAAATCACGCCAGCTCATCGCCGGGTCGAGGGTGAGCGCAGCGTCGTTGCCGATACCGAGCAGCTCGTCGTGCATGTCGTCCGCGATGCCCATGATCTTTGCGATCACCGTCACCGGCAGTCTGGCTGCGAAGTCGTCGATGAGGTCGAACTGGTCGCCGACGCGGTCGAGCAGCCCGTCCGTGATCTCGCGGATCGTGTCCGCGTAGCCGGCGATCGCGCGCGGCGTGAAGGCATGGCTCACCAGCCGGCGGATGCGTGTGTGCTGTGGCGGCTCGATCGCGAGCAGTGACGGGATGTCCACCGGACCGAGGGCCCGCGGGTCGATCGCCGCCGTCATGATCTTGTCCAGCAGCGCCGTCGGCGCGCCCCCCGGGTTGGCGCGGAATGCTTCGCTGCGCAGCACGTGGTTCACCACGTCGTGCCGGGCGGACGCGCCGATCAGCCGATTCCCGAACACCGGGCCCATCGCCCGCAGTTGCCCATAGAACTCGGCCGGGTCGTCGTGCACGGTCGGGTCGACGGCCGAACGCGCGATGAGATCACCGCGCTGTGCCATGCGGCGGATGGCGAAGCCCGGCAGCCCGTAGCGGATGAACCAGACGACCCCCGAGCGCGCCGTCGTCATGCCGCCGCCGCCTCGAGCCCGTTCTCCACGTTGCGCAGTGCCTGGTTGTATCGGTGCGCGTCGTCCCAGCTCATGATCGAAACTGTAGGGACGGGAGCAGCCGCAGGCGTCGCCCTGCGGAAGGGACTTGGGCCTCCTACTGCGGTAGGAGGCCGATGCCTACCCGAGCCGGATGGCGGTTCGCCCGAACGTCCCTAGTGTTAACGGCGTGATCGTCGTGCTCCGCCGCGTGAAGGAGCGGATCGAAGCCAGCTGCGAGCGCCTCGGGCTGACCTACCCGTGGTGGATTCCGGCGTATTCGACGCTCGCGTTCCTCGCACTTTCCGTCGCGGCCTTCGCTCAACGCGCTTCGGCCGCCGACTCGCCGGTGATCATCGTCGCGCTGGTGTTGACGCTGGCGCCGACGGCGATCTGGACGACGAGGGGTTGGCTCGTCCCGCCGTGGGTCGAGGCGATCGCGGTGTCGACTGCCGTCGCGCTGTACCTCACCCATCCGGTCCAGCCGGATCTGGCTCCGCTGCTGTGCCTGCTCGTCGCCGGCGAGATCGCGGCGACATCCAGGATCTGGGTCGCCATGCTCATCGCGAGCGCCGACATCGGCATCCTGGTCGTCGCCGCCGCCACCGGCAATCTCGAGAGTGCCGCGCTGTACGTCATCGGTGTCATCCTCGGCGCGGACGTCGGCATCGCGCTGCGCTGGCAGATGCGGGCACTCGCGGCCGAGCGGCACAACACCTCGATCGTGCGCGAGCAGGCGATGCTCGCCGAGCGGCAGCGACTTGCCCGCGAGGTGCACGACGTCGTCGGCCACTCGCTGAGCATCAACCTGCTGCACGTCACCGCCGCCCGGCACGCGTTGCAGCAGCATCGCGACATCGACGACGCGGTGGAGTCGCTCGAGGAGGCCGAACGCGTCGGGCGCGCGGCGATGGGCGATCTACGCCGGACCGTGTCGGTGTTGAGCTCGGAGACAGCCGATACGCAACCGCTGCCCGGCATCCCCGACATTCCCGCGCTGATCGAGCAGTCCCGCGTGGCCGGCCTGGACATCTCGCACGAGCGGACCGGCGAATGCCCGGACCTGAGCGACGTCTGCGGCCTCGGCGTGTACCGGATCCTGCAGGAGTCACTGGCCAACATCGCGAAGCACGCGCCCACTTCGTCCGCGACCGTGCGGCTTGCCGCCCGTCCGGACGAAGTCCGTCTCCAGGTGCGCAACACGTTGCCCGGCGGACGCCCCGCGACGGTGACGCACGGCAGCGGGCTCGAGGGCATGGCGGCCCGGGCGTCACAGATGAACGGGCGCCTGCACGCTGGTGTCGACGGCGAGTGCTGGCTGGTCGACCTCACCGTGCCGAGCGAAGCGCAGCTGATCGTGCAATGAACTCGGACGCGGCGACTCGCGTCGTGCTCGTCGACGATCAGGAGCTGGTGCGTTCAGGATTGCGTCGCATCCTGCGCCGACGAGACGGCTTCGACATCGTCGCCGAGTGCGCGGACGGCAACGAGCTGCCCGCCGCGCTCGCCGACCATGCCGTGGACGTCGTGGTGATGGATCTGCGGATGAAGCATGTCGACGGCATCGAGGCGACGCGCCGCCTGCGTGCCGCCGCGACGGACGCGCCGCCGGTACTCGCGCTCACCACTTTCGATGATGACGAGCTGCTCTCCGGCGCGTTGCGCGCGGGCGCCGCCGGTTTCATCTTGAAGGACTCCGGCGCCGAAGATCTCATCCGCGCCGTCCGTCGCGTCGCGGCCGGCGAGAGCTGGCTGGACCCCGCGGTCACAGCGCGGGTCCTCGCCACCTACCGCGTGGCCGCCGGGACACGCGCAGCCGCGACCATCGACGCCCTGACCGCTCGCGAACGCGACGTCCTCGTCGCCATCGGCACCGGGCTCTCGAACGTCGAGATCGCCGAGTCGCTCGTGATCTCGGAATTGACGGTCAAGAGCCACATCGGACGAATCTTCGCGAAGCTCGGCCTGCGCGACCGTGCCGCGGCGATCGTCTACGCCTTCGACCACGGCCTGGTCAGCCCGTCCACGCCGCAGCGTGGCGACAGGCGGGACGGACAGGGCGACGTACCGCGTTCGTGATCGCCGCGAAATCGCGCAACCGGACGAGCGTGCCGTCGGGTCAGTCGGCGAGTTCGGACAGCCCGAGCCAGCGGTCTTCCAACGCCGCCTGCTCCGCTTCGGCGTCGCGTAGTTCTCCACCGAGCCGGATCACGCGCGCGTAGTCGCTCTGGTCATGTTCGGTCATCTGCTGATGGATGGACCTGATGCGCTCGCCGATGCGTTCGAGCTTCCGCTCGGCCAGGGCCAGTTCCTTGCGTGCGGCGCGCTTCTCGGCGCCCGAGCGGCTCGTCGCGTTCGGTGTGGCGGCGCCGCGCGGCGTGGCGCTCGCGGGTCGTGTGGCTTGTGCCCGCCGGAGCTGCAGGTATTCGTCGACGCCGCCGGGCAGGTGCCGCAGGTGTCCGTCGAGGATCCCGTACTGCTGGTCTGTGACGCGTTCCATGAAGTAGCGGTCGTGCGTGACGACGATGAGGCAGCCCGGCCACGAGTCGAGCAGATCCTCCAGCGCAGCGAGCATGTCGGTGTCGAGGTCGTTCGTCGGTTCGTCCAGCACCAAGAGGTTGGGCTGGTCGAGCAGGATCAGCAGCACTTGCAGCCGCCGTTTCTCCCCGCCGGAAAGGTCCTTGACCGGTGTCGAGAGCTGCGCGGAGGCGAACCCGAGCCGTTCCAGCAGCTGCCCTGGCGTGAGCTCCTGGGCCTTGGCCCCGGCGCCGAACGTGTAGGTGGTGTGCAGCCGAGAGACGACGACGCGGACTGGATCATCGAGGTGGTCCTCGAGCTCGTCCAAATGTTGGGTGAGCGAGGCGACCTTCACGGTCTTGCCGCGTTTGACCCGACCGGTGGTCGGCGGGAGCGTGCCGGCGATGAGGCCGAGCAGAGTCGACTTGCCGGCACCGTTGACACCGAGGATCCCGGTGCGCTCGCCGGGCGCGATCCGCCACTCGACACTCGTGAGCACGGGGCGGTCGTCGTAGGAGACGGAGACATCGAGCAGGTCGACGACGTCCTTACCGAGCCGGGATATCGCCAGCGACTGCAGCGCGACCTTGTCGCGGATCTCCGGGACGTCGGCGATCAGAGCGTTTGCCGTGTCGATGCGGAACTTCGGCTTCGACGTGCGCGCCGGGGCACCCCGGCGAAGCCAGGCCAGTTCCTTGCGGGCGAGGTTCTGCCGTCGCTGTTCGACGACGGCGGCCTGCCTGTCCCGCTCCACGCGCTGCAGGATGTACGCGGCGTAGCCACCCTCGAACGGCTCGACGATCCGATCATGGACCTCCCAGGTCGCGGTGCACACCTCGTCGAGGAACCAGCGGTCGTGGGTGACAACGAGCAGGCCTCCGGCGTTGGTCGGCCAACGGCGTTTCAGGTGCGTGGCGAGCCAGGTGATCGCCTCCACGTCCAAATGGTTCGTGGGCTCGTCCAGCGCCAGGACGTCGTCATCGCCGGCGAGCAGCCGGGCAAGGGCGACGCGGCGGCGCTGCCCGCCGGAGAGCGTGCCCAGCTGGGCATGCCAGTCCAGGTCGCCCAGCAGTCCGGCGATCACGTCGCGGGCGCGCGGGTCTCCCGCCCACTCGTGTTCGGGGGTCTCGCCGACAACGGTGTGGCCCACGGTGGCTTCGTCGTCGAGGGTGTCGGCTTGGTCGAGCATGCCGATCCGTACGCGGCCACGCACGGTCACCCGGCCCGAGTCGGGCTCCCGCTGCCCGGCGAGCATCGCAAGCAGGCTCGACTTGCCGTCGCCGTTGCGTCCCACGATGCCGATCCGGTCGCCCTCGTCCACGCCCAGGGAGACGGAGTCGAAGACGACCTTGGTCGGGTACTCGAGGTGCAGGGCTTCTGCCCCCAGAAGATGAGCCATGTCAACCTAAGGCTAGGAGAGCGCCGGACTCTGAGGTCGAACCGTCAAGCCTGAGCCGAGGCCACGGAATTCTGCGGTAGCGCCGGGCCCGTTGATCAGCGCCCGGACTACCGCCACCTCGTGCCCCAACAGCATGGTGCCGCTGTTCTGAATGCTGAGGCATCGCTTAGCCGAAGGCGGTAACACCAATGATGCCGGTCATCGCTGACCAGACACCAGTCGTCTCGGCACCTGGAGTTGTTGGAGGCATCATGAAGCGCGTCGCTCTCGCTCTCGCAGTCGCCTTGGCCGTCGTCGCATCCGCGGCCCCGGCTGTGGCAGCGCCGAACCCCAATCCGAACGCGCCCGCGCATACCGGCACTGCGTGCGAGCACGTCCTTTCGAGTAACCCGAACACCGGCCCCGATGCCCACATTTCAGATATCGGCGGTCAGCATTTCAGCGATGTCGGTGCCGCCATGTGCGGGCTGGGCCAATAGCTCCAGCACGCAAGCTTTCGACTCCGATCGATCGCGCTGCTGCATGCGGTGACGCTCGCGCGGCGCGATAGTCGGAAACACAACCCGCACCTGGGCCGGGGCGGGAGATCTTCCCGGATGCCCGCGGGAATCGGCCTCTTCTGCTCGGGAACGGTGAGCGGCGAACCTGCTCGGTGTCCGAATCCCACCTAGCAGGAGCAGCAGATGAACATCCGAATCCTGACGGCTCTGGCCGTCGCGCTTGGCCTCGCCGAACCGGCGGCGGCGATCATCACCACGGTCGAACATGTGCCGAACAGCGAGCCCGTGTTCCTGTACCTGTTCCTGTTGCCGTGGCTGGCCGGCGCGGTGCTATTGCGGCGCGGCAAGATCACGGCCGGCGCAATCGTGGTCGGCCTGTTGTCCTTGCTCAATGTGGTCAGCTTCCCCGGCTGGACGCGGACCTCGGCGCTGGACTGGACGACGCAGTCGATCGGCGCGGCTGCCGCCGCGGTGGCTCTCACGCTCGCCGTCACCGTGCTCGTGCGGAAGCACCGCGGCAGCATCGCGGTCGGAGCGGCGCAGTGAAGCGGCGCCTGGCTGTGCTGACCACGCTGGTGCTGCTTGCGGGCGCCGTACTCGCGGAACCGGCGTCGGCCCAGACCGCACCGCTACTTGCGTGCGGTTCGACGATCACCACGTCATGTAGCGAGACCGCGCACTTCTCCGACCTGAACCAGTGGCAGACGCCGGTCGGCCCGGCAACCGACTGCCCGGCCTACGTCGTGGACGACTACGCCCTGATGGTCGGCACCGGCAACGGCATCGAGCACGCCAACGTCAACAAGGCCGGCGATTTCTGGGCGACGAACACCTTCACCGGTGCCGTGACGTTGACCTTCTACGATCCGGCCGACGTGGACGTCACCGTGATCAACGAGAACGGCGACATCACCGCGACGCCGACCGGCCCGCCCGACGCGGTCGCGACCGGGCACCTGACCCAGTGGTTCGGCGTCTCGGACAACAAGCAGAACGGTGAATTCGGCTTCACGTTCTCCTTCGTCGGCGTCGACCGGTCCGGCAACCCGCTGGCGCTGCACGGCGCCAGCCACACGAACTGGACCCCCGCCGGCGAGGGCTTCTCGGGTCCGCCGCACCACTCCGTCACCACGGCCCAGTGCTGACCTCATGACCGATCGGCATCGCGGCTCGGACATCGGGCGAGCGTCGGCGTGAGTGAGAACCGCCGTCACGGTTACTCCGTGGCGGCGGTTCGGCCGCCGCGATCAGGCACCTCCCGCCGCTTTGTCCCGCAGCCAGTCCACGAGGGCATCGAGCGAGTCGGTGGCCTTGCCGAAGAACCGCGTTCCCTGCTTCTCGTACCACGCGCGGCTGCTCTCGCGCGCGGAGAAGATCACGACGGTGCTCTCCGGGATGCCCTGTTGGATCGCGGCGTACGTCTGCCGCGGCGACGAGTCGGGTAGCCGCAGATCCAGCACGATCGCCTGGGGCCGCACCCGTTCAGCCTCACGCAACGCGCTGGCCAACGTGTCGGCCTCGCCGACAACCTCGAGACCGGGGTGCAGGCGCAGACCCACCCTGAGCATGGCGCGGACCTCCTGATGATCGTCGACCAGCAGGATCCGCACGTGGGCAGGCTATCGCGGCATGCCGTCCGCGGCGGAGCGCGATCTGAGCCGGTCAGGGTGTCATTACGTACTTGACCGCGCCGTCGGCCTTCTTCTGAAAACTCTCGTACGCGTGCGGTGCTTCGGCGAGCGGGATGCGATGCGCCTGACCCATCCGCAGCTGGATCTGCTTGTCGAACATCGTCAGCATCGGCAGCGGATCGGCGGCACCGCCGTACACGCCGCTGAGTGAGATGGTGCCGCCGCGCCGCACCGCGTCGATCGCTGCGTAAACCGCGGACAGCCGATCGACGCCGACGTTCTGCAAGGCCCGCGCCCGGTCAAGCCGCTCCGGAACGAGATCGACACCGATCACCCGCGCGCCGAGGTGGGCGGCGATACGGCCGGCCATGTCGCCGATCGGGCCCAACCCGAGGATGGCAACCGTGCCGCCGTCCGGAACAGCGGCGTACTGCACGGCCTGCCACGCTGTCGGCAAGACGTCGGAGAGGTAGACGAACCGCTCGTCGGGCGGACCGTCGGGCACCTTGATGTGGGTGAACTGGGCGTGCGGCACGCGCAGGTGCGTCGCACCGCTGCCGTATTCGGTCACCTGGGTCGTCTCGCACTGCGAGTAGAGGCCCTCGCCGCACATGAAGCAGTGCCCGCACGAGACCTGGAACGGGATCACCACCCGATCACCCGGCTTGATCGCGGTGACCTCGTCCCCGACCTCCTGGACGATGCCCATGGCCTCGTGACCGAGAATGTCGCCCGGCTCCATGAACGCGCCGAGCACTTCGTACAAGTGCAGGTCCGACCCGCAGATGTTGGTGGACGTGACTTCGATGACGGCGTCGCCCGCGTCCTCGATCTTCGGGTCGGGCACGTCCTCGACCCGAACATCGCGTTTGCCCTGCCACGTAACGGCCTTCATCGAAAGCGCCTCCCTAGGTCTTGTCGAGGTCGTAGGGCATGAGTGGTCGGACCGCCGGTCCCTCGAGCACGTTGCCCTCGACGTCGAAGCGCGAGCCGTGGCACGGGCAGTCCCAGGAGGTCTC
>JAICKR010000222.1 GCA_025927835.1 Jatrophihabitans sp. | reverse complement strand
GCCATGGGGGCGGTCCTCTCTGCGCGCGGCTCAAAGACACGCACCGTTGCACTGGGCCGTTGCTTGTCCACCGCGTCTCAGAGATACCCAATTGACAACCCGCAATCACCATCGAGCAGCCGCCATTTGGGTGGTAGGCCCGGCTGTACGCGCCGCCGATCTGTGCAGTCTCCGGTGGCGGCTGGCCTCAGTGAACCGTCGCTCGCGTTGGCGCAGGCTGCCGCTCTCGGGTGATCGCAACGCGCCGACCGCGGCGTACGAAGTAAGAGCGAGGCTGACGCCTATCACTACGAGATGAAAGCCGATGCCGTCATCGGGATTGCCCCCGGTGACCGTGACTATCGGCTGATCACGTTTTCCTAGATTCCGGCCGCGGACCCGACTGCGCCTTCCCGCCTGCGGTGGTTGATTTTCGGCCAACATTGCAACCATTTCAGGCGGGAAGACGACGTAGGAAACACGCAGCGCCGAATACCGCGGTTCTGCGCCCAGATCCACTCGTGAAACGCGCTGGGCGTCGGAGATGGCAACCGTGGTGGGGCGCTTATCGTCATGGACGTCATCAGGGCGGTGGTGCTGGCGTGCGTCCCGGTGGTCGGCCCGGTCGGCTGCACCGGCGGTGGCGCGAGCCGGCTGACACAAGCCCGGCGTACGCGTCTCCGACGCGACGCACCCGCATTGCCCGGCGCGGCGTGTCACGCCGCAGCTGCTTCACTGAAGTGCACGCGGCCGCTCAGTTAGCGGCGGAGATCGCCTTCAGCAGCCGGACGGTGAGGTCACGGCGGCAGATCAGCAGGTCGGGCAGGTACGGGTGCGCGCTGTTGTACTCGAGCCGGCTGCCGTCGATGCGCGAGGCGTGCAGGCCGGCCGCCTTCACGACCCCCACCGGTGCCGCGGAGTCCCACTCCCACTGCCCGCCGCCGTGCAGGTAGGCGTCGGCGTCGCCGCGCACGACCGCCATCGCCTTCGCGCCGGCGGAGCCCATCGGGACGAGCCGCGCGCCGAACGAGGCCGCGACCGGCTCGGCCCACTCGGGCGGGCGGCTGTCGCTCACCAGGAAGCGCAGCTGCGGGCGCGGCCGCACGGCGGCGCGCACGGTGTCGCTCGCGTACACGATGTCGAGTGCAGGCTGTGCGACGGCGGCGGCGGTGATGCCGGCGCCGCGTTCCCACAGTGCGACGTGCACCGCCCAGTCGTCGCGTCCGGACATGCCGTACTCACGCGTGCCGTCGAGCGGGTCGATGATCCACACCCGGTCGGCCGTCAGCCGGGCCGGCGAGTCGGCGGACTCCTCGGACAGCACCGCGTCGCCGGGCCGGTTCTCCGCGAGCTCGCGCAGCAGCAGCGAGTTGGACGCCGCGTCCCCGCGCTTGCCGAGGTCCTTGCCGGCCAGCCCGGAGGCCTGGCGGAGGGTGAGCAGCAGGTCGCCGGCCTGACCGGCGAGATCGGCGGCCAGACGCGCATCGTGGGAGATCACGAGATGATCATTCCGAGATACGTTCGATGAGCTCAAGTACCAATGCGGCCTGGGCTGCGGCGTCGCCGTCCTCGGGACGCAGCCGCAGGTGTGGCGCGGACGGTGCCTCGTAGGGGTCGTCGACACCGGTGAAGTTCTTGATCTCGCCGGCCCGGGCCTTCGCGTACATGCCCTTCGGGTCGCGCTGCTCGCACACCTCGAGCGGGGTGTCGACGAAGATCTCGAGGAACGGGAGCGAGCCCTCGCCGTGCGACGCGCGAACTTGCTGCCGGTCGGCCTCGTACGGGCTGACCAGCGACACGATCGCGACGACGCCGGCGTCGGCGAGCAGCTTGGCGACCTCGCCGACACGGCGCACGTTCTCGGCGCGGTCCTCGGCGGAGAAGCTGAGGTCGGCGTTGAGCCCGTGCCGCAGATTGTCGCCGTCGAGGAGGTAGGCGGGACGTCCCGATGCCACGAGCCGGCGCTCGAGTTCGGCCGCGACAGTCGACTTGCCGGAGCCGGAGAGCCCCGTGAGCCAGACGGTCATGCCCGTCGTGGAGCGCTCGGTGCGCTGCACCGACCCGCTGTGCCACACGACCTTCGCGTCGTGCTGGGTCGGGCCGGTGATCATGCCCGCGGCGACCGTGTTGTTGGTGGCCTCGTCGACCAGGATGAAACTGCCGGTGTCGCGGCTGCGCCGGTAGGCGTCGAAGAGCAGCGGCTGCTGAGTGCGCAGCCGGATGCGGCCGATCTCGTTGAGGGTGAGGCCCTCGGCCTCTTCGTCGCGGTGCAGCGTGTTCACGTCGAGGCGGTAGTCGAGCTCGCGCACCACCGCCCGCGTCGAACGGGTCGTGTGCTGGATCGTGTACCGCGCCCCCGGCGTCAGCTGGGTCTCGCTGGTCAACCAGCACACCATCGCGTCGATGTCCTGCGCGACGTGCGGGCGGTTGTGCGGGCGGCAGATGAGATCGCCGCGGGTGATGTCGATGTCGTCTTCGAGCTCGATCGTCAGCGCCTGGCCGGCGAACGCCTCCTCGATCTTCTTGCCGCCCGGCCCCCACACCGCGGACACCTTCGTGGTGAACCCGGACGGCAGCACGGTGACCTCGTCGCCCAGGCGGATGACGCCGCCGGCGAGCGTGCCGGCATAACCGCGGAAGTCGTGCAGCGTCGCGTGCGAGGACTGGTGCGGGCGGATGACGTACTGCACCGGGAACCGCACGTCGATCAGGTTGCGGTCGGAGGCGACGTGGATCTCCTCGAGATGGTGCAGCAGCGAGGTGCCCTCGTACCACGGCATCGCGGCGCTGCGCTGCACCACGTTGTCGCCGGTCAGGGCCGACACCGGGATGAAGGACAGGTCGGCGATCTCGAGCTTCATCGCGAAGCGGCGGAACTCCTCGCGGATCTCCTTGAAGCGCTCCTCGGAGTACTCGACGAGGTCCATCTTGTTGATGCAGATGACCAGGTGCGGGATACCCAGCAGGCTGGCCAGGAACGCGTGCCGGCGCGACTGCTCGAGCACGCCGTTGCGCGCGTCGATGAGGATCAAGGCGACGTCAGCCGTGGACGCGCCGGTGACCATGTTGCGCGTGTACTGGATGTGGCCGGGGGTGTCGGCGATGATGAACTTGCGCTTGGGCGTGGCGAAGTAGCGGTACGCGACGTCGATCGTGATGCCCTGCTCGCGTTCGGCGCGCAGGCCGTCGGTGAGCAGCGCGAGGTCGGGGACGTCCTGCCCGCGTGAGCGACTGGTGTTCTCGACGGCGGTGAGCTGATCCTCGAAGATCGCCTTCGAGTCGTAGAGCAGCCGGCCGATCAGGGTCGACTTGCCGTCGTCCACCGACCCGGCGGTCGCTATGCGAAGAAGAGCGGCCATTAGAAGTAGCCCTCCTTCTTGCGGTCTTCCATGCCGGCCTCCGAGATGCGGTCGTCCGCGCGAGTGGCACCCCGCTCGGTGATGCGCGCGGCGGCGACCTCGGCCACGATCGCGTCGGCATCCGCGGCCGACGACTCGACACATCCGGTGCAGGTCGCATCACCCACAGTGCGGTAGCGGGTGACCGCCTCGAACGGCGTCTCGCCGCCCTGGGGCTGGATGAACTCGTTCACCTCGAGCAGCATGCCGTCGCGCTCGACGACCTGGCGCTTGCGCGCGAAGTAGAGCTGCGGCAGCTCGATCTGCTCGTCGCGGATGTAGGACCAGATGTCCAGCTCGGTCCAGTTGGACAGCGGGAAGACCCGGATGTTCTCGCCCTTGCGGTGCCGGCCGTTGTACAGCGTCCACAGCTCAGGGCGCTGGTTGCGCGGGTCCCACTGGCCGAACTCGTCGCGGAAGCTGAACACCCGCTCTTTCGCGCGTGCCTTCTCCTCGTCGCGCCGTGCCCCGCCGAACACCGCGCCGAACTGCTGCTCGCTGATGC
>JAICKR010000239.1 GCA_025927835.1 Jatrophihabitans sp. | reverse complement strand
GGGAAGCCGGCGATCGCGGTGTTCGAGTCGCTCGACCACGCCGGCCTGCTCGCCCGCCTGATCCCGGAGTGGGACGCGGTGCGTTGCCGGGCGCAGCACAACCCCGTCCACCGTTTCACCGTCGACCGGCACCTGCTCGAGACCGCGGCCGCCGCGGCCGAGCACGACGGCGAGGTCGACCGGCGCGATCTGCTGCTCGTCGGCTGCCTGGTGCACGACATCGGCAAGGGCTACCCCGGCAACAACGCGCTCGGAGCGCCGGTTCCCGCCGTCGACCACTCCGTGGTCGGCGCGGAGCACGCGGAAACGGTGGCGCGCCGCATGGGCTTCGACGAGGACGACGTGGCGACCGTGGTCGCGCTGACCCGACACCACCTGCTGCTGCCCAACACCGCCACCCGCCGCGACCTCGACGACCCGATGACGATCACGATCGTGCGCGAGTCGGTGGGCAACTCGGCGCAGCTGCTGCAGCTGTTGCACGCGCTGTCGATCGCCGACGCCGCGGCGACCGGGCCGGCGGCGTGGAGCGACTGGAAGGCCGGGCTCATGGCCGATCTCGTGCGCCGGGCGAGTTCGGCGATGGACGGGGTGGGGCAGCCGGCGATCGCCGAGCTGGACGACGAGAGACGCGAGCTGGCCGAGCGCGGTGAGCTCGCGGTCGTCGTGCGTCCGAACGAAGTCGTGATCGCGGCGCCGGACCGTACCGGCGCGCTGTACCGCAGCGTCGGCGTGCTCGCGCTGCACTCGCTCGACATCCGCGAGGCGTCCATCCGCACGCATGCGTCGATGGCGGTCAACCGGTTCGTCGTCGAGCCGCGCTTCGGCCGCATGCCCGACGCCATGATCGTGCGCGGCGATATCGCCCGCGCCCTCGAGGGGCAGCTCGGGCTCGCCGACAAGATCGCGGAGAAGGAGCGCTCGTACTCGCGACACGGCGCGCATGCCGCGCACCGGACGCCGACGATCCTCTGGTTCGACGACGCGACGGACGCGACCGTTGTCGAGTTCCGCGGCGAGGACGAGATCGGGCTGCTGTTCCGCATCACCTCCGCCCTGGAGCGCAGCGGGTTGGACGTGCGGTCGGCGCGGGTGTCCTCGGTCGCTGGAGCCGTCGTCGACGCGTTCTATGTCACCGGCCGCGACGGCGCACCGATCGCGCCGGAACAACGCGCAGGTGTGGAGGGTGAGCTGCGCAGCCGGCTCGGCTAGCGGGCGAGACCGGGCTTGGCACTCTTCCACAGGTCGGCGACGCCGGCCGGGATGTACTCGTTCGCCGGGACGTAGGTGGTGGAGCTCTTCGCGCCGAACCGGGGGAGCCGGTGCCGGCCGGCCCGCACGCGCGGCGCGTTGATGGTGGCAGTCGTAGCAGTCATGTCCACCAAGAGCGCGGACGCCGCCGGCCTGATACAACGGCGGTATGGACGCAGCTGCCCTCCGCGAACTGCAGGCACCGCTCAAGCGGCAGTACCGCGACGAACCCGACTCGGCCCGAACGCCGATCCGGGCCGCCGGCGACTACCGCGACGGCGGCATCACCTGCACGGTCGAGAGCTGGGCCGGCCCGGTGCGTGCCGGGCTGCACCCGGCGACCGGCGGTGACGGCGAGGATGCCTGCTCGGGCGACATGCTGCTCGAGGCGGTGCTCGCGTGTGCCGGGGTCACCCTGCGCAGCGTCGCGACCGCGATGGGCATCGAGGTGCGCTCGGCGCGGCTGCGGGCGGACGGCATGTTCGACGCGCGCGGCACGCTCGGCGTCGACCGCGCCGTCCCCGTCGGCGTGCAGGACGTCGTCGTCAATGCCGAGCTCGACACCGACGCCGAGGACGCCTCCCTGGCGAAGCTGGCCGAGCTCACCGAGCGCTACTGCGTGGTCGCGCAGAGCCTGCGCGATACGCCGCGGTTCACGGTCACCAGACGGGCTTGAGGCTCGTCACACGAAACTGGTTTCGGCCTCGGCGAAACCTGCCGGTAAGGTGAATCTCGCCATGCGGGCCGATGTCGTCCCGGAGCAAGAGTTACGCCGACATCGTCCGACAGGAGACTGCGTGAACCTGCCGTTCTCCGCTGTGCCTGCCGCGCAGGGCCTCTATGACCCGCAGTTCGAGCACGACGCCTGCGGGGTCGCCTTCGTGGCCGACCTGTACGGTCGCGCCTCCCACCGGATCATCGAGCAGGCGCTCACCGCGCTGCACAACCTCGACCACCGCGGCGCCGCCGGCGCCGAGCCGTCGAGCGGTGACGGCGCCGGCATCACGGTGCAGGTTCCCGACGCGTTCCTGCGCGCGGTCGCCGGCCTCGCGCTGCCGCCGCCGGGCGAGTACGCGGTCGGCAACGCGTTCCTGCCCGTCGACGACGCGCAGGCGGACCAGGCGCGGCAGCTCGTCGAAGAGGTCGCGGCCGACGAAGGGTTGCGCGTGCTCGGCTGGCGCGACGTCCCTTCGGTCACCGATTCGCTCGGGCCCACAGCACGTGGGGTGATGCCCCGCTTCCGCCAGCTGTTCGTCGCCGGCGAGCCGGGCGAGGGCGGCATCGTGCTCGACCGTCGCGCGTTCGCGTTGCGCAAGGTCGCAGAGCGGCGGGCCCGCGAGGCGCAGCTCGAGCTGTACTTCCCGTCGCTGTCGGCGCGCACGCTCGTCTACAAGGGCATGCTGACCACCGACCAGCTCGGCGTGGTGTTCCCCGACCTCACCGACCCGCGCTTCGAGAGTGCGATCGGGCTCGTGCACAGCCGGTTCTCGACGAACACGTTCCCGTCCTGGCCGCTGGCGCACCCCTACCGCTACATCGCGCACAACGGCGAGATCAACACGATCCGTGGCAACCGCAACTGGATGCGCACCCGCGAGACGCTGCTGGAGTCCGAGCTCATCCCCGGCGAGCTGAAGCGGCTGTTCCCGATCGTCACGCCGGAGTGGAGCGACTCCGGCTCGTTCGACGAGGTGCTCGAGCTGCTGCACAT
>JAICKR010000170.1 GCA_025927835.1 Jatrophihabitans sp. | reverse complement strand
CGGTTCGAGGACCATCTCCTCGTCGTGCGGATTCACCCGGCCATCGGTGCGGGTGCGCCTGTCGATCGTGTGGTCCTTGGGGTTCTGGGTGGACAGCGGCGACGTCTAGGTCATTCCGTAACAGATGGTCACCTCATCCATGTGCATCTCGGCGATGACGCGCTTCATGACCTCTACCGGGCAGGGCGAGCCGGCCATGCAGCCGGTGCGCAGCGAGGAGAGATCGAATTCGGCGAAGTCGTCCAGCGCGAGCTCGGCGATGAACATGGTCGGCACGCCGTAGAGGGACGTGCACCTCTCGTCCTGCACCGCGCGCAGGGTCGCGGCCGGGTCGAACGCCGGTGCCGGGATCACCACGCACGCACCGTGCGAGGTCGAGGCGAGATTGCCCATCACCATGCCGAAGCAGTGATAGAACGGCACCGGCACGCAGATGCGGTCGGACTCGGTGTAGCTCATGCCCTCGCCGACGAAGTAGCCGTTGTTGAGGATGTTGTGGTGGCTCAGCGTCGCGCCCTTGGGGAACCCCGTGGTGCCCGACGTGTACTGGATGTTGATCGGGTCGTCGAACGCGAGCTCGGCCGAGCGCGCCGCGACCTGGTCGGAACTCACCCCGGCCGAGCCGGCGAGCAGCTCGTCCCAGCTGTCGTCTCCGATGAACACGACGTCGCGCAACGCGTCCAGCCCGGGCCGGACCTCGGCGATCATCGCGCGGTAGTCGCTGGTCTTGAACGCCGGCGCCGAGATCAACGTCGCGATCGCGGCCTGGCGCAGCACGTACTCGAGTTCGTGCGTGCGGTAGGCCGGGTTGATGTTGACCAGGATCGCGCCGATGCGCGCCGTCGCGTACTGGACGAGGAACCACTCGGCACAGTTGGGCGACCAGATGCCCACGCGGTCGCCCTTCGCGATGCCCCGTGCGAGCAGCGCGCGGGCCAGTTCGTCGACCGTGGCGTCGAGTTCGCGGTAGGTGAACCGGCGCCCGGCGGGCACGTCGACCAGGGCCTCCCGGTCGGGATGGGCCGCCACAGCGCGGCGCAGGTTCGTGTCGATGGTTTCGCCGAGAAGCGGCTTGGCGGACGTGCCGCTGGCGTAGGAGGAAGGAGGCACGAATCCAGCCTAGGAGGCCTGGGCCATACCGGACAGGGACGAAAAACGCCGCCCGCGATCACTCGCGGGCGGCGTTTTCGATGCGTGAAAGCTGGTGCCCTCAGGCCTCGACCGCGGCAGTGTTGCCGTCGAGCAGGGAACGGACCTCGGACTCGCGGTAGCGGCGGTGCCCGCCGAGGGTGCGGATCGAGGTGAGCTTGCCGGCCTTGGCCCAGCGCGTCACGGTCTTCGGGTCGACGCGGAACAGCGTCGCAACCTCGGACGGGGTGAGCAGAGCCTCGGTCTCCGGACGATGGCGAACCGTCGTCATAGTGGTGCCGCCCTTCTGGGGAATCGTCATGAGGAGTCCTGTTCCACATGAACTCGGCCAAGTATGCATATCGTGAAATCGGGTGCCCATAGCTGCACGTGCAACTGTCCACTCTGTGCCAGGCGCGTCCTGGAAGGTCCGGTATTGCACCCTCGTCATATCGGACGTTTATGGACACAACTGGACACGCCGAACCGGCGTGCCTGCCGCCGATCACGCGAGGTACGCTGAGCGCACGACATGACAACTTTCCCGGTGGCCGGCAGACCCCGCTGTCAGCCCAGCCCGCCGGATGAGCGCGCGAGCGAGGGGGTCGAGCCATGGGGCGCGGCCGTGCGAAGGCCAAGCAACAAAAGGTGGCCCGAGAGCTGAAGTACAACACTCATTTCACAGATCTCGACGCGTTGCAGCGAGAACTCGGCGGGCCGGAGAGCCCATCCGACCCTCGCCCGGCGGAAACCGACGAGCGTGAAGACGAGTACGAGGACTGGACGGGTACGGACCGCTAGTCCCTGGACATTTGTGGGTCCATGTGCTCCGAGGCTCCTGATTTCGGCCCTTTCGAGCCTGTGGACGTCTCGGCGATCCGGACATTCCGTGCCGCACCCCTGATCGCGCCACTGGCACGCTAGCGCCAGGTTGCGGCATTTCCGGCGTAGTCGGAGACCAGTTCGACCGGCGTGACGCCCGGCCGCACCCGGCCGAGCTCCCAGGCCGGCACCCCGCGGGAGTCGAGCAGCGCGAGCGCGTCCGCCGCCGCGGCGGACGGGACGACGGCCACCATGCCCACCCCGAGGTTGAACGTCCGCTCGAGTTCGGCCCGGGCGACCCCGCCGACCTGCTGCACCAGCGCGAAGACCGGCTGCGGCGCCCAGGTGGCGCGGTCGACGACCGCGGTGACCCCGGGCGGCAGCACCCGCGCCAGGTTGCCCGCCAGCCCGCCGCCGGTCACGTGCGCGAAGGCGTGCGCGCCGCATTGCGCGGCCAGCGCCAGGCAGTCGAGGGCGTAGATGCGGGTCGGGGTGAGCAACTCATCGCCCAGCGTGCGTCCCTCGAGCAGTTCGGGCGTGGCGTCCAGCGCCAGCCCACCGCGCTCGAGCAGGACGTGGCGCACCAGCGAGTAGCCGTTGGAGTGCAGCCCCGACGAGCCCAGCGCGAGCAGCACGTCACCCGGCCCGACGCGTTCGGGCCCGAGCACCGCGTCGGCGTTCACCACCCCTACGCCGGTCCCGGAGATGTCGTACTCGTCCGGCTCCATCACCCCTGGATGCTCGGCGGTCTCGCCGCCGACGAGGGCGCAGCCGGCCTGCACGCAGCCCTCGGCCACCCCGGCGACGATCGACGCGATCCGCTCCGGCACGACCTTGCCGGTGGCGATGTAGTCGGTGAGCAGCAGCGGCTCGGCGCCGACCACGACCAGGTCGTCGACCACCATGGCGACGAGATCGATACCGATCGTGTCGTGCCGGTCGAGCGCCTGCGCGAGGACGAGCTTGGTGCCCACGCCGTCGGTGGACGTGGCCAATACCGGCTGCGGGTACTTCGCGAGATCGAGCCGGAAGAGACCGGCGAAGCCGCCGAGCCCGCCCAGCGTCTCGGGCCGGTCGGTGCGCTTGACCGCCGACTTCATCAACTCGACCGCGCGGTCTCCGGCCTCGATGTCGACGCCGGCCGCGGCGTAGGAGGCGTCGGTCACGGCTCGCCCTCGCTGCGCTCGGTCGGCAAAGCACGCAATGTCATTGGTCCGTTCGCTTCGCTCACGGACGCGAGAGCGCGTCCCCGGCCGCGTAGGACGGCGCGTGTTCGGGTTCGCGTCCGACGGCGCGTTCGATGCCTTCGAGCACGTGCTTGCCGACGACTTCGGGCAGCGGGATCGGATACTCGCCGTCGAAGCAGGCGCGGCACAGCCGCGACTTCGGTTGTTCGGTTGCCGCGATCATGCTCTCCAGCGACACGTAGCCGAGCGAGTCGGCGCCGATGCTCGCGCGGATGCCGTCGTCATCGAGGCCGTTGGCGACGAGCTCGGCCTTGGACGCGAAGTCGATGCCGTAGAAGCAGGGCCATTTGACCGGCGGCGCCGAGATGCGCACGTGCACCTCGAGCGCGCCCGCCTCACGCAGCATGCGCACGAGCGCGCGCTGGGTGTTGCCGCGCACGATCGTGTCGTCGACGACCACGAGGCGCTTGCCGCGGATCACGTCGCGCAGCGGGTTGAGCTTGAGCCGGATACCGAGCTGGCGGATCGTCTGCGACGGCTGGATGAACGTGCGCCCGACGTAGGAGTTCTTCACCAGGCCGATGCCGTACGGGATGCCGGAGGCCTCGGCGTAGCCGATCGCGGCCGGCGTGCCGGACTCGGGCACCGGGATCACCAGGTCGGCGTCGGCCGGATGCTCGCGGGCCAGGCGCCGGCCCAGTTCGACGCGGGTGGAGTGCACGCTGCGGCCGGCGATCGTCGTGTCGGGGCGGGCAAGGTAGACGTACTCGAAGACGCAGCCCTTCGGCTCGGCAGCGGCGAAGTGCTGCGAGCGCAGCCCGTCCTCGTCGATCGCGATCAGCTCGCCCGGCTCGATCTCGCGGACGAAGCTGGCGCCGACGATGTCGAGTGCGGCGGTCTCGGAGGTGACGACCCAGCCACGCTCGAGCCGGCCGAGCACGAGCGGGCGAACACCCTGCGCGTCACGCGCCGCGTAGAGGGTGTGCTCGTCCATGAACGCGAGCGAGAACGCGCCGCGCAGCTTGGGCAGCACCTCGAGCGCGGCCTGCTCGACGCTGACGTCGGGGCGCGCAGCGAGCATCGCGGTGAGCAGTTCGGAGTCGGTGGTGGCGCCCAGCTCGCTGCGCAGCCCGGCGGCGCGCGCTTCTTCGGCGAGGTCCGCGGTGTTGACCAGGTTGCCGTTGTGGCCGAGCGCGAGGCCGGTGCCGGCGGGCGTCGTGCGGAAGCTGGGCTGCGCGTTCTCCCACGTCGTGGACCCGGTGGTCGAGTAGCGCGTGTGGCCGACCGCGATGTGGCCCTGCAGCGTGTTCAGCGTCGACTCGTCGAACACCTGGCTGACGAGACCGAGGTCCTTGTAGACGACCAGGCTCGAGCCGTCGCTGACCGCGATGCCGGCCGCTTCCTGGCCGCGGTGTTGCAGCGCGTACAGCCCGAAGTAGGTGAGCTTGGCGACCTGCTCGCCGGGTGCCCACACGCCGAAGACGCCGCAGGCGTCCTGCGGGCGTTTGTCGTCGTTGGGGAGAAGGTCGTGGGACAGGTTTCCGTCGCCGCGGGCCACGCCTCGAGTGTACGGGGGTGACCGGACGGGTCAGGACACGACAGGCAGGTACGGGCTCAGGTCGGCACGTGTTCCGCTCGCGCGCGCGGCGCCGTTCGCGACCGCGGTGGCGAAGCTCACCCGTCCGGTCGCGAGCCGCAGCCACGTGACCGGATCGGTCTCGACCACGTTCGGTGGCGTGCCGCGGGTGTGCCGCGGACCGGCGATCGCCTGCACCGCGACGAACGGGGGCACCCGCACCTCGACCGAACGCCCCGGTGCCCGCGCGGCGAGGAGGTGCGCGAGCGTGCGCGTCGCGGTGGCAAGTGCGGGGCGAAGCAGCGGAACCGGTGCGCGGTCGGGCAGCGATCGGGAGAAGTCGTCGCTGTGCACGACGATCTCGACGACTGCGCGCTCGACGGCCGCCCGGTCGGGCTGCTCCCCCAGGCCGTCCTCGAGACCACGGACGTGGCTGCGCAGCGTATGCAGGTCCCACCCGTCGAGCACCGACGGCTGGTCGAACACATCGGCGGGCAGGTCGGCGAGCCAGTCACGGAGCGCGACCGCCTGGTCGGCGACCTCGGCCACGCCGGGGCCGGCGCGCGGCATGGTCAGGGCTCGAAGCGGTCGGGCAGTGGCCGCGTCCACGCAATGCGCAGTTCGCGCAGCCCGACCCGGAACTGGCCCTCGACCTCGAACTCGGGCACGAGGAGGTCGACGACGCCGATGCGCTGCGCCGGCAGACCGCGTGCGGCGCACAGCTCGACGAAGGCCGCCTCGTCGCCGCGCGCGAGGCTGACGACCGCGCGTGCGGTCGACTCGCTGAACAGCGCCACGAACGGGTCGAGCCCGGCGGGCAGCGTGATGCGCACACCGACGTCGCCGCGTACACACGACTCGACGAGCGCCTGCCCGAGCCCGCCTTCGGCGAGGTCGTGCGCCGAGTCGAGCAGCCCGTCGCGCGCGGCGGTGATGAGCACCTCGGCAAGCAGCTGCTCGCGCGCGAAGTCCACTGCCGGCGGCAGCCCGCCGAGGAAGCCGTGCAGCGCATGCCATTCCGAGCCGCCGAACTCGTCGCGGGTGTCACCGAGCAGGTAGATCAGCGCGCCGTCCTTCTGGAACGCGTGCGGCGTGCGGCGGGTGACGTCGTCGATCACGCCGAGTACGCCGACGACGGGCGTCGGCAGGATCGCGACGGTCCCCGTCTGGTTGTAGAAGCTGACGTTGCCGCCGGTGACCGGGGTGCCGAGCGTCTGGCAGCCGTCGGCCAGCCCGCGCACCGCCTCGGCGAACTGCCACATGACACCGGGATCCTCGGGCGAGCCGAAGTTGAGGCAGTTCGTGACGGCGAGCGGGCGTGCGCCGGTGGCCGCGACGTTGCGATACGCCTCGGCGAGCGCGAGCTGCGCACCCTGGTAGGGGTCGAGCCGGGTGTAGCGACCGTTGCCGTCGACCGAGATCGCGACGCCACGCGTGCTCGTCTCGTGCAACCGGACCATGCCTGCATCTTCGGGTTGTGCGAGGACGGTGTTGCCCATGACGTAGCGGTCGTACTGGTCGGTGACCCACGACTTGTCGGCGAGGTTCGGCGAGGCGACCAGGCGCAGCAGCGTGCCGCGCAGCGCATCGCCGTTGGACGGGCGGGGCAGGCCGCTGCCGTCGACGCGCACCACCGCGTCCTGGTCGAGCGGGCGCTCGATCGTGCGCTCGTACACCGGGCCTTCGTCCGCGGCGGTGCCCGGCGGCAGGTCGACGATCAGCTCGCCACGCCAGGTCATGCGCAGCCGGCCCGTGTCGGTGACCGTGCCGATGACCGTCGCCGTCACGTCCCACTTCGCGCAGACGGCGAGGAACTCGTCGAGGCGCTCGGGCGTGACCACCGCCATCATGCGTTCCTGCGACTCGCTCATCAGGATCTCTTCGGGCGCCAGGGTCGGGTCGCGCAGCGGGACGAGGTCGAGATCGACGTCCATGCCGCCCGCGCCGGCCGCGGCCAGCTCCGTCGTCGCACACGACAGCCCAGCGGCGCCGAGGTCCTGGATGCCGACCACGAGGCCGGCACCGTCGGCTGCCGAGAACAGCTCCAGGCAACACTCGATGAGCACCTTCTCGGCGAAGGGATCGCCGACCTGCACGCTCGGCCGTTTCGTCTCGCCCTCGGTCTCGAACGTGGCACTGGCGAGCACGGACGCGCCGCCGATGCCGTCACCGCCGGTGCGTGCGCCGAACAGCACGACCTTGTTGCCCGGCCCGTCGGCCTTGGCGAGCTTGATGCCGTCGGTGCGCATGACGCCCACGCACAACGCGTTGACCAGCGGGTTGCCGACGTAGG
>JAICKR010000134.1 GCA_025927835.1 Jatrophihabitans sp. | reverse complement strand
GCATGGATGGGTCGCCGTCCTGGACACGCCGGTTGTGCCCGCGGCCGAGCACCTCGCCGGCGCGGCCGATCAGCGCCCCGCCGATCGGGATGCCGCCCTCGGCGAGGCCGGCCTGCGCCTCCTCGATCGCGACGTCGAGCCAGGCCCGGTAGTCCGTCACACCTTGTCTTTCTGCTTGAAGATCGGGAAGAGCACGGTGTACAGGATCGCCGAGATGACGAAGCCGACCTCGAAGGTGAGGTCACCCAGCTTCGGATGGTGCGTGGGGAAGTAGCCCACGTATTTGGGCGGTTGGTTGGCGAACAACCAGATCGACAACGCGGTGGCCACACCCATCGCTATCGGTCCGGCCCAGTTGACGTTGTTCCGCTCACCCAGCCAGGAGGGGCTGTCCTGGCCGCGCCGGAAGATCCGTTCGAGGAACACAACAGCGAGCCAAGGGCCGATCCAGTACGAAATGATCAGCAGGAAATTCTCGTACTTGGACGCCGTGTTGCCGTGTAGCCCGCTCAGTGCGACGAAGAATCCGATCACCCCGAACACGCCGGCGACGACGGCGCGTGCGATGTGCGTGGGCAGTTTGATGCCGAGCGCGACGAACGACAGCGCGCCGGAATAGATGTTCAGCGCGTTCGCCGCGACGGCTCCGATGGCGATGCAGAGCAGGGCCAGCTTGCCGAGCCAGGTCGGCAGCAGGTTCGAGAAGGTGCTCGGGTCGACGGCCGGGTTCTTGGCCGCGGTTGCGACGGCGGCGCCGACGACCTCGAGGAACACGCATGACACGAGCACGCCCGCCCCGGCGTACAGGCCGACAGCCTTGCGCGGAGCGTCGGGCTGCAGGTATCTGGTGTAGTCCGCTGCGTACGGGTTCCAGCCGCAGGCGTAGCCGAACGCCGCCGCGGTCATGATCAGGAAGCCGCCGATGCCGCCGTGGTAGGACGCCGGTGCGGAGAAGTGCGCCTTCGTAAACACGACGATGCCGCCGACGACGAACACGGCGGTCAGCACGGGGAACGCGTAGCGCTCGAAGGCGTGGACGAGATTGTGGCCGAGGAACGCGATGACGATCTGGGCGACCACGATGATCACCAGGCAGAGCGACTTCGGCATGCTGTGGGCGAGCGCGTGCAACGCGAGTGCCCCGCTGACGCTGTTGACGGCGAACCAGCCGATGCCCGCGACGACGGAGTTGATGCCGGCCGGAAGGATGTTGCCGAGGAAGCCGAACGCGCGCCGGCTCAGCACCATCTGCGGCAGCCCGCTGCGCGGCCCCCAGCTGGAGAGCACGGCATGGGTGACCGAGCCGAGCAACGTGCCGACGACGATCGCCAGCACCGACTGCTTGAAGTCCATCCCGAACGCGATCGGCCCGAGCAGGCCCACGGTGATCGTCGCGAACTCCATGTTCGGCGAGGTCCACGTCCAGAACAGGCCGTGCGGTTTACCGTGCCGCTCGTCCAGCGGGATGGCCTCGACGCCACCCGGTTCGACCTTGGCGACCTTGTCGCCGTAATCGCGGTTGGGATCGTCAACGACGGGAGTGATCAGCGACATGTGCACACCTTGGCACTGCGCAGGGTCGCAGGCCAGCGTGACTTGCCGAGGCTTCCGAGAGCGAGCCGTCGGCGCGGTGGCATGCTGCTCGCATGTCGTGGCACGCGCTCGAACCGGTGGACGAGTCGTTCTTCCGCAATGCCCCGATCGTCCACCGCTATCCGGTCAAACTGCCCGTGCCGCCCGAGCAGGTGTGGGCGCAGATCTCCTCCGACGAGAGCCTGTCGGCCTGGCGCGGGCTGCGTGTTCCGCGACTGACCTGGACCTCGCCCCGCCCGTTCGGCGTCGACACCACCCGCGAGGTCGTGCTGCCGCTGTCCGCGATGACGGTGCGCGAGCGGTTCTTTCGCTGGGACGAGGGCAAGGGCTACTCCTTCTACGCCGAGTCGGCGAACCGACCCCTGCTGGACCGCTTCGCCGAGGACTACGTCGTCGAGCCCGACGGCGACGGCACCCTGCTCACCTGGACGATCGCATTCCGGGCCAGGCCGGCACTGCGGGCCGCGGCGAAGCTGACGGACCCGCTCAACCGGCGCGGCTTCGGGCTGTTCGCCCGCGCCGCGAAGCAGCACTTCGCCGCCCGCCCGTAACGAGTTGTCCGCCCTCAGGTACGTGTACGCGTACCCAGGGGCGGACGACTCGGGATGGATCAGGCGTGTGCGCGCAGCGTCGCCGCCTGCCTGAGCAGTGCCCTGGCCTGTGCCAACTCGGACCGCAGCTCGCCGTGGCCCGGCGAGATGCCCAGCGCCGCCCGGGCGAGCGTCGCCTTGATGTCCGCGGCCACCATGTCGCGGTGGTTGGCGAGATCGAGCAGCGTCAGCTGCTCGTTCGCGTACCGCGAGTCGTCGCTCATCGAGCCGCTCGCCAGCGCGTTCGAGTCCGCGATCAGGGTGTCTGTCGCGAACGCGCCCACACTGGAGTTGATCTGCTGGTAGGCGGCCGCGAGTTCCGCGGTGCCCGCCAGCGCCGCGCCAGGTGACGTCAGCGCCTGGCTGATGACCTCACCGTCGGACTGGTAGTCGTCGCTCAGCCCGGTCAGGTACATCAGCGTCGGACGCAGGTCGGCCTCCTCGACCCACGTGCCCTGCGTCGAGGCCTCGGGGACGGTGTGCGTCGAGTTCGGGTCCTGCGACTCGTTGCCACCGGTCGCGTCCGGGCCGTCCACGCCGTGGTTGACGACCCCTGGACCGACCAGCGCCGCCCACGTGATGTCGATGTTCGGCGAGTAGTAACCGTGGTCGTAGGCGAACCCGTTGTTGAACGAGACGTTCGGTCCGGACGTCGAGAAGAAGTAGTCCGGCATCGGGAAGAGCGAGTACGTCGGCGTGCGCAGCGGGTCGTTCGTCTGCATGTGCAGCACCCGTTGCTCGAGCGCGCCGGCCTGGTACTTCACGATCTTCTCGTTCGGCACCCCGCTGTAGTTCACATACGGGTTCGACGTCATGTTGGTCATCGCGGCGGTGTCGCGTTCGAGCTGGCGCACCGTCGGGTCGTCCGCCGCCGGCTGCCCGTGCACGTAGATGGACGCGCCTTGGGGCTGCACGTCGTACTGTGCGCCGGAGCTGGCCGTTGTGGAGAGCAGGCCCTTGATGTTGGCCTGCAGCTCGCCGTCCTGCGATGACGTGTAGTTGCAGGCCACCGTGACGCCGTCGCAGTTGGCGGGCGTGGGCGCGGTGCTGCGCCCGACGGAGTTCGCACCGGCGAACTGGTCGTTCTCCTCGGCGCTGATCATGAACTCGGTGTTCGCCGGCGTGATGCCGTCATCGGAAAGACGCTGGAGCCACTGACCGAACGCCGTGTCGTAGTCGTGCAGCGCCGCGACCGAGCAGGCGTCACCGGGGCCGAGCGCCTTGCCCGGCGAGGTGCAGGGACCGTAACCGGGCTTCATGTCGTGGGTGTCGGAGATGTAGCCGTAGGTCACCGGGATGCCGGCCTCCTGCATGTCCGCCAGCACCGCGAGGCTCTGCGCCGCGGTCGGGTTGAAGCCGGGGAAGCCGGGCGTGCCGCTGAACGGCTCCACCAGCGTGTTGCCGTTGAGATCGACGAGGTTCCCGTTCGCGTCGGCGACCTGCGGACCGTCTGCGGCGACGAGTTGCGGCGCGACGTACTTCGCGCCGAAGACCGCCTGGTAGCCGTTGTAGCCGCCCGGTTCGGTCGGCAGGTTGTCGGCGACCGGACGTGACGAGTCGGCGCAGATCGCGTCGCCCTGTGCGCAGTGGATCGCTTCACCGATGTACTGCGCGGTCTCGATGTTCTTGTGGCTGTCCGGGTCGGCGGCGGTCTGCTGCGCCTCGGGCGAGTTCGCGCCGAACACGGTGGGGATGTCCGGGTTCGTGTTCTCGAGCACCATGTTCGCCGTCGAGAAGTTGCCTACGCTGCAGCCGGCCCGGGTGAAGGGCACCCACGGCGCCGGTGTGATCTTGTTCGGAGTGCCACTCGCCGGCACGGTGGCCGAGTACGTCATCGAGGGCGTTGTGTCGTGACCTGCGGTCGGTCCGCCGAAGTGCGTGTCGGCGACCGGACTCGTCCAGTAGGCGAACGACGTCGCGGTGTCGGTCGTGCCATCCGGGTTGTAGGTGTTGTACGTGTTGGTCAGCGGCTGGCCGTGTCGGTCGCCGTAGAGGCCCGTGTAGATCGACAGGCTGTCGTCGGCCGTGTGGGCGATCATCGGCGTGTGCGAGTTCGAGAAAACCGTGCCGTTGTTCTCGAGGAAGTTCAGCAGGTTCGGCATCTGCTCGAGATCGGACGGGACGTTCGGGTTGTCCCGGAAGAAGTGCACGTTGTCGAAGACGATCTCGATGACGTGCTTGACGCCGTTGTGCAGGTCGCACGTACCCGGCGCTGCTCCGGCGGGTGACGCGGCCACTGCGGTGACGGCTGTTGCTACTCCGGCGACGAGAGTGGTGACTGCGAGTCCTGCGACGTGCCTGCGGATGTGCATGTGATCTCCCAAAGGCGACATTGCCCCCACAGGCAGACGCTAGCCATATCTTCGTCAAAACACATCGGGTTCGTCACAAATCCGTAGAAAGTTCAGCGGGCGCTCACCGGCCGGACATCGTCAGTCGACGAGCACCCCCGGGTTCAGGATTCCGGCCGGGTCGAGGGCTCCCTTGGCTGCGCGCAGGGCCGCCGCGAACGGCTCCGGACGCTGCCGGTCGTACCACGGACGGTGGTCGCGGCCCACGGCGTGGTGATGCGTGATCGTGCCGCCGGCCGCCGCGATCGCCTCCGAAACCGCGGCCTTGATCTCGTCCCACTGCGCGAGCGTGCTGCCCCAGCGGCCGGCAGCGTAGATGCCGTAGTAGGGCGCCGGCCCGTCCGGATACACGTGTGTGAATCGGCAGGTCACCACGCCGGCGCCGGCAACGCGCGCGATGGCGTCCTGCGCGGCGGCGGTCACCGCGGCGTGCAGCGCGTCGAACCGGTCCCACGTCGTGGCCGTCTCGAACGTCTCGACGATCATGCCCATCCGGGCCAGCGCGTCGCGCTGGTAGGGCATGCGCACGAACGAGGAGCGCCAGTCACCGCTCGTGTCGCCCTGCTCACGCGGGCGTGGCTCGCCGCCGTGCTCGCGACAGAGCTGCACGGCGCGCTCGAGCGCTGCGTCGACGGGGTGGTCTGCCGACTCGAATGCGAGCACCAGCACGCCGCCGGGGGCGTCCGTCCCGGCATTGAGGAACGCCTCGGTGGGGTCGAGCAACCGGCAGTTCGCCGGGTACAGCGCGGCCTGCGCGATCGCGCGGGTCGCGGCCACCGCCGACGGCCAGGACGTGAACCGCACCGCGGCCTGCGCGCGCCACTGCGGCCGCGCGTGCACCCGTACCCACGCCTCGGTGATCACGCCGAGCGTGCCTTCGGAGCCGAGGAACATCCGGTCGGGTGACGGGCCGGCGCCCGAGCCGGGCAGCCGCCGCGACTCGCTCACCCCGGCGGGTGTGACGACCCGCAGCGACTCGACGAGGTCGTCGATGTGCGTGTACAGCGTCGCGAAATGCCCGCCTGCGCGAGTGGCGAGCCAGCCGCCGAGCGTGGAGAACTCGAAAGACTGCGGGAAGTGCCGCAACGTGACATCGTGCGGCTTGAGCTGCGCCTCGAGGTGCGGGCCGAAGGCGCCGGCCTGGATCCGTGCGGCGCGCGAGACCAGGTCGACCTCGAGCACCTGGTCGAGCGCGGAGAGATCGAGCGAGACGGACGGACCGTCGAAGCGAGGTTCGACCCCGCCGACCACGGACGAGCCGCCGCCGTACGGGACCACCGCGACCGTCTCGCCGCTCGCCCAGTCGAGCACGTCCACGACGTCGGCCTCGGTCCGGGGGCGCAGCACCGCGTCGGGTGTGTGCGGGAACTCGGCGTGCAGGTTGCGCACCACGTCGCGAAACGCCTTGCCGTGCGCGTGTGCGGCGCGGTCGAGCGGGTCGGTCGAGGCGAACGCGAACGGAGCGGAGACTCGCGGCGCCGGCAGCTGCACCTCGGACGGCGGCGCGTGGTCGGTCAGGTCGGCTACGGGCAGCAGCGCCGAGACGCGTTGGGCCAGCACGTCGCGCTCCGCACCGTCAACGGCCTGCTCGACATCCCCCCAGCCCCACCACGACCTCACCGAGCGCGGCTCACTTCTCCGCGGCGCGGCCGGTGAATTCGGCCATCGAGTTGTAGACGCCGACGCGGCGCAGCCACATGTCGCGCAATCGCACCGGCAGTACGCCACTGAGCACCTTGTTGAGCCGCGAGGTCCACGGAATGATCAAGAACGGGCCGCCCTTGAGCATCTCGTCCCACGCGCCGTCGACAACCTGCTGCTGCTCGAGCATCGGGGTGAGGAAGATGCCCTTCGCGCCGTCGAACATCCCGGTGTTGATGTAGGTCGGGCACACCGTCGTGACGCGAACGTGCGTATGACCGGCCTGCTCGAGCTCGAGGCGTACCGAGTCGGACCAGCCGACCGCGGCCCACTTCGAACCCGCGTAGACAGCGAGCCGCGGTACCGCGTTGAGCCCGGCCGAGGATGCGAGGTTGATGACGCGGCACTCCTGGTCGGAGGCGACCATCGCCGGCAGGAACTCGTGCGCGACGTACATCGGTGCGATTGCGTTGATCAGCATCGTCTGCTCGACGTCGCGCAGCGCGTTCTCCCAGAAGTAGCCGTTGCCGCGCACGATGCCTGCGTTGTTCACCAGCACGTGGACCTCGCCGACCTCGGTGCGCACCAGTGCAGCCGCCTTCGTCACCGCGTCCTGCGACGAGACGTCGACAACGTAGGTGTGCACCGTGCCGCCCTCGGCCTCGAGTTCGGCGGCGGTGTCCTTCAACGCGCTCTCGTTCACGTCCCAGAGCACGACGGCGGCGGCCTGCTCCTGCACGGCGCGTAGCGCGAAGAGCTTGCCCAGCCCCATTGCGGCGCCGGTGACCAGGACGATCTTGTCTGCGACTGTCTTCACTGCTGCTAACTCCTACTTCAGGCCGAGGCGGCGCATCGCCCAGAGCGCCACCGTCATCGTCTTCGCCCACACTTCGTCGGACATGCCGGGCAGCGGTGCGATCGGCAGCAACCGTTGCGTGGCGATGGTCTGCACGTCCGTGTACTTCAGGATGCCTTCGGCGCCGTGCCGGCGGCCCAGCCCCGAGTCACCGACGCCGCCTGACGGCGCGTCGACGCTGCCCCACGCAGCGGCGTAACCCTCGTTGATGTTGACCGCACCGGCGTGCAGCCGCTCCGCGATGCTGCGGCCGCGACGCGCATCGCGCGTCCAGATGCTGGCGTTCAGGCCGTACGCGGTGTCGTTCGCCTGCGCGATCGCATCCTCGTCATCGCTGACCCGGTACACCGACACGACCGGGCCGAAGGTCTCCTCGCGGTGCACCTTCATCTCCGGTGTGACGCCGGCAAGAACCGTCGGCTCGTAGAAGTACGGGCCGAGGTCGGGTCGGTGACGCCCGCCGGTGAGCACCGTCGCGCCCTTCGCCTTGGCGTCGTCGACGTGCGCGCTCACCGAGTCGAGCTGGCGCGGGAACGTCAGCGAGCCCATGTCCGAGTTGTAGGCGAGCTCGGCGCCCAGGCGCATCGCGTCGACGTTCGCGACGAACTGCGTGACGAACTCGTCGTAGACCTGGTCGTGGACGTAGATGCGTTCCATCGACTCGCAGAGCTGGCCGGCCGAGGAGAAGCACGCGCGGACGGCGCCCTCGGCGGCCTTGCCGACGTTCGCGTCGTCGAGGACGAGCATCGGGTTCTTGCCGCCGAGCTCGAGCGAGCAGCCGATGAGCCGGCCGGCGGCCTGCGTCGCGATTCCGCGTCCGGTCGCGGTCGAGCCGGTGTAGTCGACGAAGTCGGCGCGCTCGATGAGGTCGGCGCCGATGTTCTTGCCGCGGCCGAGCACGACCTGCCACACGTCGGCCGGCAGGCCCGCCTGCTCGGCCAGCTCGTGCGCCCACAACGTGGTGAGCGCGGTCTGGTTGTCGGGACGGGACACCACCGCGTTGCCCGCGACGAGCGCGGGTAGCGCGTCGGACACAGACAGCGCGAGCGGGTAGTTCCACGGCGAGATGACGACGACCACGCCCTTCGGGTGCCGCACCTCGCGCGCTGTGGTCAGCAGCGGCAGAGCGCCGCAACGATTCTTCGGTTCGAGGACGGACTCGGCCGTCCTGGCGTAGTAGCGCGAGTTGATCGCGACGTCGGCGACCTCCTCGAACGCGTGGCTGCGCGCCTTGCCGGTCTCGCTCTGGATGATGTCGAGGATCTCGCCCTGCCTGCGCAGGATCAGGTCGTGCAGGCGGCGGAACACAGCTACCCGCTCACCGAGCGGCCGGGCTGCCCAGGCGCGCTGCGCGCTGCGGGCTCGTGCGAAGGCGGCCTCGATGTCGGCGGCCGAGGACTGCGGCAGGTCGGCGAGCTTCGCGCCGTTCGCCGGCGCGTGCGTCACCACCGCTGCCGCCCCACCAGCGCAGGCGCGCGCGGCCAGCGCGGCCACGCGCCCCTCCGTCAGCGACCAGGCCGGCGCGGGTGGCTTACCCGCGGGCCGGGCGGTTGAGGCGTTGCGGCGGCGCACGGACGCGGTCATGCGGCACTTCCTCGCACGAGGGGACGGCCCGGCAGATTAGCCGGACACCCTGTAACCCTAAACCGGCGGCGCCGGCGGGCTAGCCCGTCGAGGTCGGCGTCGGCACCGGCGCCCGCGAGGGCGGCACGACCCTGCCCGGACGCTGCCGCGGGAAATACCCCTGGTGCGGCCCGTCCGGGAAGTTCCCGGGCCGGAGCTGGAAGTGCATTCCGGACCGGCCGTGGTCGTGCCCGTCGTCGGAGGTCGCCCAGCCGATGCCGATGCCCGCCCCGAGCAGGACGAGCCCGGCCACCGCCGCGCTGCCCCCCCCGGGCGGGCGCCGCGCGGGGTTGATCCAGACCACCCGCGGCGGGCGCGCGCCCGGCGCGAGCCAGGGAGGCGGTGGGGGCGGCGGGTATGGCGGCGGTGGCGCGGCAGGCGGGAT
>JAICKR010000090.1 GCA_025927835.1 Jatrophihabitans sp. | reverse complement strand
TCGCCGACCTTGATCTTCGCGTCCGGGCTCAGCGGCGCGAACGTGAACCCGTCCGTACCGGCGCCGGTGACGATGCCGAGTTCACCGGTGCGCAGGTCGCGTACGCCGACGCCGGAGCCCGGGTCGGCGGCGAGCAGCACGACGCTGGACGACGAGTCGGCGTGCAGCACCCGGCCGACGAGCCCGGCGCCGTCGGTGACGGTCTGCCCTACCTGCACGCCGCTGCCCGCCCCTACATCGAGCGTGACGGTCCAGTCGAAGCCCTGGCCGGGCCCGTAGCCGACCACCCGGGCCGGCAGCAACTCGTTGCCGCTGCCGTCGGCGGCGCGCTGCAGCTGCGCGAGCTCGCGGCTGGTGTGCTGGTCGGCGCGCAGCGCGGCGATGCGGCCGCGCAGGTCGGCGTTCGCCTTGCGCAGCTGCTCGATGCGTCCCTTGTTGCGCCCGGCCGAGGGAACGCCCTCGACCCAGTGCCGGACCGGCCCGAGCAGGCCGTCGGTGCCCCGGTACAGCGAGCCCAGGGCGCCGCGCACGCCGCTGTGCGCGTTGCGCAGCGCGCCGCCGCCGAGGTCGAGGGTGATGAAGCAGAGCGCGAGCGTGGCGAGCACGACCGCCGAGATCCGCTGCCGCCGGGTAAGCCGCCGCACGGGTTGCCTATCGGCGATGGCCGTCGACGACGACCTTGTGCAGTTGCTCGAAGTGCTCGACCACGGTGGCCGTGCCGAGCACGACGGAATCGAGCGGGCGGTCGGCGACCTGCACCGGGATGGCGAGCTCGTGCTCGAGCCGCGCGTCGAGCCCGCGCAGCAACGCGCCGCCGCCGGTGAGCACGATGCCGCCGGTGACGAGGTCGCCGGCCAGCTCCGGCGGGCAGCGGTCGAGCGTGGCGCGCACCGCGGCGGTGATGCGGGCCAGCGGTGGGTCCATGGCCTTGCGCAGCTCGTCGCCGGAGATGTTCACGTTGCGCGGCAGCCCGGTGGCGACATCGCGGCCGCGGATCTCGGCGCTCTTCGGCCCGGCGACCGGGAATGCGGAGCCGACCGAGATCTTGAGCTCCTCGGCGGTGCGCTCACCGATCAGGAGCGAGAAGTTGGCGCGCACGTGGTCGACGATCGCGGTGTCGAGCGCGTCGCCGGCTACCCGCACGCTGGTCGAGGCGACGATGCCGCCGAGCGCGAGGATCGCGACCTCGGTCGTACCGCCGCCGATGTCGACGACCATCGAGCCGGACGGCTGGTTCACCGGCAGACCGGCACCGATCGCCGCGGCCATCGGCTCGCTGATCGTGTGGACGCGCCGTGCACCGGCGGCGAAGGCCGCCTCGCTGACCGCGCGCTGCTCGACGCTGGTGATGCCGGAGGGCACGCACACGACGACCCGCGGGCCGGTGAACGCGCCCCGGCGGCGCAGCACCTTGCGCACGAAGTAGCGCAGCATCTCCGACGTCACGTCGTAGTCGGCGATCACGCCGTCCTGCAGCGGTCGCACCGCGCGGATGTGGTCGGGGGTACGGCCGATCATCCGCTTGGCCTCGGCACCGACGGCGACCACCGAGTTCGTGGAGGTGTCGACCGCGACCACGGACGGCTCGTTGAGCATGATGCCGCGCCCGCGCGCGTAGACGAGGGTGTTGGCGGTGCCCAGGTCGATCGCCAGGTCGCCGCCGAGCAGGTCGCCGCCGCGCGACACCATCGCACGTCTGGTCGACGCGGCAAACGTCACGGCGGCACCCTTCGCGAACAGCACAGAGACCCCGTTTTCGGGCCTTGTCGCGATCGTAGGGTCGAGGTGAGTTCAAACCGCGCTGCGACGCGCGGTGCGGATGTTGCTTATGTGACTCGCAGGCCGGCGAGATTCGGGAACCAGAGCGCGATCTCGCGCGCGGCCGACTCGGGCGAGTCGGAGCCGTGGACGATGTTCTGCACCACGGCGAGGCCCCAGTCGCGGCCGAGGTCGCCGCGAATGGTGCCGGGGAGGGCGACGGTGGGGTCGGTGGCGCCGGCGAGCGAGCGGAAGCCCTCGACGACCCGCTGCCCCTCGGCGACGAGGGCGGCGACCGGGCCGGAGAGCATGAAGTTCACCAGGGGCTCGTAGAACGGCTTGCCCACGTGCTCGGCATAGTGCGCACCCAGCAGCTCGGCGTTCGCGGCCCGCAGGTCCAGCGCCACGATGCGGTAGCCCTTGGCCTCGATGCGGCGGATCACCTCGCCGACCAGCCCGCGCACCACGCCGTCCGGCTTGACGAGGACGAGCGTGCGTTCCACGGCCTGCGAAGTCACGCGCACGACCCTAGCTCGTCAGCATGCGCAGGCCGCTGGGCGTGCCCACCACCTCGTGCCGGAAGGTGAGGATGCGCAGCCATACGGCGATGAACAGCGCGCCGACGAGGAACATCGTCGCGATCATGAACCCGGTCGCGAGCAGTACGACCTGCAGCACCGAGCCGACCGCGATCCCCCACGGCCGTCGGGTGACTGCGGCGCCGAGCAGGAACACGACGGCCAGCCCGACGCAGATTCCCGTCCGCACCGCACCCAGCCCGGTGGTGAACGCGACCGCGCGCGGGATGAGCAGCACGACGACGGCCTCCAGCGCCAGCACCCCGGCGAGCGCGCCGCGCGAAGCGCGGTCTGCGCGTTGCGCGCGCTGCGCGTACTGCTCCGCAGTCGGTTCTGCAGAGTGCTCCGGCGTCGGCTCACTCACCCGGCGCCGCCGAGCAGCGTGCGCGCCTCGCCGACGGTGACCACCGAGCCCGTGACGAGCACCCCGGTACCGGAGAGCACGTCGTCGCCGGTGTCTTCGGCGATGCGCACCGCCGCCTCGAGCGCATCGTCGAGGCGCGGCTCGACGGTCACCCGGTCGGATCCGAAGATCGGCACCGCGGCGCCCGCGAGCTCGTCGGCCGGCAATGCGCGCGGCGACGCGTTCTGCGTGACGACGAGTTCGTCCACCGCCGGTTCCAGCAGCTCGAGCATGCCGCCCGCGTCCTTGTCGGCCATCACCCCGACGACGGCGACGATGCGGCGGAACTGGAACGCCTCGGCCACCGCCTCGAGTGATGCCATCAGCCCGGCCGGATTGTGCGCGGCGTCGAGCAGCATCGTCGGCGCGGAGCGGATGGGTTCGAGTCGCCCCGGTGAGCGCACCGCGGCGAACGCGGCGCGCACCGTTTCGATGTCGAGTGCACCGCTGTTCGCGTCCGCGCCGAAGAACGCCTCGACCGCGGCCAGTGCGCAGGCGGCGTTCTGCGCCTGGAACGCGCCGTGCAGCGGCAGGAAGAGCTCCTCGTAGATCCCGCCGAGGCCCTGCAACGTCAGGAACTGGCCGCCGACCGCGATGCGCCGCTCGACGACACCGAACTCCAGCCCTTCCCGCGCGACCGCGGCCTGCACCTCGGTCGCGCGGCGCAGCAGCTCGGCGGCCGCCTCCGGCGGCTGCGCGGCGAGGATCGCCACCGCGTCGGGCTTGATGATCCCGGCCTTCTCGGCGGCGATGCGCAGCACCGTGTCGCCGAGGTACTGCGTGTGGTCGAGCCCGATCGGCGTCACGACGGCCACCTCGGCGTCGATGACGTTCGTGTTGTCCCACGTGCCGCCGAGGCCCACCTCGACCACAGCCACGTCGACCGGTGCGTCGGCGAAGATCGAGTACGCGAGTGCGGTGACGATCTCGAAGAAGGACAAGGGGGTATCAAAGCGGCGATCGATCTCCGCGATGTAGGGCTCCAGTTCGCGGTAACCCTCGGCGAACGTGCGGTCGCTCACCGGTGCGCCGTCGATGACGATGCGCTCGGTGACGCTCGTGAGGTGCGGGCTCGTGTAACGGCCGGTGCGCAGCCCGAACTCGCGCAGCAGTTCGTCGACCATCCGCGCGGTGCTCGTCTTGCCGTTCGTCCCGGTGAGATGGATCGAGCGGTAGTTGCGTTGCGGATCGCCGAGCAGTTCGACCAGCGCCTGCATGCGTTCGTTGGTGGGGTTGATGTGGCCCTCGTTGCGGCGGCCGAAGATCGCCGCCTCGATCCGGTGCAGCTCCTGCGCGTATCGCTGTGCCTCGGTCAATGCGAGAACGCCTGTGTCTCGGCCGGGCGCGGCAGCGGCGCCTCGAGGGACTCGAAGAACTCGGTGCGGTCGCGCAGGTCGGCGAGCAGCAGGTCGGCCATGTCGTGGCTCATGCCGGCCCGCACGACGATGCGCAGCACGGAGAGGTCCTGGCGGTTCTCCGGGAACGTGTACGCGGGCACGAGCCAGCCGCGCTCGCGCAGCTTGTCCGACACGTCGAACACGGTGTAGTTCGTGATGCCCGCTTTGAGCGTGAACGCGAACACGGGCAGCTCGTCTCCGCGTGTCACCAGCCGGTAGGGCCCGATCTTCTCGATCTCGGCCGCGAGGTACTGCGCGACGTCGGACGACTGTTGCTGCACCTGGCGGTATCCGTCGTGCCCGAGCGACGCGAACATGAAGTACTGAGCGATGACCTCGCTGCCGGGCCGGGAGAAGTTCAGCGCGAACGTGGGCATGTGCCCGCCGAGGTAGTTCACGTCGAAGATGAGGTCACGCGGCAGCGACTCGGCGTCGCGCCAGATCACCCAGCCCACGCCCGGATAGACGAGGCCGTACTTGTGCCCGGACGCATTGATCGACTTGACGCGCGGCACCCGGAAGTCCCACTCGAGGTCGGGTTGTACGAACGGCGCGACGAACCCACCGGACGCGCCGTCGACGTGCATCGGGATGTCCAGCCCGGTCCGGGCCTGGAGGTCGTCCAGGGCGGCCGCAATCTCGCGGACCGGCTCGTAGCTGCCGTCGAAGGTCGAGCCGAGCACGGCGGCGACGCCGATCGTGTTCTCGTCGCAGTGCGCGACGGCGCGCTCGGCCGTGAGGTGCAGTGTGTCGCCCTCGACCGGAACCAGACGAGGCTCGACGTCCCAGTACCGGCAGAACTTCTCCCAGCACACCTGGACGTTCGATCCGGTCACGAGGTTGGGGCGGTCGGTCGGCTTGCCCGCGGCCCGCATCTTCTCGCGCCATTTCCACTTCAACGCAAGCGCGCCGAGCATGACGGCCTCACTCGAGCCGGTCGTCGAGCAGCCGGTCGGTGTCTCTCCGTCGGGAGAGTTCCACAGATCCGAGATGATGCTGACGCAGCGCGCCTCGAGCTCCGCGGTCTGCGGGTACTCGTCCTTGTCGATCATGTTCTTGTCGGCCGTGTCGGCCATCAGCCGGGCCGCGTGCGGCGGCATCCACGTCGTCACGAACGTGGCGAGGTTCAACCGCGCGTTGCCGTCGAGCAGCAACTCGGTCGCGATCAGCTCGTAGGCGTCCTCACCGGACATGCCCTCCTGCGGGAGCGAGCCGATGGGCAGCCGGCGACGGCCCGGCTCCTCTGCGGCGCCGCGCGAGCTGCGCCGCGCAGCCTCTTGTGGGTCGACCTGATCGCTGAGTGCCATGGCTACGCCTCCGGCAGTGCGGTGAGAGCGGCGTCGATGCGCGCTATGTCTGCCTCGGCCGCGGCGAGCCGGTCGCGCACCTTCGCGACGACGTCCTCGGGCGCTTTGTCGAGGAACGCCGCGTTGCCGAGCTTGCCGGCGTTCTGTGCGCGCTCCTTCTCCGCTGCCGCGCGGTCTTTGTGCAGCCGCGCGCGTTCGGCGGCCACGTCGATGGCGCCGGACAGGTCGAACTCGAGCACGTTGCCGGCCGACAGCGTGAGCTTGGCGGTGGCGGTGAACTCCGGGCCCGGCTCGTCGAGCCGTAGCAGCGAGCGGACGTGATCGGGGTTGACCTCGCCGCTGATCCGGGCCGGGATGCGCTGGGCGGGTTTGATGCCCTGGTCGGAGCGGAAGCGCCGGCCCTCGGAGACGACCTCCATGAGGTGCTGGATGTAGCCGCTCGCGGCGGCGTCGGCCCGCGCGGTGTCGGGCGCCGGCCAGTCGGCGACGACCACCGAGTCGCGGCCGGTGAGCGCGCTCCACAGGGCCTCGGTGACGAAGGGGATCATCGGGTGCAGCAGGCGCAGCAGCACGTCGAGCACCTCGCCGAGCACGCGCTGCGTCTGCGTGCGCTGATCGCCGGCCAGCGAGAACTTCGCCAGCTCGATGTACCAGTCGCACACCGTGTTCCACGCGAAGTGGTAGAGGACGTCGACGATCTTGGCGAACTCGTAGCGCTCGTACAGCGCGTCGACCTCGGCGACGACCGCCTGCAGTTCGGACAGGATCCACGCGTCGACGACACCGAGCTCGTCCGGCAGCGGACCCTCGACGGTGGCGCCCGACATCAGCGCGAAGCGCGTCGCGTTCCACAGCTTGGTGCCGAAGTTGCGGGTGCCGACCACCCACTCCTCGTTGATCGCCTGATCCGCGCCGGGGTTCGCGCCCTGCAGCAGCGACAGCCGCACCGCGTCGGCGCCGTACGCGTCGATCCAGAGCAGCGGGTCGACCACGTTGCCTCGCGACTTGGACATCTTCTTGCCCGACGAGTCGCGCACGAGGCCGTGCAGCAGCACCGTCTTGAAGGGCACCCGGCCGTCCATGCCGTACAGCCCGAACAGCATCATCCGCACGACCCAGAAGAAGAGGATGTCGTAGCCGGTGACCAGGACGGTCGTCGGATAGTAGGCACGCAGGTCGTCGGTGTCGTCCGGCCAGCCGAGCGTCGAGAACGGCCACAGCGCCGAGGAGAACCAGGTGTCGAGTACGTCCTCGTCCTGCGTCCAGCCCGCGGGCGGCGTCTCGTCCGGGCCGACGCACACGTCGTCACCGTCGGGCGAATACCAGACCGGGATGCGGTGGCCCCACCACAGCTGGCGGCTGATGCACCAGTCGCGCAGGTTGTCTACCCACTGGAAGTAGCGGCTGCGCATCGACGCGGGCTCGATGACCACGCGACCGTCGCGCACCGCGTCGCTCGCGGCCTTGGCCAGCGTCTCGACCTTCACCCACCACTGCAGCGAGAGCCGCGGCTCGACGACCGTGTTGCAGCGCGAGCAGTGCCCGACCGCGTGCACGTACGGCCGCTTCTCGGCGACGATGCGACCGTCCTCGCGCAGCGCGGCGACGATCGCGTAGCGCGCCTCCATGCGGTCGACCCCGGCGAACGGGCCGGGCGCGGTGATGACGCCGCGCTCGTCCATGATCGTCGGCATCGGCAGCTCGTGCCGGCGCCCGATCTCGAAGTCGTTCGGATCGTGCGCAGGGGTCACCTTCACCGCCCCGGTGCCGAAGGCGGGGTCGACGTGTTCGTCGGCGACGATCGGGATGCGGCGATTCGTCAGCGGCAGCGCGACCTCGGTGCCGACCAGATGCCGATAGCGCTCGTCGTCGGGGTGGACCGCGACCGCGGTGTCGCCGAGCATCGTCTCGGGCCGGGTGGTGGCCACGACGACGGAGGTGTCGCCGTCGCCGTAGCGGATCGAGACGAGCTCACCGGGCTCGTCCTCGTGCTCGACCTCGGCGTCGGACAGCGCGGTGAGATCGCGCGGGCACCAGTTGATGATGCGTTCCGCGCGGTAGATGAGCCCGTCGTCGTAGAGCCGCTTGAAGATGGTCTGCACGGCCCGGGAGAGCCCGGCGTCCATGGTGAACCGCTCGCGGCTCCAGTCGACGCCGTCGCCGAGGCGGCGCATCTGGCCGAGGATCTGCCCGCCGTAGCGCTCCTTCCACTCCCACGCCTTCTCGACGAACTCCTCGCGCTTGTAGTCGAAACGGCCCTTGCCCTCGGTCTCGGCGAGATGGCGTTCGACGAGCGCGTGCACGGCGATGCTGGCGTGGTCCATGCCGGGCAGCCAGAGCGTGTCGAAGCCCTGCATGCGGGCGCGCCGGGTCAGCGCGTCCATCATCGTCTGCTCGAGCGCGTGCCCGATGTGCAGGCTGCCGGTGACGTTGGGCGGCGGGATGACGAGGGAGAACCGCGGTTTGTCGCTCTTCGGGTCGGCGGTGAAGTAGCCGCGCTCGACCCAGCGCGCGTAGAGCGGACCCTCGAGGTCTGCCGGGTTGTACTGGCTCGGCAGCTCGGGGCGGGCCGCGGCGTCGCTACTCACGCTGGGAAGTCTATGGATTGTGCCGGCGGCGATATCCGCTGGCGGTTCTGCGTGCCGCTGACGACCATCGGGGCATGGCGGTGCACACGACGACCGACACCGGGGAGATCCTCGGCCGGCTCGAGCCCGTCCTGATGGCCGACCCGATCCGCAACACGGTCTTCGCCACCGTGCGCAGCTACCTGCGCAATGTAGGCAGTGGCGGCTGGTGTGCCCACAGCCAGGTCGCGCTCGCTGCGCGGCCCAGCCCGGAGCATCCGATCGCCCTCACCGACGAATGGACGGACGTGCCGGCCCTGGCCGACGCGATCGGCGAACTGCCGGGCGTCGCCGGGCTGGGCGGGCCGGTGCCGGTCGTGGAAGCGCTCGTCGACGCGCTCGGCCGGCGGCCGGGGCATCGCATCGCCGAGCGGCTCTACCGCCTCGACCGGCTCGTCGCGCCGGTCGGCGTGGCCGGGCGGGCGCGTCTCGCCGACCGCGGCGATCTGGATCTGCTCGAGTCGTGGATCGCGCCGTACACGATCGAGACGTACGGCCGGCTGCCCGTCGATTTCGACCCGAAGCGCCTCGCGAGTGTCGTGATCGAGCACTCGCGCACCTGGCTGTGGCTGGACGCCGAGGAGCGGCCGGTCTCGATGGCGGCCCGCCGCCCGCCGGCGGCCGGCGTCTCGCGCATCGGCCCGGTCTACACGCCGCCGCGCAATCGCGGCCGCGGCTATGGCTCGGCGGTCACCGCCCGCGCCGCGCTCGATGTCATCGACAACGCCGCGATCCCGGTGCTCTACGCCGACCGCGCGAACCCCACCTCGAACAAGATCTACCGCGCGATCGGCTTCCGCCCGGTCGCCGACCGGCTCTCGGTCAGTTTCGGCTAGCCGGCTCGGCTGGGCACCGGGGCACGGTCGAGCCAGGCCGCGAAGGCGTCGAAGCCGAAGTCGCGGCCGAGGAAGTCCCGCACGAGCTGGGCAGCGTCCTTCGAGCCGCCTGCTGCGAGCACCCGGTCGCGGTAGCGGTGCGCGACCTCGGCTGCGAACAGGTCGGCCGGGTCGAAGGCGGAGAACAGGTCCTTCGCGATGACCAGGCTCCACATGTACGTGTAATAGGCCGACGTGTAGCCGGAGAGGTGCCCGAACGACGCCTGGAAGTGCGTGCCGTCGACATAGTCGATGAGGTCGTAGCGCTGCTGCAGCTCACGCACCGCGAGGGTGTGGTCGGCCGGCCGGTCGCCGTGCAGCACGAAGGACACGGCGGTGTAGAAGAGTTGGCTGCGGACGAACATCCCCTTGCCGAAGTCTTTCGCGGCCCGCATCCGAGTGACGAGTTCGCCGGGGATCGGCACGCCGTCGGCGTCGGCCGCGAACGTGCGCAGGATGTCGGCGTCCCATGCCCATTCCTCGAGCATCTGCGAGGGTGCCTCGACGAAGTCCCATTCGGTGGCGACACCGGAGAAACGCGCCCACCGCTGCCGGCCACCGAGGATGTGGTGCACGAGGTGGCCGAACTCGTGGAAGAGCGTGACGACGTCGCGGTGTTCCATGAGACCGCGCGGGAGGTTGCACACCAGCACGCCCTCGGGCAGCTGCCGGCCGGTGATGCCGCCGACGAGATCGAACTGTGCGGCGTGCTTGAACTTGCCCTCGCGTGGGTGCAGGTCGAGGTAGATACGGCCGACCTGCGCGCCCTCGAGGAACACGTCGTAGCCGGCGACGTCCTCGTGCCAGCAGGGCACGTCGACGGGGCGGTACTCGAGGCCGAACAACCGCCCGGTCACGTCCAGCAGGCCGCGGCGCACGGCAGCGAAGTCGAAGTAACGACGGACCTCCTGCGCGTCGACGTCGAACGCGTCGCGCCGCACCAGCTCGGAGTAGTAGGGGAAGTCGGACCAGTCGAACCGCTCACCCGCTGGGTCGTCCTGGCGCTTCCGCGCGACGAGAGCCTGCTTGTCGCGCTGCGCGGCGGGCTCTGCAGCGTCGGCGACGCGGTCGATGAACTCGGCGATCGCCTGGGCGGTGCCGATCATCTTGACGTCGGCGTCGTAGTCGGGCCAGCTGTGGTAGCCCAGGATGGTCGCCTTCTCCGCGCGCAGCGCGAGCATCTCGTGCAGCACCGGATCGTTGGCCGGCCAGCCGCGGTTCAGGAACTCGACGGTCAGCTGCCGCCGCGCGTCCGCGTCGCGTGCGAAGGCACGGAAGGCCAGGTAGTCGGGATAGTCGGTGGTGATCGTGACCAGGCCGGCTGCGTCGGCGGCATGCGCCGCGACGAAGTCGTCGGGCAGCCCGTCCAGTTGCTCCGGCCGGACCCGGATCGAGCGCACGTCCTCGCGGATGATCCGGGAGAAATCTTGATCTAGGACGGTCAGCCGCTCGGAGATCTCGCGCAGCCGGGCGCGCGCGTCGTCCGACCGGTCGACGCCGCTGCGCCGGAAGTCGCGCAGCACGTGCTCGCGGCAGCGGTGCGCCTGCTCGTCGAGGCCGGCGGGATCGGTCGCCTCGAGCACGTCGTAGAGACCGCGGTCGAGATCGCGGTCGGTGCGAGCCCGCTCGACGTCGCGGCCGCGTTGTTCGGCAAGGCTGCGCACCGCATCGTCCGGGTGCACTTCGCTGAGCAGGTTCGCGACCGAGCCGGCAGCGCGCAGGGCGATGTCGGCGTCGTTCCACAGCTCGAGAGCCTCGGCCGCGTCGCGCTCGGCGCCGTCCTTGAGTCGGGCGAGCAACTCGCGGGCCGACTCGAGCAGACCGTCGACGCGGCCGCAAAGCCAATCGTCCCAATGCGCAGCGGGCAGGGCGAGCGGTGCTGGCGTCACGCCGTTCGACATTACGGGGCGGTGTCGCCGGCTTTCGGTTCGTCGGTCGGGAAGAGCAGGAACGCGAAACGCAGGTGTCGCGCACCCTCGGGCCGGTTACCGGTGCGCCGGCCGCGGTAGTTCTCGAACAGCTGCAGGAACTGCTCGCCGAGCGCCCTGGCCTCGTCGGCGGTGAGCCACAACCGCCCGTAGCTCCCCTCGACCGCGTCCAGCCAATCCACCGGCTCGTTCTTGCGCCGCGCCAGGTAGGCGTCGAACTGCTCGATGGTGCGGCCCAGCACGGCCTGGTTCAACGCCGTCGAGGCGGCGAGCTCGCCGACGCCGTTCGAGGTGCTGTCGACCTGCAGGTAAGCGCCGGCCGCGCGCCACGGCCGTTCCCGCCCGTCCCCGCTGGACTCGGCGCGCTCGACGATGCCGACCTTCTCCAGGCTGCGCAGGTGATAGCTCATCGCGCTCGGGCTCAGGCCGGCGATCTCGGCGCACTCGGTCGCGGTGAGCTCGCGCCCGGCATAGAGCTCGTCGATGACGGCGAGGCGCGCCGGATGTGCGAGTGCCCGGATGGCGCGCGGATCGGTCAGCTTGACCGGCGGCCGCTCCGATGGCTCCTTCTTCCGGCGGGGCGTCACGGCTGCACACGCTACTGATTCCTCCTTGACGAGGTAAATCTGAAGGGATACTTTCGCAATATGTCTTTCAGATCTCGCCAGCATGACGTCTCGTTCGTCGTCGTCGCGAAGTCGCTCTCCTGGCTCGGAGACCTGGTCGCCGAGGTCGCGCTGGTGCTGCGGCTCCAGACGCACGGCGCGGGGGCGGGGGCGGTGGCCGCGCTGCTGATCGCCAACGCGCTGCCGATCGTGCTGCTCTCCGGCGTGGTGGGACGACTCGTCGACCGCGTCGACAACCAGCGCCTGCTGCTGGCGTCGAGCCTCGCCCAGGCGGTCGTGTGCGGCGTGCTGGCGAACGTCACCGCCACACCCGCGCTGCTCGCACTCGTGGCGGTGCTCGGCGCCGGCCAAGCGGTCAACGCCGCCTGCTGGCAGACGATGCTGGCCACGATCGCCGAGGGCGACGCGCTGACCCGGGCGATCGGGCACACCCAGGCGGGCCGGACCGTCGCCGGGATCGTCGCGCCGGCGCTCGGCGGGCTGCTCGTCGGGCTCTACGGCGCGCGCATCCCGCTGCTGCTCGACGCCGCCGCGTACGTCCTCGTCACCGGCATCGCCCTGCTGATCTCGACGCGTCGGGTGCTCGTCCGGGCACACGACGGCGTGCGGCCGCGCGGCGGAGTCGCCATCGTGCGCGCGGACGGCGTGCTGCGCCCGCTGTTCATCCTGATCGGCCTGTTCGTCCTGCTCGGCTCGATGGTCAACGTGGTCGAGGTCTTCCTGGTGCGCGAGACGTTGCACGCCAGCACGACCTGGTACGGGATCGTCGGCGCCGTGCTGTCGGCCGGCGCGCTGGCCGGCGCGCTGTACGGCGGCCGTATCCGGGGGCAGGCCGCGCTGGCCAAGGGCTTCGTCGCGTCGTGCCTGAACCTCGCCCTGACGCTCGTCGCCATCGGGCTGTCGTCGTCGGTGCTGTGGATGCTGCCGAGCGTCGTGCTGCTGGGGTTCACCAACGGCATCATGAACGTCACGCTCGCGTCACTGGCCATGAGCCGCACCTCCGCCGCGGAGCGGGGGCGGGTCAGCGCGCTGCTCAGCGGGCTGGCCTCCGGCACACAGATCCTGGCGTTCGCCGCCGGTGGCGCGCTCGCCTCGGTCTTCGACCCGCGGACGCTGTTCGTCGCCGCCGGCCTCCTGGGCGTGTGCGTGCCACTCGCCCTGGGCCCCGGCCTGCTCCGCAGCGCTCGCACCGCGACGACCGCCTCCGTCGAGGCGTCAGCCGACCTGCCGACCGCAGCCTGAGCTCAGGCGCTCTTCTCGCGGCGCTCGCGCTTCGGGGGCTCACGCGGCACGAGGGTCGGGTACACGTGGTCGAGCACCGTCTCACGGGTGATCACCACGCGGGCGACGTCCTCACGTGACGGCACCTCGTACATCACCGACAGCAGGACCTCTTCGAGGATCGCGCGCAGCCCGCGCGCGCCCGTTCCCCGCAGGACGGCCTGGTCGGCGACCGCCTCGAGCGCGTCGTCGCTGAACTCGAGTTCGACGTTGTCGAGCTCGAACAGCTTCTGGTACTGGCGCACCAGCGCGTTCTTCGGCTCGGTCAGGATCCGGACCAGCGCGTCGCGGTCGAGCGGGCGCACCGAGGTGATGACCGGCAACCGGCCGATGAACTCCGGGATCAGCCCGAACTTCATCAAGTCCTCGGGCATGACGTCGGAGAAGACGTCCTTGGTTTCCTTCTCGAACTTGGTGTTGAGCTCGGCGCCGAAGCCGAGGCCCTTCTTGCCGACCCGCGCCTCGATGATCGTGTCGAGCCCGGCGAACGCGCCGCCGACGATGAACAGCACGTTGGTCGTGTCGATCTGGATGAACTCCTGGTGCGGGTGCTTGCGCCCGCCCTGCGGGGGCACCGACGCCGAGGTGCCTTCGAGGATCTTCAGCAGGGCCTGCTGCACGCCCTCGCCTGACACGTC
>JAICKR010000124.1 GCA_025927835.1 Jatrophihabitans sp. | reverse complement strand
GGTGTCCTTGCCGGCGGCGGCCGCTCGTCCATAGGGTGACAACCGACGATTGGCGTCGGTCACACCGGAGGAGCAAGCCATGCCGCTGTACGCCGCGCTCACCTACACCAAAGACGTCGACTGGACGCTGCCCGAGTTCGGCCAGGAGATGAAGGAGTACAACGAGTTCGGGCAGGGCGCGGCCGCAATCATCCGCGGTGGCAACGCCCTCTACCCAACCGCCACCGCCACCACCGTTCGGGTCGAGGGCGGCAAGGGCGGTGACGTCGTCACGTCCGACGGGCCCTACGCCGAGACCAAGGAGGCGCTGACCGGCTTCTACCTGCTCGAGTGCGCCGACCTCGACGAGGCGGTGTCGGTCGCGGCGCGGATTCCCGCGGCGTGGGGCGGCGCGGTCGAGGTGCGCCCGGTCATCGAGTTCTAACTCCTATGTCGACTGGCGACGCGCTCGCCGCGCTGGTCCGCGACGAAGGCACCCGGGTGCTCGCGACGCTGATCCGGGTGACCGGCAGCATCGACCTCGCCGAGGACGCCGCGCAAGACGCCGTCGTCCGCGCGCTGGAGACGTGGCCGCGCGACGGTGTGCCGGAGAACCCGCGGGCCTGGCTGCTGCTGACCGCCAGGCGCCGGGCGATCGACGTCATCCGCCGCGAGGCGCAGCGGGCGGGGAAAGAGCGGGCGGCGCTGATGTTCAGCGAGCAGACACCGGGGTGGACGCCGGACCCGGAGGAGGTCGTCGCGGACGACCTCCTCCGGCTGGTCTTCACCTGCTGCCACCCGACGCTCTCGCTCGATGCGCAGGTGGCCCTGGCGCTGCGCACCCTCGGCGGGCTGTCGACCGCCGAGGTCGCGCGCGGCCTGCTCGTGCCGGAGCCGACGATGGCGAAACGGCTCACCCGCGCCAAGCAGAAGATCGCCCAAGCCCGGATCCCGTATCGGGTGCCGCCGACCGAGGAGTTGCCAGCGCGCCTTTCCGGCGTCGCGACCACCGTCTATCTCGTCTTCAACGAAGGCTACGCGGCGACAGCTGGCACCGACCTCACCCGGGTCGCGCTCACCGCTGAGGCCATCAGGCTGGGGCGGCTGCTCGCCGAACTCATGCCCGACGAGCCGACCGTGCTTGGCCTGCTCGCGCTGATGCTGCTGCAAGATTCGCGTCGTCAAGCACGCGTCGACGCCAACGGACACCCGGTCCTGCTGCCCGACCAGGACCGCACCCGGTGGGATCGCGCCGCGATCGCCGAAGCCGTCGAAATCGTGGGCCGCGGCCTGCGACGGACCCCCGACCGCCCTGACGCCTACGTCGTCCAAGCTTCGATCGCGGCCTGCCACGCGCTCGCGCCGAGCTACGCGGACACGAATTGGGACGCGATCATCTCCTGGTACGACGTGTTGCTGTCGTTGAACGACGGGCCCGTTGTCCGGCTTAACCGGGCCGCGGCGATCGCCGAACGCGACGGCCCGGCGGCAGGGCTAGCGCTGGTCGACGCGATCACCGGCCTCGACGGATATCCGTGGTGGCACGCCACCCGCGCCGAGCTGCTGCACCGCCTCGGCGAACATGACGCGGCCAGAATCGCTTACCAGCAAGCGATCTCGCGCGGCATGAGTGAACCCCAAGCCCACCATTTGCGGCGCCGGCTCGCTGAGTTGATGTGAGCCTCAGCCCCCGCCAATGCTTGCGATGCGCCACGGACCGCCGGCGGCGCTCGCCCGCAAGGTGACCAGCCAATCCCGTTCGCCTCGCCCCGGCTGCCGCTGCATGACGCCATCGGCGTCGACGATCTCGTACGGCGGCAAGGTGTCGCGCACGTGCAACTGCACACTCGTCGGCGTCTGTGTCTGCAGCTCCACCGACACCAGCGTGAGCGACAATTCCCGTGCCCGCTCGCCGGAATCAGCCATCGCGAGGAGCGTCCGCCGATCGGCGGCAAGCGCGGCGGAGCCCGCGACGTACACCCCCGCGAGCTCGTCCGGGTCGCCGTCTGCGAAAGCGCGGTCGCGCGCTTTGTCGAGCGCCGTCAGCACGCGCAGCCAGGCGGTGTCGGACGACGGGAGCGCGCCCGCTGGCTGCGCGCTTGCCGCCGCCGGCCGGTCGTGCGCGGCCCATGCGACGCCCACGAACACGGCGGCCGCCAGCAGCCCGGCGGCGAGGAGGGGCAACGCCAGCCGCCGGGCTGCCAGTCGAGGTGCCGGCGCGCGCAGTCGCGGCCGACCGGAACCGCGATGCCGACCACCGTCGCCGACTTGTCGCCGCGGCGTTGATCTCGTTACCGAAGCCGGCTCGGCAGGCAGCTCAGCTGGGGCCTCTTCAGGCGGCGATCCTTGGGCCGGCGGCTCGACGACCGGTCCCGCCGGATCGCCACCGGGGAAGTCGACCAGCACCACCGGCCGCGGGCTGCACGCCGCGTACAGCGCGCGGGCGAAACCGGCAGCGTCCGGACGGGAGCGGAAGTCGGGGTTCATCGCCGCCTCGATTGCCTCGATCAGCGACGGTGGCACTCCATGCGCGACCGACCGCAGAGAGACCAGCCGCCCGTCGCGGTACGGCGCGGTGCCCGTCACGGCGGCGTGGCAGACGGCCGCCAACCCGTGGACGTCCGCGGCCGTGACGCTGACCCCCTCGCGAACCGCCGGATCGGCGAACCCAGGGGCGAGCGCGATGGCGCGGCCCGCTGCACCGACCAGCGCGGCCACGCCAAGGTCGGCGAGCAGGGGCTTCCCCGCGCCGCCGAACAGCACGTTGGCGGGGGTGATGTTGCCATGGACGACGTCTTGGTCATGCATCGAGGCGAGAGCGGCGGCGAGCGGCGCCGCCACCGTGACCACCTCACCCGCCGTGAGCGTCCCCCGCGCGGCGAGGAGAGCCGCGAGGCTGCCGCCCTTCGCGTAATCGAGCACCAGCACCACGCCGGTCGCGGTCGGAACCGTGGCGCGCAGCCGGACGACGTGCTCGTGGCGAACGGTCGCGAGCAGCGCCGCGGCGCGGCGCAGTTGCCGCTGCGATTCGGCGTCCATCTCGTCTTCGCCGACCCGTAGCCGCTTCAGCGCGACGAGCTCGCCGGTCGCGAGCTCGCGACCCCGCCACACCTCCCCTGTCCCACCGAAGCCGAGGAGCTGCTCGATGTCGAACCCCGGAAGCGAGAAGGTCTCCACGTCGGTATTCGACCGCATCCGGCCTTGGCCGCGACGTTAGTTATCCACAGGCGGCTCACGGCTCGGCCGCGAGCGCGTCCTCCGTTGACGGCGCCCTGACCCGCGGACCGCGAACCAGCGAACTCGGCCACCAGATCGGTGCCCCGATGTCGTGCGCGGCGGCCGGCACCACGATCGAACGGATGATGAATGTGTCGAGCAGCACGCCGAACGCGACCGCCGAACCGACCTCTACCAACGTCACCAGCGGCAGCACCGCGAGCACGCTGAACGTCGCCGCGAGCACGATTCCCGCCGACGTGATGACCCCGCCCGTGACTGCCACACCCTTGCGAATCGCTTCCCTGGTTGGAATTTGCAGCGACTCCTCGCGTACCCGAGACATCAAGAAGATGTTGTAGTCGATGCCGAGCGCCACCAAGAAGATGAACAGATACAGCGGCGCGGAGGCGTCGGCGCCGGGAAATCCGAGGATGTGCCGCCACGCGAACGCGCTCGCGCCGAGCGCCGCGAAGAACGACAGCACGACCGACGCGACGAGCAGCACCGGCGCGACGATAGCGCGCAGCAGCAACACCAAGATGATGAGCACCACTGCTAGCACGATCGGCATCACCAACCGGTTGTCGGCCGCCGAAGCCTGCTGCGAGTCGTAGTTCACGGCGGTGGCGCCGCCGACCATCGCGTTTGCGCCGGGCACCGCGTGCACCGCCTCACGCAACGCCAAGATGGTGTGCTTGGCCGCCGCGCTGTCGGCCGGATTGGCCAGCTGGGCGTCGATCTCGACGAGGCCCACCGCGCGCTCGGTCACCTGCGGTTTTCCTTGCAGGCCAGGCACTTTCGCGATCGCGGCGGTGACCGCGTCAGCGGAGCCCCCATCCGCGATGACGACCGCGGGCGCGGCTGTGGCACCGCCGAAGTGGGCCGCCATCACGGCCTCGCCTTTAATGGAGTCGGGCTTCCCTACGAACTGGTCCTTGTCGGACAACCCATGCGCGTTCAATGTGAGCAATCCGACGCACAACACGCCGAGCACGACCACGCCGCTGACCCAGATCGGCCGCGGACGACGCGACACTCTCGCCGCCACCCGTCCCCACGGACCGCTCTCCTCGCGGGTGGGCGTGCCGAACCGCGGCACGAACGGCCAGAACACCTTGCGCGGCACGGCGACGAGCAGCGCCGGCAGGAACGTGGTCATCGCGGCGACCGCGCACAAAATGCCGACGGCGCCGACCGGACCGAGCCCTCGAGTCGACTGCATCTGGCACACCAGCAGACAGAGCAGGCTCACAATCACCGTGGTCGACGACGCGACGATCGCCGGGCCCGCGCGGTGCAGCGCGAAGGCCATCGCCTCGTGTTTGTCCTCGTGGTTGTGCAGCTCTTCTCGATATCGGGCGACAAGCAGCAGCGCGTAGTCGGTTCCCGCCCCAAAGACCAACACGAGCAAGATGCCGGCGCTCAACCCGTTCACCGTCATGCCGGACTTCGCCAAGCCGTACACGACCGCCTGCGCCAGCTCGAGCGCCGCGGCCGCACCGAGCACCGGGATCAACCACAGCACCGGACTTCGATACGTCAGCAACAAGACCAGCACCACGACCAGAACCGTCGCGTACAACAACTTCCCGTCGATGTCGCTGAACACGTCGTTACTATCGGATTGCACGCCCGCCGGGCCGGTCAGATGCACCGACAGGCCGTCGACCGAGTGCAGTTGTGCCCGCACCGACTTCACGGTGTCGATGAACTTCACGGAGTCCTTCGCGTAAATCGGCACGAGGAACGCGGCCGCCGCGCCGTCGTCGGAATTCTGAACCTGCGTCACTGTCCCTTTGATGCCAGACACTTTGGACGCCGCCGCGCGCTGCGCGGAGATCGCCGTCTCGTCGGCCGGTGTGATGCCGGACGGCCGCTCGTAGACGATGACCGCGTCGAGCACGTCTGCGTCGGCGAAGTTCTTCTGCGCGTCGAGCACCTTCGTCGACTCGGCGGACTTCGGCAGGTAAGAGCCGGCGTCGTTGTTCTGCGCGCCGGTCAACTTGCTCGCGAGCGGCGCGGAGACGACGAAGATGACGATCCACAAACCGATCACGACCCACTTCGACCGGCGACCGGTGCACGCGTGGGAGATCCGCGAACCAAGCGCTAACCGCATGGGCTAACGATACGGATCGGACGGCCTGCGCCCGCGACGTATTGTCGAGAGGTGAGCGAGCTTCGATTCGAGCGTCTAGGGCTCCTGCCATACGACGACGCGTGGGCGCTGCAGCGCGAGACCCACGCGCGACGGGTGGCCGACGAGATCCCCGACACCTGCCTGCTGCTGCAGCACCCGCCGGTGTTCACCGCCGGCAAGCGCACGCAGGACTTCGAGCGGCCGATTGACGGCACGCCGGTCGTGGAGGTTGACCGCGGCGGCCGGATCACCTGGCACGGCCCGGGCCAGCTGGTCGGCTACCCGATCGTGAAGCTCGCGATGCCGATCGACGCCGTCGGGCACGTCCGCCGGCTCGAGCAGGCCCTGATGGGCGCCTGCGCCGAACTCGGAGTGGCCACGGTGCAAATTGCCGGGCGCTCAGGCGTGTGGGTGCCTGCCGACGCAGGCGGTCCCGACCGCAAGGTCGCCGCGATCGGCGTCCGGATCTCACGCTGCACGACGATGCATGGCTTCGCGCTCAACTGCGACCCTGACCTGTCCTGGTTCGGCCGCATCGTGCCGTGCGGCATCGACGACGCCGAGGTGACCTCGTTGTCAGCCGAGCTCGGCCGCGACGTGACGGTCGAGGAGATGCTCCCCGTCGTCCAGCGTCATCTGACCCGGGCCCTCGCCGCCGCCGCGTCCCGCGACCCCCGCGTAACCTTGAACGCGTGACAGCGGTAGCCCCTGACGGACGCAAGCTGCTGCGGGTCGAGGCCCGCAACGCAGAAGTACCCATCGAGAAGAAGCCCGAGTGGATAAAAATCCGGGCGAGGATGGGGCCGCAGTACTCAGAGCTGAAAGACCTGGTGCGGCGCGAAGGCCTGCACACGGTGTGCGAGGAGGCCGGCTGCCCCAACATCTTCGAGTGCTGGGAAGACCGGGAGGCGACCTTCCTGATCGGCGGCGCGACCTGCAGCCGCAACTGCTCGTTCTGCCAGATCAACAGCGGCCGCCCGCAACCGCTCGACCGTGACGAGCCGCGCCGGGTCGCCGAGTCCGTCAAACGGATGGGCCTGCGGTACGCGACGGTCACCGGGGTCACCCGCGACGACCTCGACGACGAGGGCGCATGGCTTTACGCGCAGACGGTGCGCGAGATCCACGACGCGGTGCCGGGCTGCGGCGTCGAACTGCTGACCCCTGACTTTCATGGGGTGCCCGAGCTGCTCGACCAGGTCTTCGACGCGGCGCCGGAGGTCTTCGCGCACAACCTCGAGACGGTTCCGCGCCTCTTCAAGTCGATCCGGCCCGGTTTTCGCTATGACCGCTCCCTCGACGTGCTCAAGCAGGCCCGGGCGCGCGGGCTAGTCACGAAGTCGAACCTGATCCTCGGGTTCGGCGAGACTCGCGACGAGGTCGTAGGCGCGCTCGCCGATCTGCGGTCCGTCGACTGCGAGCTGGTCACAATCACGCAATACTTGCGGCCGTCGGTTCGCCACCATCCCGTCGATCGGTGGGTGAAGCCCGCGGAGTTCGACGAACTCGCCGAGGCCGCCCGCGAGCTCGGGTTCTCCGGCGTGATGGCCGGACCCCTAGTCCGGTCCTCCTACCGCGCGGGCCGGCTCTACCGCGAGGCGATCGCGACGCGCGCGTCGTCCTGATCGCTGACGGCCCCTTATTCTGGGGGCATCATGGCGAAGACACCGGCGGCACCGACAGCCAAGGCTCCCAAGGAGCCGGCGGCTCCCAAGCGCAGCGCGCAAATCCGCGAGGCGTTCAAGCTCACCCGGCAACGCGACAAGCGGCTCATCCCCGCGATGGCGCTGGCGTTTCTCATCACGCTCGGTGTGTTCGAGCTCGCCGGCTTCCTCTTGAAGAGCCAGATCACCTTCACGGTGTTCGGCGTCATCGGCGGCGCGCTCGTCGCGTTCATCATTTTCGGACGACGCGCGCGCGGGGCGATGTACGGCGAGATCGAAGGCCAGCCCGGAGCGGCCGCCGCCGTCGTCAGCAGCCTGCGCGGCGACTGGCGGCTGACGCCGAACGTCGCGGTGACGCGCAACCAAGACATCGTGCACCGGGTGGTCGGCAAGCCCGGCATCATCTTGATCGGCGAGGGCTCGACCGACCGGCTCGGTCCGCTGATCGCCGATCAGCAAAAGCGCATCGGCCGGGTCGCCGCCGGCACGCCCGTCACCGTGGTGCTCGTCGGCAACGAGCCCGGCCAAGTGCCGCTCGGCAAGCTGGAGCGCCGACTCACCCGGCTGCCGCGCACCTTCAAAGGCTCGACCGTCGACCAGATCGAGGGCCGCATGCGCGCGCTCGGCGGGCTTAACATCCCGATCCCGAAGGGCCCGCTGCCCAAGGGCGCCAAGCTGCCGAAGGGTGTCCGCCCACCGCGCTGAGCGCGACGCGGTCAGAGCCGGACGGCGACCGCCCCCGCCGCCTTGTCGTGCAGGCCGCGCTGGTCACGGTCGTAGACCACGGCCGGTATCACCAGCAGCAGCATCGCGGTCCGCACGATCACCCAAAGCCACGCGAGCCGGGCGCCGTCGAGCCGTCGCACGCCGATGCCAAGCAGCCGCATGCCGAGCGTGGTGCCCACCATGCCGAGCAACGCGACGTACTCAATGGCCAGCACGAGCACCGGCCACCACGGGTTGACCGGGGCGCGACCGTCGACCGCCGCGTGCCGGGTCAGCGCCGACGCGATCAGCACGCAGACGATCCAGTCGATCAGCAGCGCGACGAACCGGCGGCCGAAGCCGGCCACCGAGCCAGCGCCGGTCGGCGGCAGGCCGAGCCGCTTGCCGGGGTATCCGGTCGGGTCTGAGTCGCGGACCGCAGCGCCCGGGCCCTCGAGCCAAGATCCGACCGCTCGTCTGGTGTCACGCGCCACGCCCGCAACGATAACGTGCGGCACGCGCGCGTCGTCCGGGCTGATGTTGTGGGCGGACGTAACGCGGCGGAAACATGAGGGATACCGTCGAGAAACCGCGACACCCTACCGTCGTTGGTGTTGCCCGCCCAGTTTCCAGGAGGAGACACATGTTCACCAGCGCCGACGAGGTCCTGGCGTACATCCGTGACAACGACGTGAAATCCGTCGACGTCCGGTTTTGCGACCTGCCCGGCATCATGCAGCACTTCACCGTGCCGGCCGAGTCCTTCGACGCGTCGGTGTTCACCGACGGGCTTGGCTTCGACGGCTCGTCGATCCGCGGTTTCCAGGCAATTCACGAGTCCGACATGCTGCTGCTGCCCGACCCCTCGAGCGCGGTGGTCGACGCGTTCCGCACCGAGAAGACCCTGAACCTCACGTTCTTTATCCACGACCCGCTCACCGGCGAGGCCTACAGCCGCGACCCACGCAACGTCGCGAAGAAGGCGGAGGCCTACCTCGCGAGCAGCGGCGTCGCCGACACTGCCTACTTCGGCCCCGAGGCGGAGTTCTACGTGTTCGACGATGTGCGCTACGAGACCAACTCGCACGAGAGCTACTACCACATCGACTCCGTGGCGGGCGCGTGGAACACCGGTCGCATCGAGGACGGCGGAAACCGCGGCTACAAGGTTCGGTACAAGGGCGGCTACTTCCCGGTGCCGCCGGTCGACCACTTCGCCGACCTGCGGGCTGAGATGACCCGCGCGCTGATCGAGGCCGGGCTGCCGGTCGAGCGCCAGCACCACGAGGTGGGCACGGCCGGGCAGGCTGAGATCAACTACAAGTTCAACACGCTGCTGAAGGCCGCCGACGACCTGATGACGTTCAAGTACGTCGTGAAGAACGTGGCCTGGAAGAACGGCAAGACGGCCACCTTCATGCCGAAGCCGATCTTCGGCGACAACGGCTCGGGCATGCACTGCCATCAGTCGCTGTGGAAGGACGGCGCGCCGCTGTTCTACGACGAGCTCGGCTATGCCGGCCTCTCCGACATGGCGCGCTACTACATCGGCGGGCTGCTGAAGCACGCGCCGTCACTGCTCGCGTTCACCAACCCGACCGTGAACAGCTACCACCGGCTGGTGCCTGGCTTCGAGGCGCCGGTCAACCTGGTGTACAGCCAGCGCAACCGCTCGGCGTGCATCCGCATCCCGATCACCGGCACCAACCCGAAGGCCAAGCGGCTCGAGTTCCGGGTGCCCGACCCGTCGTGCAACCCCTACCTCGCGTTCTCCGCGATGCTGATGGCGGGCTTGGACGGCGTGCGCAACAAGATCGAGCCGCTCGACCCGGTCGACAAGGACCTCTACGAGTTGCCGCCCGAGGAGCACGCCACCGTTCCGCAGGTGCCAGGCTCGCTTCCGGAAGTGCTCGACGCGCTTGAGGCCGACCAGGACTACCTACTCGAAGGCGGCGTCTTCACCAAGGACCTCATCGACACCTGGATCGAGTACAAGCGCACCAAGGAGGTCGACTCGATCCGGCTGCGGCCGCACCCGCACGAGTTCGAGCTGTACTTCGACATCTAGGCCACGTCGCCTGGAAGACCAGGCAGTCCGCCTTGGTCGCCGGGCAGGTGCTGGTAGACGTTGGACGGGATAGAAGCCGTCCAACGTCTACCAGTGCGCGCCGGCCACCGCGAAGCGCGCTCCGGTTCCGAGTTCAGCGAACGGCGGAACGGCCGTTATCACCGCGCGACGTTAGGCTTCGTTCTGACAAAATGACGCCTCGTGGGAGGTGCCGGCGTCGAGATGACGGGAGAGCGCCCGGTGTCGTCATCCGACCCCGCGCTCCACACCGAAACGGCGGCGAGTCAGCCTCGCCGCCACTGGCAGCCGTTCGGCCCGCTGCTGCCCGAGCGGCTGCGCCGCCAGCGCCGGCCAAGGCTGTGGCAGGAGATCGCGTTCATCCTGGTCAGCTACTGGGTCTACTCGCTGATCCGCAACGCGGTGCCCACCCACGAGAAGCCGGCGCAAGAGCACGCCCGCACGGTCCTCGACTTCGAGAAGCTCCTCCACATCGACATCGAGCACACGCTCAATCGGTTCGTCGATGCCGCGCACT
>JAICKR010000036.1 GCA_025927835.1 Jatrophihabitans sp. | reverse complement strand
TGATCGACTCGCTGGCTCGGCGGGCCGCGGCCGCGCAGCGATTGATGGACTCGCTCACGCCGGAACAGCAGGGCGAGCTCAGCGATCTGATGGCGCAGGCGCTCGGCAACTCCGGCCTGGCCGACGAGATGGGTCGCCTGCAGCAGGGCCTGCGCTCCGCGCGTCCCGACCTGCAGTGGGGCGGCCGCGAGCGCATGGACGGTGACGAGCCGCTCGGCTACTCCGATGCCACCGGCGCGCTGGCCGAGCTGGCCGACCTCGACCAGCTCGAGGAGCTGCTCGGGCAGGACTACCCCGGCGCCAGCCTCGACGACATCGACGAGGAACTCATCGAGCGGGCGCTGGGCCGCAGCGCCGTCGACGACATGGAGCGGCTGCGTCAGATCGAGCGCGAACTGCGCCGGCAGGGCTACCTGGAGCGGGGCAGTGACGGGCTCAAGCTGACGCCGCGGGCGCTGCGCCGGCTCGGGGCCACCGCGCTGCGCCGGGTGTTCGCCGTGCTCGAATCACGCGGCCGCGGCAGCCACGACGTGCGCGACGCGGGTGCGGCCGGCGAGGTCACCGGGGCCAGCCGGGAATGGCGCTTCGGTGACGAGCAGCCGCTCGACGTCGTGCGCACCGTGCGCAACGCCGTGCTGCGCACCGCGGGCAGCGGCGCCGACCTGGCCCTCGATGCCGAGGATTTCGAGGTCGTCGAGACGGAGCGCCGTTCTTCTGCGGCCATCGCCCTGCTCGTCGACATGTCGTACTCGATGGAACTGCGCGGCACCTGGGGCGAGGCCAAGACGACCGCGCTGGCCCTGCATGCGCTGGTGACGACCAAGTACCCGCAGGACGCCATCGAGATCATCGGCTTCAGCGACTACGCCCGGGTGATGTCCACCGGCGCGCTGGTCGAGCACGACTGGGACCGGGTGCAGGGCACCAACCTGCAGCACGGGCTGATGCTGGCCCGGCGGCATCTGGACAAGCACCGCGGCTCCGAACCGATCATCCTCGTCATCACCGACGGCGAGCCGACCGCGCACCTGGCCGCCGACGGGTTCGCCGACTTCGCCTGGCCGCCGACCCGCGAGACGATCGCGGCCACGCTGGCCGAGGTCGAGCGCTGCACCCGGCGCGGCGCGACGATCAACGTGTTCATGCTCGACGACGACCCGCGGCTCGTGCAGTTCATGCAAGAGGTGGGCCGGCGCAACGGCGGCCGGGTCTTCCAGCCCAAACGTGGCGCGCTCGGCGAGTTCGTGGTGGCCGACTACCTGTCCAGCCGCCGGGGCCGACGCCGTGCCGCAGGCTGAGCGCGGCGTCTCCCGCATCGCCGGCCACGGCCTGTTCAGTTCCGAACCGATCAGCCCGGGTACCGCCGTCCTGCACCAGGACGGCATCGGCGAGCTCAACCACAGCTGCGACCCCACCCTCGGCTGGGCCGACGCGGCCACGCTCGTCGCGACCCGGGACATCGCCGCGGGCGACGAACTCACCCTCGACTACGCAACCGTCATCGACGACCCGCAGTTCGCGATGGTGTGCCACTGCGAGACCTACCGGTGCCGGCAGATGATCGAGGGCGGCGATTGGCAGATCCCGCAGCTGCAGCAGCGTTACGCCGGCCGCTGGCACCCGGCGGTCCAGCGTCGCATCGACGAGGCGGCCCGATAGCCTGCGACCGTGGTCAAGTTCCTGCTCGCGCTGCACCTCGTGCTCGCCGTCTTCGTCATCGGTCCGCTGGTGTGGGCGGCGACGACCGCCGGGCGCGGCGTGCGCAAGGGTGACGGCGCGGCGGCTGCCACCTCTGCGCGGGTGCTGCGCATCTACGCCTACGCGTCCGTGCTCGTCGTCATCGCCGGCGCCGGCCTCATGTCGCAGAAGCGCACCGTGCCCTTCAGCCTGCCGCGGCGTTACGCCGACTACCTGCCGGTGAACGGCGGGTCGGACGCGTACGGCTCCAACCTGAACATCGCGACCAAGCAGCGGATCGCCGAGTTCGGCGACACCTGGATCTGGCTCTCGCTGGTGCTGTGGGCGGTCGCGATCGCCGTCGTGCTGCTCGTGATCGTCCCCACCCTGGAGCGGGTCACGAAGCTGATCGAGGCCGAGGACTCGGTCGTCGCCCTCACCGCGCGCGTCGCGGCCGCGGGCGGCGTCGTCGGGCTGCTCTTCATCGCGATCGTCGTGCTGATGGCGTACAAGCCCGGCGGCTGAGTGGTGCGGATCGAGGTCGTCGAGGGCCGTCGCACCCGGGAACTGCGCCGGGCCGCGCTGCGGCCGAACTGGCCGACCGGCACGCCGATGCACGGCGACGACAACCCGGACGCCGTCCACCTCGCGGCTTTCGACGCGGACGGCCGGGTCGTGGGCTGCTGCCTGGTATTGCCGCGCCCGTATCCGTTGCGCGCCGAACGTGCGCACGCGTGGCAGCTGCGTGGGATGGCCACTGCGGCCGAGCTGCGCAGCCAGGGCATCGGCGCGGCGGTCCTGGCGGCCGCGATCGCCGAGATCCGGCAGCGCGCGGGCGAACTCGTATGGTGCGATGCTCGCACCGGCGCAGTCCCGTTCTACGGGCAGCACGGGTTCGTCGCGGAGGGCGAGGAGTTCCTGCACGCCGAGTCGGGCATCCCGCACTTCCGGATGTGGCGGGCCCTGGTGGGCTAGCGCAACCTTTTGACAGGCTCACCTCGTCACCCAGGTGCAGTCCGGACGACGGGAGCGGCGGTTGCGCGACGAAGCGGGTTTCCGCTCGTTCGTCGAGACGAACGGTGCCACGCTGCTGCACGCCGCCCGGCTGCTGACCGGAGACCACCATCGCGGCGAGGACCTCGTGCAGACGGCGTTGACCAGGGTGTACCTGAAATGGGGACGGATCGACGCCCCGCTGCCCTACGCGCGGCGTGCCCTCGTCAACGCGCACATCGACCAGTCGCGCCGGCGCTGGTGGGGTGAACGGCCCACCGAGACGCTGCCCGAGGTCGTCGACACCGAGCAGGACGCGGCCACCACCGCGTCCGACTCCCGCGACGAACTGCGCCGCATCCTCAACGGGCTGGCCGCGAAGGAGCGCGCCGTCGTCGTGCTGCGCTACTACTGCGACCTCTCCGAGCAGGAGACCGCGGCGACGCTGGGCATGCCGGTCGGCACGGTGAAGAGCACGTGCTCGCGCGCACTCGCGCGGCTGCGTGTGGCGGTGACGAGCGGAGTGGACCAATGAGCCCGAGCGAATCAGACCTGCGCGCCGCGTTGCGCGACGGCGAAGGCGACAACGTCAACGTAGACCGGCTGATCTTGGGTGCCGAGGCCGATGTCGCGCGGCGCAAGTCGCGGCTGCTCACCACGGCGGCAGTGGTGGGCGTACTCGCCTGCGCCGGGGTCGGTGGCGGGTTCCTGGCGAGCAACTCCGGCAACGACGCGAAGTCGGCAAGCGGCGGTTCGATGGCCCGCCCCGGCGCATCCAACAACGGGTACGGCAGCGACGCCATCGCGCGACCTGCCGGCGGCGCGAGTGGCAACGCCGCCGAAGTTCCCGGCCTGGCCGGGCGACGCGTGTTCGCCGCGTCGACCGGCGCCCCGGGATGCCCGCCCAGCGCCACGGAAGCGACCTCGGACGCCGCCAAGGCCACCGGAACGGCCGGCACACGGGTCTTCACCGCTCGGGTGACCAGCGTGCTGCTGTGCTCGTACGGCCGCGAGGACCTGACCGGATCGCTACAGCCACCGCAGGCCAGCTCGACCTCGCGAGTGTTGCACGGTGCGGCGGCGAGCCGGCTGGTGGCCAGCCTGGAGCGCGCACCGACCAGGGCTTCGTCGCGCATGTGCCCGATGGTGCGCACTGCAGCGTCCGCTCCGCTGCTGATGATCGGGCTCGACGCGAACGGCAGGGTGGCCGGCACCGCGAGCACGCTGCTCGGCACGGCGTGCAACGTCGTGGTGTTCAGCGCCGGCGCGCCACGCTACGACTGGAACCCGCCGGCGGACGTCGGGGCGGCGCTGAGCATCGTTCCACCCGCCGCCAGCGCGACCAATCGGGTCCATCCGTCACCGATCTCATCCTGACGGCGCGCTGATTCACCCAAATTGAACGGGCGAATCGTCTAGACGAGCCCGACTTTGCCGTCCTAAACTCGCCGCACAGCCAACAATGGTCTAGACAATTGATGTCTAGACAACTTGGCGCAACAACACGGCGAACTAGGAGGCTCGGACATGAGGCGAGGCTTGCTCGTCACCACGGCGCTGTCAGCGGCCGCGGTGCTGGCGCTGGGCGCCTGCAGCAGCTCGAAGGGCGGGGGCGGCAGCAGCGGGGGCTCGGTCTCGCTGAAACTGGTCGCCGCCGACTACGGCACCGGCCCGGCGAACAGCAGCCAGAAGTACTGGGACGGCATCGCGGACGCGTTCCACAAGCAGAACCCGAAGATCACCGTCAAGGTCCAGACCATCAACTGGAACGACTTCGACAACCAGGTCCAGACGATGGTGCAGAACCACCAGCTGCCCGACATCACCGAGGGCGACTACTTCTCCAATTACGCGCAGGAGGGGCTGCTCTACAAGACCAGCGAAGTGCTGTCGAACCCGGGCAACCTGCTGCCGGTGTTCGCCAAGCTCGGCAGTTTCGAGGGCACGCAGTACGGGCTGCCGTTCACCACGAGCTCGCGCACCCTGTTCTACAACAAGAAGCTGTTCGCGGACGCCGGCATCAGCGCCGCCCCGCAGACGTGGGCCGACGTCCAGGCCGACGCGGCGAAGATCAAGGCCAAGGGCAAGATCGGCTTCGGCCTGCCACTCGGCTCCGAGGAGGCCCAGGCCGAGTCATTGCTGTGGATGCTCGGCAACGGCGGCAACTACACCGACAGCAGCGGCAAGTGGACGATCGACAGCGCGCAGAACGTCGAGACCTTCCAGTTCCTCAAGCAGCTGGTCTCGTCCGGTGACACCGAGCCGAACCCGGGCGCGAAGAACCGTACCGACCTGTGGAAACAGTTCGCCCAGGGCGAGATCGGCATGATCAACGGCTCACCGGCACTCATCCCGATCATCGAGTCGGGCAAGGTGCTCACCGATTCCGACTGGGCATCGGTGCCGATCGCCGGCAAGAGCGGCCCGCTGACGAGCACGCTGGGTGTCTGCGACTTCGTCGCCGCGTTCAAGAACGGCGGCAGCAAGCAGGCGGCGATCAAGAAGTTCCTCGACTTCGCCTACCAGGACAAGTACCAGCTGCAGTTCGACAAGGAGTACGACCTGTTGCCGGCGACGACCAGCGCGAGCAACGCGCTGTCCTCCGACCCGATCTTCGGCTCGTTCCTCAAGGCGCTGCCCAACGCGGTGCAGTACCCCAGCAGTACGGTGTGGGCCAACGTGAAGACGCAGATCCAGCAGACCGTCGGGACCGCGGTCACCGGTGACCCGAAGAGCGTGCTCGGGGCGATCCAGAAGACGGCGGAGAAGGGCGCCTGAGTGACGGTGCTCGATGAGTAGCCCTGTGGTGCTACGCAGGGTCGGCCGGGCCGCCCAGCCTCTGCTGTGGATCGGCCCGGCCATCGCCCTGATCGCGGTGGTCGTGCTCTGGCCGGTCGTGGTCATGTTCCGCACCTCGTTCCAGCACATCAGCCCGGACGGGTACGTGCTCGGTTCGGCCGGCGGCAAGAATTACTCGAACCTGTTCGACGAGCCGGACCTTTCGGCGGTGCTGATCCGCACGGCGGTGTGGGTGGTCGTGGTCGTCACCGTGACCATGGCGATCTCGCTGGCGATCGCCCAGCTGTTCAACCAGCGCTTCCCCGGCCGGCGGGTCGCACGCTGGGCGCTCATCGCGCCGTGGGCCGCGTCGGTGATGATGACCGCGCTGATCTTCCGGCGCGCTCTCGACGCGGGCAGTGGCGTCATCAACGTGCTCCTGCACGACATGGGCATCGTCAAGCACTTCAACTCCAACCAGGCCGACTGGCTGGGTCGACAGTGGTCGGCGCTGGTCTGGATGATGGTCGTCGCGATCTTCGTGTCCGTCCCTTTCTCCACGTACGCGCTGCTCGCGGGACTGCAGACGATCCCGTCGGACGTGTACGAGGCGGCGCGCATCGACGGCGCCTCGAAGTGGCAGATCTACCGCGCGATCACGCTGCCGCTGCTGCGGCCCGCGTTCCTCGTCGCGACGCTCATCAACGTCATCAACGTGTTCAACTCGTTCCCGATCATCTGGGAGATGACCCGCGGCGCGCCCGCTCATGAAACGGCCACGACGACCGTGTTCATGTTCCAGCTCAAGCAGAGCTACATCGGCGAGTCGGCGTCGCTGTCCGTCCTCAACTTCGGGCTGGTGATCATCGTCGTGCTGCTGTTCCTGCGCGCCACTCGGTGGCGGGAGCAGGTGAGCTGACGTGACGACCACCGTGCTCAGCGCACCGGCCTCGTCAGCCGCGGCGCCCGTCCGGCGCAACAAACGGCGCGCGAAGCCGCGGACGATGGTGTTCGCGATCCTCGGCTATGCAGTCGCGTTGATCTTCATCCTCCCGTACGTCGAGATGGTCATCACCGCGCTGCGGCCGCCCGACGAGTTGCTCTCCCGCGGTTATCTGCCGAAGCACTACGACTGGTCGAACTTCACCACCCTCTGGAAGACCGGCTTCGGCGGCAGTATCTGGACGAGCGTGAAGATCGCCGGCGGCGCGACGCTGCTCGTGCTGGTCGTGGCGCTGCCGGCCGCGTACTACACGGCTCGGCGGCGATTCCGCGGCCGCGCGCTGTTCCTGCTGCTCGTCCTCGCGACGCAGATGTTCCAGCCGGCCGCGATGCTGGTCGGCATTCAGCGCGAGTTCAACGACTTAAACCTGCCGTCGCCGACGTACTCGCTGATCCTCGTCAACGCCGGGTTCAACCTCGCGTTCGCGGTGTGGATCCTGAACGCCTACTTCTCCTCGATCCCGGCCGAGCTCGAAGAGGCTGCGATGATCGACGGGACGAGCCGCATCGGCGCGCTGCGCCGGATCACGCTGCCGCTGGCGCTGCCGGGTGTCGTGACGGCGCTGATCTTCACGTTCATCGGCGCGTGGAACGAGCTGATCGTCGCATTGACCCTGTCGCTCAGCGCGACGCCGAACCACCGACCGATCACCGTCACGCTGAACAACTACATCGGCCAGTACTCGATCGACTGGGGGCACCTGTTCGCCGGTTCGGTCATCGCGACTATCCCGGTGATCGTGCTGTTCGGCTTCATCGAGGGCAAGGTCGTGGGCGGCCTGACCGCCGGCTCGATCAAATAGCCCTTGTTGAGTCAGAGGCCGCGGAGGCGGCGCGGGCCGGTGTCACCGCGCGCGGTGGTCGGCGCGACCCGCACGCGCACCGACGTGACCTGCGCGCCGAACGTCGTGGCCAGCACGCCGAGCCGGCAACTGGCGATCTCGGGCAGCGCGTCGCCGAGCGCGGACAGCCGCAACGCCAGGTCGGCAAGCGCAGCCAAGTCGCACGGTTCGCTGCCCTGGTAGCCGGTGAGCAGCGGTGCCGCACGCGGCGCGAGGATCAGCTCGTCCGCATCCTGCGTCGTGAGCGGCGCAGCGGCGTAGGCGACGTCGTCGAGCAACTCCGTGGCAACGCCGCTGATCCCGAACGACACCACCGCGCCGAACGAGCGGTCGTCGCGTACCGCGAGCTCGACCTCGACGACGTGCGCCGGCTTCTCGTTCGACAACGTGATGCCCAGGCAGCCGAGCAGCCGGTCGGACTCCTCCGCGCCGAGGTCGCGCCCGTCCGGAACGTCGGCGAGCACCTCGTGGACGAGTTCGCGCGCACCGACGAGGTCGACCTCGCCGAGCATCGGAACGGTGCCCGGCGGCGCCGCGCGCCACCTCGCGTAGCGCACCGCGCGGGCCAGCGCGCGTACCGCACGTTCAGGTGATGGATAGGACGGCACCGAGCCGCGCGCCGGCGCGGCCGTTCCCTCGGCGGCCAGCGCCGTAGGCACACCCTCGAAGCCGAGGAACGTCGAGAGCACCGGCTTCGGGCAGCCGGCCGCGATCGAGCGCACCGCGGCCGCTACCTCGTCGCCGGCGCCGCGCTGCAGCGGCGGCACGAACACGACGGTGATCGCGTCGACCTCCGGATCGTCGACCGCACCGCGCAGCGCGCTCTCGAACGCCGCCCCGCCCGCCTCCACACCGATGTCGTCGAGCCGGGTCAGCCGCAGCCCCTCGGCCGCGCAGGCGTTGGCGACGAGCACCCCGATCGCGGTCGAGTTGCCGACGACCGCGACCCGCTCGCCCGCGGGCAGCGGCTGGGTCGAGAGCAGCAGCGCGGTGTCGAACATGCCACTAACCGTCTCGACGCGGATCACGCCGGACGCCTCGAACAGCGCCTGGGCGCTCACCTCGGGCACGTCGACAGACGTCTGCTCGAGGCCGGGCACCAGCCCACCGCTGATGCCGCTCTTCACCGCGATGATGGGTTTGCGCCGGCCGAGGCGGCGGCTCAGCCGAGCGAACTTGCGCGGATTGCCGAAACTCTCCAGGTACATGAGCACCACGTCGGTGTTCTCGTCGGTCTCCCAGAACTGCAGCAGGTCGTTGCCCGAGACGTCCGCGCGGTTGCCGGCCGAGACGAAGGTCGACACACCGAGGCCACGCCGCGCGGCCTCGCCGAGGATCGTCACGCCGAGCGCGCCCGACTGTGAGAAGAAGCCGACCCGCCCCGAGAGCGGCGGCAGCGGTGCGAGCGATGCATTGAGCCGCACGTCGGGCTGCGTGTTGACGATGCCGAGGCAGTTCGGGCCGACGACGCGCATGCCGTAGGTGCGTGCCGCGGCGACGAGTTCACGCTGCGCCACGCGCCCGGCGGCGCGTTCCGCGTCGCTGCCCCGCTCGCCGAACCCGCCGGAGATCACCACGAGTCCGCGTACGCCGCGTTGCGCGCAGTGCTCGACGACGCCGGGCACGGACGGCGCCGGCACCGCGATGACGACGACGTCGATGTCGTCGGGCACGTCGAGCACCGACGGGTAGGCACGGACGCCGCTGACGTGTCGCGCGTCCGGGTTCACCGGATACAGCGGGCCGTCGAACGCCATGCGCAACAGGTTGACGAACACGGCGTGCCCGAGCTTGCCCTCGTCGTTGCTCGCACCGACGACGGCCACCGACTGCGGCCGCAGCAGCCGCGCGATCGAGCGGGCCTCGGCACGCTGCTCACGCTCACGCATCACCGCCTCAGTCACCGCGGTCTCGTCCACGTCGAACTCGAGGGTGACCTCGCCGTACTCGATGTGGCGCGTGGTCTCGTAGCCCGCGTCGCGGAACACCCGGATCATCCCGGTGTTCTCGGCGAGCACGACCGCGATGAAGCGACGCAGGCCGACCTCGCGCGCGGCGGCGGCCAGATGTTCGAGCAGCACCGAGCCGATGCCGCGGCCCTGGTGGGCGTCCGCGACGACGAACGCGACCTCGGCGTCGTCGGTGCCCGCGTGCCTCTCGTAGCGGCCGACCGCGATGATCTCGTTGTTGAGCTCGGCGACGAACGCGACGCGGTCGTGGTGGTCGACGTTCGTGAATCGATGCAGGTCGCGGTCGGGGATGCGCGGGTAGGCGGAGAAGTAGCGCAGGTAGCGGGTGCGCTGCGACAGCCCGGCGTGAAAGCGCACGATCGCGTCCGCGTCGCTCGGCCGGATCGGGCGCAGGTGCACGGTGCCGCCGTCCGCCGCGACGACGTCGGCCTCCCAGTGCGCCGGCGGGACGGGCGGCACTTCCGATGATCTCGGGCTCTGCCGCGGATTTCCGCTGTTCCCGCCGAGATCATCGCGGCGTTGGTCAGTCACGGGGGTCGTCCGGGTCGAGGCCGAGCAGCGGGAACACCGCGCGTCGGGTCGCGCCGATCGCGCCGTCGAGCCAGCCGTCGCCGCCCGGCACCCACGGACGCACCTCGGGCACCGGCCGCTCCCCCATCGTGGTCGGCAGCTCGCCGCGCACGCCGCGGCTGCGCAGGTGCTCGGCCCAGCCCGGCGGGATCGCGGTGTCCGGCGCGACGGGACGGCCGGTCGCCTCCGCGAGCAGGTGCGTCCACGTGCGCGGGACGCAGCGCACGAGCCCGTAGCCACCGCCGCCGAACGCGAGCCACTTGCCGCCGGCGACCTCGTGCGCCAGCTGGTGCAGCTCGGCGATCGCGGTGCGCTGCCCGTCGACGGTGAGCTCGAGGTTGGCGAGCGGGTCCTCGTGGTGCGTGTCGCAGCCGCACTGCGTGACGAGGACGTCCGGACGGAACGCGCGCACCGCACCCGGCACGATCGCACGGAACGCGCGCAGCCAGCCGGCGTCGTCGGTGCCCGGCGGCAGCGGCACGTTCACCGACGTGCCCTCCGCGGCGCCGGTGCCGATCTCGCCCGGCATGCCGGTGCCGGGGAACAACGTGCGCGGATCCTGGTGCAGGCTGATGGTGAGCACCCGCGGGTCGTCGTAGAACGCGGCCTGCACGCCGTCGCCGTGGTGCACGTCGATGTCGACGTAGGCGACCCGCTGCGCACCGGCGGCCAGCAAGGTGCGGATGCCGAGCACGACGTCGTTGAAGATGCAGAACCCGGACGCATACCCGCGCATCGCGTGATGCAGCCCGCCGGCGATGTTGACCGCGTGCTCGACAGCGCCGCTCCAGAGCCGTTGCGCGGCCTGCGCCGAGCCGCCTGCGACGAGCGCCGACGCGTCGAACATGCCGGGGAACACCGGGTCGTCGCTCGTGCCGAGCCCGAAACCCTCGAACGCCGGGTCGTCGCTCGCCGCGCGCACCGCGCCCAGGTACGCAGCGTCGTGGACGGTTAGCAGCTGCGCCTCGTCGGCCGGCTCCGGCGGCTCTACGTCGAGCCGGTCGAGCACGCCGAGCTCGCGGGCCAGCCGGATCGTCAGGTCGAGGCGCACCGGGTTGAGCGGATGGTCGCCGAAGTCGTACGCGAGATACCGCTCGTCCCAGATCGCGCTCGCGTTGCACTCCACGCTGTTGACGGTAGCGAGCCCGGCGCGTCACCCCTCGCTCAGCGGACGAGCGAGGTCGCTACGAGCTGGTGCGCAGGGCGAGGTGATCGACCGCGGTCGCCGTCAACTCGGTGTGATCGACGGTGTTCGCGTCGGTGTCGGACACCGAGGACGAGATGCGCGAGCACGCGAGCGTGATCGGGCTGCCGTCCGGGTCGAGAACGCCCGCCGAGATGGCGAACTGAACCGCCTCGTCGGCGCCTGCCGGCACGGTGAACTCCGTCCGCCGTAGACGATGACACCGGCTCGCACGCTGCAGAACCAGGTGGATTTCGCGCTCCCGCCGTGCGCTACGCCCGTGACGTTCACGACGTAGTCGCCGGCAGGTAGCGCGCCGATGGAAAGGGCTACGGTCGGGTCGCTGCCGACCGGGACGTCGTGCGGGGCGCCCAGGGTCCAGTAGCCGGTGCTCAGCCCACTCGGTCCGGAGGGGCCAGCCGGGCCGGACGGGCCGGACGGGCCGGACGGGCCGGAGGGTCCACTCGGGCCCGCCGGACCTGTCGCACCCGCAGGGCCGGAGGGACCGCTCGGGCCCACCGAACCTGTGGCCCCCGCGGGACCGGACGGGCCGGCCGGCCCTGACGGTCCCGCTGCACCCGTGGGACCCGCCGGACCTGAGGGACCTGCCGGGCCCGGAGCCCCGTCGCGACCGGCCTGGTTCCAGCTCAGCATGGTCTCGCCCCGCCGGCACCGCTCGGCCGGGTAGTCGATGGGCCGCCAGGTCCCGTTCGACTGGCTGTAGCAGGAGTAGATGACGCCGGACGTGCTCGGGGTCGAGGCGACGGACGCCGCGATCGAGCCGGCTGCCGCGAAGCTGGCTGCCGTACCCGCCGCGGCGATCATCCTGGTTCGTCTGGTCATGTGCGCAGCCCTCCTTGGTCGACGCATGCGAATCCCTACCCCTCGACCTGGCCGTGCGCCGCGCCGACGCGAGACGCGATCAAGGTGATCGAATAGATCGCGTTCGTGCCGAGGGTGCTGTGGCAGCGCACCTGGACTGCGCCACCTGTCGTCTGAAGCAGCACCTGCATCGAGCCCGAGACCTGCGGGATCGACGAACTCAGATAGGTGTTGCGATTGCTCGGCAGTGGGTTTCCGGCCGGGTCGGCGAGTTCGCACTCGATTGCTCCGCTGGCCGAGTACGTGAACGCTTCGTACATGGCACTGGCGACGTAGGCGCCGGCCGGCAGGGTCACGCTCACGACGGACAGCGGGCTCGCCGTCAGGTTCTGGAAGCCGCCGTATTCCGAGTACGCATCGCTGGGCGTCTGCCACTGCACACCCGATCCGGTGTTGGTCAGCACTTGGCCGGCGCTGCCGCCGGCGGGTGAGATATCCCCGGCCCGAACTTCGGTGCTGTAGCCGGTGATCCGCACGGTCAAGGTGATCGATCCGGCGCTCGAGTTGGTGAACTGCACCTTGTTCTGCAGCCCGACTGGCTCGGTGAAGGTGCCCGACGCCGTCGAACCTGCGGTGAAATTCTCGAACGACGCACCAGAAGCGTCCTGCCACGGATTGATGGCCACCCACCCACTGGCGGCCGCCCTGCTGACCGTCACCGAGAAGGTGACGCGCGTGGCGTCGGTCGGGACGGTCGTCGAGCCGCCGCTGACCACCGGCGTCAGCGAGCGACCGGACGCCAGTGAGACGTTGTTCTCGAGCGTGTGCGGCGTGATCGATACGACCCCTGCCGCCGAGGCGAACGGGTCGAAGCACAGGGTCGCGACGACGGCGGCGAGCGTCGTGACGCCGAGCGCGGTTCGTGAGCGCGTTGACATGGTCTCCTCCGATGGGCCACGCGGACGGCTGCGGGAACCGTCGCTGCACGATCGAAGGTGGACCGCGTCTCTTGCGAGCCGCTGCAAATCGGCTGCAATGGGTCGGCGTGCGGAACGGCCGCGGAACGCAGCGTTCCCTGCGCCGGAACGCCTGGAGGGCATGAGCAGCATCACCGTGCCGCAGGGCGCCACGCTGCCCGCGCCCACCGTGGCAGTGGCGCCATTGGCCGGCCGGCTCGTCGAGGCAGCAGCGCTTGGATCTTGCGGGTACCTTCCGGCTGTGCGGGTGGGCGTGCTGGGCACCCTCGAGGTGAGCCTGCGAGGGCGGTCAACGACGGTGGCCGGCCCGATGCCGCGCCGCCTGCTCGCGCTGCTCGCCGTCGAGCCCGGCCGCACGTTGTCGGCCGACGCGCTGATCGACGGGCTCTGGGGCGATGCGCCACCGTCGGCGGCTCGGCCGACGCTGCAGTCGCACGTCGCCAGGCTGCGGCGGGCGCTTGGCATCGACACCGCCCTGCTCGGCAGCACGGCCGGCTACCGACTCGATCCCGACGACACCGACGTCGACGCAGTGGAGTTCACCGCAGCCGCTGAGCAGGGCCGACGCGAGCTGCAGGACGATCGGCCCGCTGACGCGGCGCTCACGCTGAGGTCCGCGCTTGCGCTGTGGCGCGGAACTGCGTACGGCGAGTTCGCCGGCTGCGTTCCGCTCGACCGAGAGGCCGACCGGCTCGAGCAGCTGCGCACCGACGTCGTCCAGTGGCGCATCGCGGCCGATCTCGCCGACCCGCACACCGCCGCGCCGGTCGCCGAACTGGAGGCGTTGCTGCGCGAGTACCCGACCCGTGAAGGCTTGTGGGCACTCCTCATGCGCGCGCTCTACCGCGCAGGCCGGCAGGCCGACGCGCTCGACGCATATCGGCGTGCACGCGAACTGCTCATCGACGAGCTCGGCGTCGAACCCGGCGCCGAGCTGCGCGACACCGAGCGTCTCATCCTGACGCAGGACATCTCGCTCGATCCCCCGCAGCGAGCCGTCGTCGAAGCCCGCCCTGGAACACCGGCGACCCAGCCGGCTTCGTTCGCGCCCGAGCGCCGCGTCGCCACCGTCCTCGTGATCGAGCTGCCCGGCGGCGCGCCGGACGCCGAGGCACACGCCGCCCGCACGCGACACTTCCGCGATCTCGTACGCGCTCAGGTCGAGCGCTTCGGCGGCAGCGTCCAGGCCGAGTTCGGCGACGTCGTCATCGCGGTTTTCGGCGCACCCACCGCACACGAGGACGACCCGGTGCGAGCGGTGCGTGCCGCACACTCGATCGTCGCCGGCAGTACGGCACAGCCGAAGCCGCGCGCCGGCCTCAGCACCGGCGACGTCGTGTACTCGGCCGCCGGGGTGGACGGCGCCCCCGCCTCCGACGCCGACCGGCTACGCGTGCACGCCCGGCCGGGCGATCTGCTCGTCGACGAGAGCACCCGTCGCGTCCTCGACGCCGCCGTGGACGCGCTGGACGTGCGCGTCGTTCCGGACGTGCCCGCGGCTTGGCGCCTGGCGGGCTATGGCCGTTCGTTGCCGCGCCAGGTCAGCTCGTCCACCCCGTTCGTCGGCCGCGCCCGCGACCTCGACCTGCTCAGCGCAGCGGTCGAACGCACCGTCGTCGACCGGTTCCCGCAACTCGTGTCGATCATCGCCGAGCCGGGCGTCGGCAAGACCCGGCTGGTGGACGAACTCGCGAAGCGGCTCCTGTCCCGCGGCGGGGTCGCGGTGTACGTCGCGCGCTGCCTGCCCTACGGCGACGGCGGCGTCCTGCATCCGCTCCCCGCGCTCGTCAAGACCTACGCCGGCATCACCGACGGCGACTCGGAAGCCCTGGCTCTGGACAAGATCGCCGCGAAGATCCCGCCCGACGAACACGACGACCTGCTCCCGCACCTGTCCGTCCTCATCGGCGGCGAGAGCACAGTCACCCAGACCCGCCGCGAGGCGTTCGCAGCGTGGGCGCGGTATTTCGAGTTGATGGCCGAGGCCAACCCCACGGTGCTAGTGCTGGAGGACGTGCACTGGGCCTCCCCGATGCTGCTCGATTTCACCGAGGCGACGCTGGGCCTTATCGGCCACGTGCCGATGCTCGGCGTGGTCACCGCACGCCCCGAGTTGCTCGATGCCCGGCCGAACTGGGGCGCACACATGATCGGCGTTCGGCTCGCACCGCTCGGCGAAGCCGAGACCGCGCAGCTGATCGCGGGCCTGATGAGCGCCGACAGCCTGCCCGCGGACCACGTCACGGATATGGCGCAGCGCTGCGGCGGCGTGCCGCTTTACGCCGAGGAGCTCGCCCGCCTCGGTGTACCGGATGCCGGCGAGGCGCTGCCGGCGTCGCTCAGCGCGCTGCTCGGCTCCCGGCTCGACACGCTCGACGAGGACAAGCGGGGCCTGCTCAGCGCCGCATCGTTGGCCGGCGACACCTTCTGGGCCGATCAACTTGCCGATTGCATGGCCACCGGCCCCGAGCGGGTCACCGACGATTTGGATGCGCTCGTGCACCGTCAGTTCGTGCGTCGGGTACGTCCGTCACGCCGTCGCGGGCACGTCGAGTACGCATTCGCGCACGAACTCGTCCGGGTCGCGGCCGAAGCCAGGTTGACCCGCATCGGCCGCGCACAACGACACCTCGCGCTGGCCCAGTGGTGGGCGGCGACCTCGGCCGAGCGTCCGGACGAGGCGGCCGACCTCGTCGCGCACCATGCCGGGAACGCGTACGACCTCGCCGTCGCCGTCGGCGACGAACAACTCGCCGAAGAGGCGCGCGGACCTGCCTCGCGCGCTGCCGCGGTTGCCGGCGCGCGCTTGCAGGGCATCGACACCCCCGGCGCGTTGCGGCTGCTCGAACGCGCGCTCGCGCTGTCCGATGCCGACACGATCGAGCGTGGCCACATTCGCTACTGGCTCGGCGCGACGCTGCACGACGATCGGCAGTTCGAGCGGGCGGCTGACGAGCTCACCGAATCGCTGGCGGTGCTCGAGGACGCGCACGACCCGCTGCGCGTCGATACGGCGGTGTACCTGCTCGCGACGCTCTTCGCGCTGGGCCGCGACTGGGCACCCGCGCTCGATGCCTGCCGGCGAGCGGCCGCCGAGTTGCCGCCTTCCACAGCAGCCGTGCGCAACCTTGCCGCGCTCGCGATGGCCGACATGATGATGCAGACGCAGGAGTCGCTCGGGAGTGCCATTGAGAAAGCCGACCGCGCCCTGACCATGGCTGACGATCACGGTGTGGGCGGGGCCGGCCTGGCGTTGGTCGTGCGCGGCCGCGCCAGGCTCAGCCTCGGTGACGGTCTCGGCATGGCAGAGCTACGACAGGGCCTCGACGATGTGCTGCGCCACGAGCCGGCAGCGATCGCGATCGGCGCGCGGCAGTGGCTCGCCGGCGCGCTGCATCACTGGAGCGGCCCGTCGGCTGAGCTGGCCGAGCGTCTCGAGCTCGCCCAGATCGCCGCGGCGCGCGGCTTGCAGTTCCTTGTTTCCGAGGGCGTCGCCGAGCACGTTCGCGTGCTGTGCGAACTCGGCCGGCTACGCGACGCCGTCGAGCTCGCCGATTCGATCGAGGCGACGGACGACGCGCAGCCCCGCTGGGCGGTCGTGCAACGCGCGCTCGCGCTGTCGGACCTCGGCGAGCTCGACGAGGCGACTGTGCACGCCGCCGAAGCGACGCCGCCGGCCGACGACGGCGACCTGCGGCACGTCGTCGGCGTGGCGCTCGTCCGTGCCGCGCACGCGCTCGCGGATGATCGACCCGAAGACGCAGCGACCTCGTTGACGGACCTCGGGCCGGCGGACCGCCTCGTCACGCGCGACGGCGCCATGGAGTTGCTGCCACGGCTGGCGCGGACTGCGCTGCTGGCCGGCGTGCCGGAGCTCGTCGCCGGAGTCGGCGAGATAGCCGTGGTCGCGACCCCACTGCGTACGTGCGTGCAACGGACCGTCGCCGGCCTCGTGGCGGAAGCCGCCGGCGACCGCGACACTGCCGTCGCTCAGCTGCGCAGCGCAGTCGCCGGGTGGACGGAGCTGGGCTTCGTGACGGAAGCCACGCACGCACAGCAAGACCTCGACCGCAATCTTCGGTGAGCTCAACCCACCGGTTCGGTAGCCGCGGCGGACGCCGCGTCGAGCAAGGCGACCTCGTCGTCCGCCAGACGCAGCGTCGCCATCGGCAGCAGCTGCGCGAGCTGCTCCGTCGTGCGGGCGCTGGCCAGCGCAGCGACGACGTTCGGCCGGCCGGCCAGCCAGGCAAGCGCGACCGCGGCGACATGCACGCGGTGCCCGTCGGCCACCGCGTCCAGCGCCTGCAGAACCCGCTCGCCGCGCTCGGTCCGATACGGCGCCACGAATCCGGCGCGTGCCGAGTCGACGTCCGGGCCACCGAGGCGGTACTTGCCGGTGAGATAGCCGCACGCCAATCCCCAGTACGGGAAGATCCCGAGGCCCGTCTCGTCCGCCAACGGCGCGATCTCGGACTCGTACTCGGCGCGATCCATCAGGTTGTACAGCGGCTGGTACGCGACGTAGCGTGCCCACCCGTTGCGTTGTGATTCGTCGAGCGCCCGGCGCAGTCGATCACCCGAGTGGTTCGACGCAGCGACGTAGCGCACGACGCCGCGGCGCACGAGATCGTCGAGCGCCTCGAGCGTCGCCTCCAACGGGTCGCCGTGGTCCTGGTGCGCGTAGTAGACATCGAGGTAGTCGGTGCGCAGCCGGCGCAACGAACCCTCGACCGCGGCGCGGATCGTCTCCGGCCGCAGGTTCTCCCGGCCGGGTGCCTGCCCGACCTTGGAGGCGATCAGCATCGCGTCGCGATTTTCGCGGGCATGCAGCCACTCGCCGATGATCGTCTCGGACTCGCCGCCGTCGCTGCCCACCCAGTGGCAGTAGCTGTCCGCGGTGTCGATCATGTTGCCGCCTGCGGCGGCGTAGGCGTCGAGCAGATCGAATGCGTCGCCGCCGGTGACCGTCGAGCCGAAGACGTTGCCGCCCAGGCACAGTGGGAAGACATGCAGGTCGGTGCCGGGGATCGGACGGGTGTTGTTCATGGGGTTCCTTCCGGTCAGAAGCTGTGGGAGGCGCACTGCCCGCTCCGCGCGCCGAGGACGGAGTTGGGCCGACCGGCATGAGCCGGTGCTGGCGTGTTGGAACTGCAGGCTCTCCTTGTCCGCTCCGGCTCTCGTGCCGGGCCATCAGGAGCGTGCTGGGGTGCGCTTGCAGTGCGGTTGAAGTTCGCTGGCAGTGCCGAGACGGACGGATATTCGGCCGTATCGTGTCGGCTGCTGGCATAGCTTGTCCGTGTGCTGAAGCCCGGGTACCCGATCGTCACCGAGCGGCTGCTGCTGCGTCCGCTCGATCCGGAGACCGACGTCGACGCCGTGCACGCCTACCAGTCCCTGGCCGACGTGTGCCGCTACATCCCCTATAACCCGCGCACCCGCGAGGAGATCGCCGCACGCCTCGCCGACCCGGAGCGCAACACGTCGAGCATCGAGAAGCAGGGCGACTCGATCTGGCTCGCCGTCGTCGTGCGCGACACCGGCCTGTTGGTCGGCGATGTGCTGCTGATGTACCCCAGCGCGGAACATCAGTGTTGCGAGATCGGGTACGTGCTCAACCCGCAGCACTCGGGCAACGGCTACGTCACCGAGGCCTGCCGGGCGCTGCTCACCCTCGCGTTCGACGGCCTCGGCGTGCACCGCGTGATCGGCCGCATCGACGCGCGCAACGAGCCGTCCGCGGCCGTGCTGCGCCGGCTGGGGATGCGGCAGGAGGCCGTGCTCGTCGAGAACGAGTGGTTCAAGGGCGAGTGGACTACCGAGATCGACTTCGCCATCCTCGAATCGGAGTGGCACGACACCTAGGCGAGGGCGGCGGCGAGGTCGGCGAGGAGGTCCTCGACGTCCTCGATGCCGACCGAGAGCCGGACTAGGTCGGCCGGCACCTCGAGCGGCGAGCCGGCCACGCTAGCGTGCGTCATCCGGCCCGGGTGCTCGATGAGCGACTCGACCCCGCCGAGTGATTCGCCGAGGGTGAACACCGAGACGAGCCCGCACACCTTGAGCGCGGTCTCCTCGCCGCCGCGCAGCCGGAACGACACCATGCCGCCGAACGCACGCATCTGCTTCGCCGCGACGTCATGGCCAGGATGTGAGGGCAGGCCCGGGTAGAGCACCTGCGATACGGCAGGGTGGTCGAGCAGGAACTCGACGATGCGCTCGGTGTTGGCGCAGTGCCGGTCCATGCGCACACCGAGCGTCTTGATGCCGCGCAGCACCAGCCACGCGTCGAACGGGCCGGCGACCGCGCCCATCGCGTTCTGGTGGAACGCGAGCTCCTCACCCAGCGTGGCGTCGCGGCAGACCAGCGCGCCGCCCACGACATCGGAGTGCCCGCCCAGGTACTTCGTCGTCGAGTGCACGACGACGTCCGCACCGAGCTCGAGCGGCTGCTGCAGGTACGGCGAGGCGAACGTGTTGTCGACGACGAGCCGGGCGCCGGCGTCCTGCGCGATGATCGCCAGCTCGGCGATGTCGGCGATGCCGAGCAGCGGGTTGGTCGGCGTCTCGCACCAGACGACCTTCGTGGTGGGACGGACGGCCGCGCGGACCGCCTCGAGATCGCCGAGCGGCACGGGAGTGAACCCCAGCCCCCAGCGGGTGAGCACGCGCGCCACCAGCCGATAGGTGCCGCCGTAGGCGTCGCCGGGCAGGATCACGTGATCACCCGGCCGGCACACCGCGCGCAGCAGCGCGTCCTCGGCCGCCAGCCCGCTGGCGAACGCGAGCCCGCGCGTCCCGCCCTCGAGCGCAGCCAGCGCCTCCTCCAGCGCGGCGCGCGTCGGGTTGGCGCTGCGGCTGTACTCATAGCCGCCGCGCAGCCCGCCCACACCGTCCTGCTTGTAGGTCGAGGTCTGATAGATCGGCACCGCGACCGCGCCGGTGAGCGGATCGGGCTCTTGTCCTGCGTGGATCGCCCGCGTGTTGAACCCGGATCCGTCGTTCATGTTGCGACCGTACCTATGCGGTGCAACGGACAGGTGGGGGAAGGTCGTCTGAAGGTCATGACAGGAAGGCGGCGCGTCGCTGCGGCGGCACTGTCGGCAGTGCTGCTGCTGGCGGGCTGCGGTGCGAGCACGGCCGGGCACGGCGCCACGGTCCAGCCGGTGCTGCCCCGGATCTCGAACGCCGCCGCACAGCCCAGCACCATCCCTGCCGTTGCCGTCCCGTCATCACGCCCGACGCCGCTGCCCAGCCCTCGCGCCCCGAGTGCGCGCACGGTCGCGGCAGCCAAGATCGCGGCGGTCGCGCGTGGCCTGCCGCCGGGCTCGCTCTCGGTCGCGGTGCTGAACCCCCGCACCCGCGACCGGTTCACGTGGGGTGGCACGACCGGCATGTGGACGGGCAGCGTCTACAAGCTGCTCGTCCTCGAGACGCTGCTGCTGCAGCGGCAGGGCTCCGCCGGCTGGTTCAGCTCGTCGGAGTACGCGGACATCACCGCGATGATCGAGCAGAGCGACAACGCAGCCGGGTACCGGATGTACCTCGACGCCGGCGGCAGTGCCGGCCTCACGGCGGCGGCCCGCAAGCTCGGGCTGCGGCACACCAGCATCGGTCGCGCCGACCCGGCGCTCACCGCGATGAGCGCCGACGACGGGGTGCGGCTGCTGTACGACCTCGTCTCCCCCGGCCCGCTCGACAAGCAGTCGCGTGCGTTCGTCCTCGACCTGATGCGTCAGGTGCAGACCGATCAGCGCTGGGGGGTGGGCGTACTCGCCGACCACGGCACCTCGTTCGCGAACAAGAACGGCTGGATGGACGTCGGCGACGACAACGATCCGGGTGAGGACGACGACGGACGCTGGCTGGTCGTCAGCCTCGGCATCGTGCAGGTACACGGTCAGCAGTTGCTCATGGCCGTCTTCACCCGGCACAACCCCGATCGCGACACCGGGATCCGGCTCGTCGAAAAGCTCGCGCGGCTCGCCGGCCCGACCGTCAGCTAGGCCGATCGTCAGCCGGCAGCGTCGTGCATGCGCACCATGCCGGTCAGCGTGGCGATGTAGGCGGACCCGTCCGGGCCGAGGTAGATGGCGGCGTAGTGGTTGTTGTATTCGGGGCCGGTGCCGACGAGCTTGCTGTACGCGGTCTGCCCGGTACGGATGTCGATCGCGGTCAAGTACCACGCGTCGACGAGCGTCGCGGCCGGCTTCGTGTACACGTACAGCAGGCCGTTCGCGAGGGATGCCTTGGGCACCGACGTCGGCGCGATCTCCTGGCTCGTCCAGGCGACGCTGCACTGCCCATCCGTCACGTCGACGCGGACGACACCCGGCGTCGTCGTCTTGCCGAGCAGCGTCGACTGCGGTCCTTGATAGCCGTAGTTGTTCTCGACGAACACCGAGTTGCCGACCGCGGTCAGTGAGTTCTCGGTGTCGCTCGCGCCCGGCGCGAACACCGGAGCCGAGCACACGTACTGCCCGGTGCCGCGGCGGTAGACGACGACGTGCATCTGCGGGTCGGCGTTGTCGGTGATCGCGACGAGGTCGCTGCCCAGCAGCGTCGGCGTGGTGCCCGACCCCTGCGCGAGCTGACCCGGCTTCTTGACCGAGCCGCGGTCGTAGGCCTGCCGCCAGGTGATCACCGGTGCGCCCGAGCCGTCCGTGTCGAAGCGGTACATCGCGTGGTCGGAAACCACGAACACGCCACCGGTCTCGTCCACGGAGAACGAGTTGTCGATGGTCTCGCCGGCGAGCTGGACGGTCCGGGCAGTCCCGGCGCCCGGGTCCAGCTCGCCGACGATCCCGTTGCCGGTCTCGAACCAGATGTGGCCGGACCAGTCGGGCATGAGCGCGATGAGGCAGTCGTCGGAGGGCACCACCGAGGAGAGGTCGTACGTGTGCTGCAGGGTGAAGCGGTTGCCGGCGTCCGCGACGACCTCGATGTGCCGGTTCGTGGTCGCCACGACGACGCGGTCGAACTGGTCGAGGTAGAAGTACGTGCCGCCGCACAGGTCACTGAGCGGGCTGACCGTCGGGTCGAGCTTGCGCGCGGGCAGACCCATGCCGGCGATCACGCCGAGCGTGGTCGGGTTGATCAACCGCAGCACCGGTCCGCTCAGCACGCCGCACAGCGCGACGATGCGCCCTGCGCTGTCGAAGGCCTGCGTCGCGCACTCCTCGACGCCGTACAGAGCGCTGGTCACGACCGGCGTGCGGCCGAGCGGGCCGGACCAGTCGTAGGCGTTGGTGCCGTACGCGTCGTTGTGCATGTTGCTGCGCCCGTTGGGCGCGAGGTAGGGGTTCTGCGGCACCGGGAAAGAGGCGATCGGCTGCGCAGTGGCCGGCGCGCCCACGTAGGTGGGCACGCCCAGCGGGCCGGGCAGCGACGGGATCGGCACCACCGCGGACGCGGCGATCGGCACCGCGACGAGGACGGCCGCCAGCGCCGCCGCACGGCTCAGTCTGTAACCCACGGGTTACATGTAGTCGATGGGTTACAGTCTTGTCAATGACCACGACCGGGCGCCGGCGCCCCACCGGGCGCGACGCGGTGATGGCCGCCGTGCAGGACGCGGCCGTCGAGTTGCTCGCCGAGCACGGGCCGCGCGAGGTGACGGTGCGCCAGGTCGCCGAACGCGCCCGGGTCAACCACGCGCTCATCCACCGGCACTTCGGCACCAAGGACGGGCTGATCCGAGCCGTGGTCACCGAGGAGTCGCGGCGCATCGGCGCGGCGGCAGCCGCGCTCGAACGCGCAGACGCAAGTGCGATGCTCGCGTTGCTGCGCGACCACGGCGCCTACTGGCGACTGCTCGCTCGCATCGTGCTCGACGACCCCGAGTTGCGGGGCGGCGGGCAGCGACCCGCCGCCGCCGCCGCGCGGGCGGGGGTCGCCCGCGCCGCCGCCGCGCGGCGCCGCAC
>JAICKR010000041.1 GCA_025927835.1 Jatrophihabitans sp. | reverse complement strand
AGTCTGATCAAACTCGTTGCCGAACTTGCCTAACAGCGGGCTCGGCGCACGGAAGTCTAGGGGCAGGTTGCGACGGGTCTGGTGCGATGTCGGCGCCGACTCGTGCGCACCGAGGTATTCGGGCGCGACGAACTGCACCGTCCACTGCTGGATCAGCTGCCGGGAGAGCGCGTCGGTCATGTCCGACGTCCACACCCGTTGCACGCGCTGGATCACGCCGAGGTCGATCCGGCCGCCACCTGACGCGCACGACTCGAACTCGACGTCGGGGTGCCGACCGCGCAGTTCGTCGAGCAGCGCGTAGTAGCCGGCCTCCTGCGCGCGAGCGGCCGGCGCGTACCCGTGCCGGCCGCTGCCCGCCTCGATGAGATCGCGGTTGTGATCCCACTTCACGTAGTCGATCGCGTTCCCGGTCAACACTTCGTCGAGCTGGCCGAGCACGTGCGCGAACGCGTCCGGGTGCGACAGGTCGAGGACGAACTGGTTGCGCTGCAGCACGGGCAGCCGCGCACCGGCCGCGAGCACCCAGTCCGGGTGCGCGCGGAACAGGTCGGAGTCGGGGTTCACCATCTCGGGCTCGAACCACAGCCCGAACTGCATCCCGGCCCCGTGCACCGCGTCGGCGAGCGGCGTCAGGCCGTGCGGCCAGACGTTCGGATCGACCGTCCAGTCGCCGAGTCCCGCACGGTCGTGGCGCCGGCCCCGGAACCAGCCGTCGTCGAGTACGAACCGTTCCACGCCGACGCGCGCTCCGAGGTCGACGAGCCGAGTGAGCCGGTCGAGGTCGTGGTCGAAGTAGACGGCCTCCCAGACGTTCAGCGTCACGGGCTGCTGACGCGGGTGCGCCGGCAGCGTCCGCTGCCAGGAGTGCAGCGCGGCCGCGACGGGGTCGAGCCCGGCGTCGGAGGCGATCACGAACACCCACGGCGTCGCGTACCACTCGCCGGCGCGGAGCACGATTTCGCCCGGCAGGAACAGCTCGCCGCCGGTGAGCATGGGTCCTTCGGCCGCGCTGCGCTGCACGCTCATCGTGGTGTTGCCGCTCGCGGCGACCGCCAGCGCGATCACCTCTCCGTGCCCGAAGCCGAAGCCGGCACTGCCGGCGATCAGCATCGTCGCGGAGTCGAGCCCGGGCCGGCCGCCCCGGCTCTCCCGCAGCCACGCGCCGTCGTTGATCGGCGAGCGCTGCGGTGAGCGTTCCCGCTCGTGCCGGCCGGTGAAGTCGAGCACCTCCGTGCACGAGTCCGGTAGCGGGACGCTCACCTCGAGCCCGTCGACGAGGTAGGGCTGCGCGCCGGTGTTGGTGAGGACGTGCCTGAGCCGCAGCGCGCCGCCGGGCAGCGCTTCGAGATCGGTGCGCAGCTCGAGACCCGCGGCCGCGTCCGCGGCGGACATCGTCAGCCGGCCGCCGTCCTCGTGCGGGGGTCCCGTCGGGACGAACGCCGTCGACCAGGACCGGCCTGCGATATCGCGCGAGTCCGCCGCGCCGGCATCCGCGAGCCGGTGGCCCCGCAGCCCGGGACGCAGCAGGCTGCCGCGCGAGTGTTCGAGCAGCAGCGGTACCCCGCGGCGCGGGCGCAGCAGTTCGAGCGCGGGTTCGGCACCGGCCGCGAGCCCCAGCCAGCGCGCGACCGGCAGCCGATCGGCGTCCCCGTCGACATCGAGAACGATGCGGGTGCCGTCGCCGCCGGCCGGATAGATCACGCCGATACCCGGTGCGCGCCCGCCACGGGCTGCACCGTGAAGGGGTGCGGTTCGGTGAAGCCGCGCGCGGCGAAGGCGGCGCGCACCGCTGCATCGGCAGCGGTGACGAGCTCGGCCGCGATCAGCGCGATGACGCAACCGCCGAAGCCGCCGCCGGTGAGCCGCGAACCCGACGCGCCGGCGGAGAGCAGCGTCTGTTGCGCGAGGTCGAGTTCCGGGCCGGTGATGCGGAAGTCGTCGCGCATCGAGTCGTGCGACGCGGTGAGCAGCGGCCCGACGGCGTCCAGCTCGCCGGTGCGCAGCGCGGCGACGGTCTCGAGCACCCGGGCGTTCTCGGTGACGACGTGGCGGGTGTAGCGGCGCAGTTCGTCGTCGGTCAGCAGCCGCAGCGCCGCATCCAGGTCGTCGACGTCGCGCAGGGCCGGCACCCCGAGCTGCCGGGCCGCCTCCTCGCAGCCCGCGCGGCGGCGCCGGTACTCGCCGTCCGCATGCCGGTGCTCGGCCTTCGTGTCCACGACGAGCAGGGCAAGGCGGTCGAGCACGAACGGCACCTGCTGGGTGTCCAGGCTGCGCATGTCGCAGAACAGCGCGTGCCCGGCGGTGCAGCGCAGCGCGGCGAGCTGGTCCATGCCGCCCGTAGGTGCGCCGACGAACTCGTTCTCGGCCGCCCTGGTGACGGCGAGCAGCTCGTCGGCCGCCAGTTCGAGCTGCAGCAGATCGTTCACCGCCGTCGCGACCGAGCATACGAGCGCTGCGGACGAGGACAGTCCGGCGCCGACCGGCACATCGCTGTCGAGCTCGATCGTCAGGCCGGGCACGTCGAAGCCGCGGGCGCGCAGCGTCCAGACGACGCCGAGCGGATACCCGGCCCACCCGTCGCGGCCGGGTTGCAGCTCGGTCAGCGACTCGCGCACCGGTTCCGGCTGCTGGGCCGAGCGCAGTGCCACGATCTGATCGGTACGCGGTACGACGGTCGCGGTGCAACCCGCCTCGATCGCGAAGGGGAGGCAGTAACCCGCGTTGTAGTCGGTGTGCTCGCCGATCAGGTTCACCCGGCCCGGGGCCGTCCAGGTGACAGTCAAAGACTCACCTTTCGTACCGAACTACTGGTGAGCTGTGTTATATCATGTTTGAATCTGTGGGAACTCGTTGCGACCCTCAGGAGACGACGTTGCTCGCCCATCAGCGCCAGGAGCGCATCCTCGCCGAACTGCGCCGCACCGGCGCAGTTCGCGTTGCCGAGCTGACCGAGCTCCTCGGCGTCTCGGACATGACGATCCGCCGCGATCTCGAGCAGCTGACCGGCGACGGGGTCGCCCGCAAGGTGCACGGCGGCGCGGTGCTGGCCGGCCAGGTGGCGTTCGAGCCCGGATTCGCGGCGAAGAGCCAGCTCGCCCAGCCGGCCAAGCAGGCCATCGCCGAACACGCCGCCGGGCTCATTCAGCCCGGCGCCGCGATCGCGCTGTCGGCGGGCACGACCACCTGGGCCATGGCACGCAGCGTCGCCGCGATCCCCGGGCTGACCGTCGTCACCAACTCCACCACCGTCGCGGATGCCATCACCACGCTCGACACCGCGAACCGGGTCACCGTGATCCTCACCGGCGGCGTGCGCACGCCGAGCGCGGCGCTCGTCGGCCCGGTCGCCGACCGGACGATCGCGAGCATGCACGTCGACCTGCTCTTCCTCGGCGTGCACGGCATGGACACCCGATCCGGCTACACGACGCCGAACCTCGCCGAGGCCACGACGAACAAGGTGCTCGTCGAGAGCGCCCGCGAGGTCGTCGTGCTGGCCGACTCGTCGAAGTGGGGCGTCGTCGGGCTCGCCGACATCGGCCCGCTCACCATCGCGAGCACCGTCATCACCGACGACGCGCTCTCCGGCGACGCACGCCGCACGCTGGGCGAGTTCGTCGAGCACGTCGTGACCGTCCCGGCGCCGCGATGAGTGACCGGTGAACGAACAGTGACCACCAGCTACGCGACCCGGCTCGTCGACGGCCGGGAATTGATCTACTACGACCGCAAGCCGGGGCAGGACCGCACCGCCGCCGACCTGCGCACCGACCTGCCGCCGGCGTTCACCACCTCGCAGATGCGCTGGAATCCGCTGTTCCGCGATTACGCGGTGATCGCCGAGCACCGTCAGGAGCGGACGTATCGCCCGCCGGCCGACCTCTGCCCGCTGTGCCCGTCGCGGGACGGGAAGCGCACCGAGATCCCTGCGTCCGACTACGAGGTCGCGGTGTTCGAGAACCGCTTCCCGTCGCTCTCGCTGGCGTCCGCGGACGTCATCCCGCTCATCGACGAGCCGCCGTTCCGCTCCGCGGCCGCGGCCGGGCGGTGCGAGGTCGTCTGCTTCACCAGTGACCACGACACGCCCTTCGCGCAGCTCGACCCTGAGCACGTCCGCACCGTGATCGACGCGTGGGCCGACCGCACCACCGTGCTGTCGGCGATCGACTCGGTCGACTACGTCTTCTGCTTCGAGAACCGGGGCGAGGAGATCGGCGTGACGCTGAGCCACCCGCACGGCCAGATCTACGGCTACCCGTTCGTGCCGCCGCGTTTCTACAAGACAGGCGAGGCGCTCGAGCGGCATCGCGCACGCACGGGGGCGTGCCTGCAGTGCGACCTGCTCGCCGCCGAGTGCGCCGACGGAGCGCGCATCATCACAAGCTCGACGCACTGGGTCGCGTACGTGCCGTTCGCCGCCCGCTGGCCCTACGAGGTGCGCCTCGTGCCGCGGCGTCACCTGCCCGACCTGCCTGCGCTGACCGACGACGAGCGCGACGACCTCGCGCACGCGTACCTCACGGTGCTGCAGGCGTTCGAGCGGCTCTTCGACACCCCGACGCCCTACATCGCCGGCTGGCAGCAGTCGCCGGTACGGCGCGGGCGTGACGTGTGGCATCTCGGCGCGGAGATCTTCACGATCCGCCGTGCGCCGGGAAGGCTCAAGCACCTCGCGGGTTCGGAGTCCGGCGCCGCGGTGTGGATCAACGACGTCGCGCCCGAGGTCGCCGCCCAGCGGCTGCGCGGCGAGCGCCCCGTCGACGAGTAGTAGCCGGCTCAGCCCTTCGAGGCGCCGAGCGACAGGCCGGCGATGAACTGCTTCTGCAGCAGTACGTAGACGACCAGCGTCGGGATCGCGGCCATGAGCGCTGCCGCCGAGATCATGTTCTGGTTGGTGACGAACTGGCCCTGCAGGTTCGCCAGCGCGGACGTGATCGGTCGCTTGTCGCCGTGCGAGATCAGCGTGATCGCCCAGAAGAAGTCGTTGTAGATCCAGGTCGTCAGCAAGGTCGCGAGCGCGGCCATCGCCGGCCGGCACAGCGGCAGCACGATGCGCCAGTAGCGCGTCCACAACGAGGCGCCGTCGACGAGTGCGGCTTCGTCGATGTCGCGCGGGATCGTCTTCATGTAGTTGCTCAGGACGAACACCGAGAAGCCGAGCTGGAACGAGACGTTGATGACGATCAACCCGAGCCGCGAGTCGTAGAGCAGCCCGCTGTCGCTGAGGAAGTGCGGGACGTGGATCGCAAGGTAGAGCCGGTACAGCGGCGTGATCAGCACCTGCTGCGGCAGCAGGTTGCCCGCGGTGAACACGATCAGCAACGCCACGTTGAACTTGAAGCTCAGCCGCGAGACGACGTACGCGACGCACGAGGCGAGGAACAGGGTGACGACGACGGCGGGCAGGGTGATCCACACCGAGTTCATGAAGAAGTGCCAGATGCGGCCCTGGTGCCAGGCGTCGGAGAAGTTGGAGAACGTCAGCTTGTGCGCCACCGACACGTAGCCGAGCCGGTTCGTCTCCTTCTCCGGGCGCAGCGCGACGTAGAGCGCGAAGAGCACCGGGACGATCCACAGCAGGACCATCGCGAGCATGAACACGTGTGCCGCGATGCGGCCGGTGCGAACCTTCACCGCTCCTCCTCGTCACGCCGGAAGGTCTGGACGAGGAAGATCGTGATCGGCACGAGGGAGATCACGAGCAGCACGACACCGAGCGTCGAGCCGAAGCCGATGCGCTGCGTCTCTCCGACGATGTTCTGGGTCACCTCTACCGAGAGCAGCTCGAGTCCCTTCACCGGGTTGCCCTTGCCGGTGATGTAGACGAGGTCGAACGCGCGCAGCGACTCGATCACCGTCACGACGAGGATGACGATGTTGATCGGCTTGAGCGTCGGGAACGTGACCCGCCAGAACGTCTGCCATTCGTTGGCGCCGTCGATCTTCGCAGCTTCGCGCAGGGCCGGGTCAACGGCCTTGAGGCCGGCGAGGTAGAGCACCATCACGTACCCGGACTGCCGCCACACGGCCTCGACGAGGATCGCCCACAGGTTGAGTGACGGGTCGCCGAGCCAGTCGATGAGGTTGTTGTTCTTGTTGTGCCCGATGATCGTGTTGATCAGGCCGTAGTTGTTCGAGTAGATGAGTTCCCAGATGATCCCGATCAGCGCGAGCGAGAGCATCACCGGCAGGAACAGCACGCTCTGGTAGACGCGCCCGCCGCGCAGCCCGCGGTCGATGAGCACCGCGAACAGCATGCCCAGCGGTGCGGCGATGACCATGAACACGATCAACCAGATCAGGTTGTGCCGCACCGCCGGCCAGAAGTCGGGGTAGTTCGTGAACGCGATGTTGTAGTTCTGCACCCCGTACATGCAGCCCGGCTGTGGGAGCCCCGGCAGCGGCGGCTTGCCGCACGCCTTCAGATGCAGGCTGCCCACACCCGTCCACTTCGTGAACGACAGGAACACCGACGCCAGCGCCGGGAACCACACGAACGCGAGATCGAGCAGCAGCGGGATCCCGACGAACAGCGTCGCCACGATCTTGTCGCGGCGGGTCAGCTGTCTGCGACGCCGCCGCCGGCGGGGGACCGGCGGCGGCGCCTGAACTTCGGTGTCGACAACCATGGAGCTCGGCCTTAGCCGAAGATGGTCTTGGCCTGCTTCTCCGCGCTCTTCTGCAGCGACTGCACGCTCGACGCACTCGGGTCGTCGATGAAGCCCTGGATCAGCTTGATCATCGCGGTGGCCATGTCCGGCACCGTATCGCGGTCCATGAACTGCGACACCGACTTGCACTGACTGATCGCCTCGGTGGACTTCTTCTGGATCGCGTTGTACGAGGGCGCGACCAGCCCCTGCGCGACGCCGACGTCCCAGTGGTCGGTCTTCAGGAACGTCGACTCCGCGTCACCGGTGCCGATGTATTCGAGGATGGCCTTCGCCGCGTCCTTGTTCTTGCCCTTCTTCGGCATCATGAAGCCGTCGGTGGGCGCATCCATGTAGTCCTGGCCGTACGCACTGTTGATCTCGGGGTACGGGAAGAAGTCGAGGTCGGCCAGGTTGCTCGCCGCGTAGTTGGCCGCGACCTGGTTCGAGCCCTGGAACATCATCCCGGCCTGCTTGTTCTCGAGCGTCTTCGCGGCGTCCTGCCACAGGCGGCCGTTCGCGCCGTTCTGCAGGTACGGCATCACCTCGCGCCAGTGGTCGAACACGTCGGTGACGCCCTTGTCCGTCCACGGGATTTTGTGCTGCATCAATTTGATGTGGTAGTCGTAGCCGTTCACCCGCAGGTTGATGATGTCGAAGGTGCCCAGCGCCGGCCAGCCGTCCTTCTCCGCGAACGCGAGCGGGACGAGACCGTCCTTCTGCATCTGCTTGGCGAGCGCGATGAACTGGTCCCAGTTCTGCGGGATGTCGTAGCCGTTCTTGCTGAACGTGCTCTTGTTGTAGAACACGACCCACGGGTAGTTGTAGATCGGCACGAGGTAGTACTTGCCGTCCGCGCCCTTGGACAGGCTCTTGGTCGCGTCGTTGAAGTTGCCGCCGATCTTGTCCCACACGTCGTCGATCGGGTCGAGCAGCCCCTGCGCGGCGAAGAACTGCAGCCGGTAGCCCGCGAACCATGTCGCGAGGTCGTCCGGGGTGCCCTGCAGGTAGGCGCTGATGTTGTTCTGGAACGTGTTGTGGTCGACCGTGTTGATGTTGACCTTGACCTTCGTGCTCGCCGTCGCCGACTGGGTGAGCGCGGCGAACGCGTCCTTCGGCTGCGGGTCGGAGTAGTTCGAGCCGAAGCTGATCGTGCCGCTCGCGGCGCCCGCACTCGAGCTACCGCCGGCCGCACCGCTGGTATTGCTGCTGTTTCCGCCGCTGCTGCTGCACGCGGCCAGCGCGCCCGGCACGGCAGCGATACCGGCCAGCCCCGCCAGGCTCTTGAGGATGGTGCGCCGGCTCGGTGACGCGACGCCCGGCACTGACTGATCCACCATGTTGCCTCCATCGACTGCCGAACGATTTCCAACGCGATCAATCACAAGCAATCACAGCAAAGTCGTGCACCAGGCGAATGTCAAGCCTCGTTTGAGTTACGCAATCGGGCAAACACGGCCTTTGCTCGGCGAGTTGCCAGCTTCATGCCGATGTTGTGGGAAAGTCGATCACCCCACAGCGACCAACACGACTGCACAGAAAGTCGCAGGATCTGCGTCAGTTCAGGGTCGCGTCCAGTGGGAAGGTGGCCAGCAGGTTGAGCGGGGTCGGCTGCCGGCGCAGCACTTGGCGCCACATCGTGCGCGGATCCTCGCTGAACAGGTCGTCGGGAGTACCGCGCAGAACCCACCACGCACCCTCGGCGAGTTCGGTGTCGAGCTGGCCCGCCGCCCAGCCCGAGTGGCCGGCGAAGACCCGCAGCCGCCGCGCGTTCGGGGCGATCACCGCGACGTCGCCGTCCAGATCGACGGTCGAGACGCCGTCGACGACCTCGCGGATGCCCTCGGCGCCGGGTTGCAGCTGGCCGAGGCACAGCGCGCCGTCGGGCTGCACCGGGCCGCCCCCGAACACCACCGCGGGACCGCTCACCGCGTCGTGCCAATCGGGCAGCACCTGCCCGACCGGTGTGTGACTCGGCCGGTTCAGCACCACGCCCACGGTGCCGCCGCCGTCGTGTTCGAGCAGGTAGACGACGGTGCGGACGAAGTGCGGATCACCGAGCAGCGGCGTCGCGACGAGCAGTCGGCCCGCCGCCGGTTCGAGGCCACCGAGCGAGCCCCAGTCCACCGACGCCATGGTCACATCTTGACGCGTCTCCCCCGAGTTGTCCGCCCGTCGGGTCGTCCTGGCGGCGTTTAGCGCGGACAACTCGGGAGAGAATGACGGCGTGCGGCGCGGGGGACATCTGATCACCGCGCTACGAGACCCGGGCTTCCGCCGGCTGTTCGCGGTGCGGCTCACCTCCCAATTCGGCGACGGCGTGTTCCAGGCGAGCCTGGCCGGCACTGTCCTGTTCGATCCCGAGCGGCAGGCGCACGCCTCCGACATCGCCGCCGGGTTCACCGTCCTGCTGCTGCCGTACTCGCTGATCGGCCCGTTCGCCGGCGTGCTGCTCGACCGGTGGTGGCGCCGGCGCGTCCTGGTCGTGGCCAACACCGCTCGCGCACTGATCGTGCTCGCCGTGGCCGGCGAGATCGCCGCCGGGGTGGCGGGCGTCCCGCTGTACATGTCGGCACTCGTCATCATCTCGATCAGCCGCTTCGTGCTGTCCGCGCTGAGCGCGTCCCAGCCGCATGTCGTCGCGGACGCCGAACTGGTCACCGCGAACGCGCTGACCGCGACCGCGGGCTCGGTAGCGACCGCGACCGGCGGTGGCATCGCGCTCGGCATCCGGGCCGTCCTCGGCACGATGAACGGCGACTACGCGGTGATCGCGGCCGCTTCACTCATCCCGTTCCTCGTCGCTGCCGCGATCGCCCGGCCGTTCCCGCGCTCGGCACTCGGCCCGACCGCTGCCGAGCGGGCCGCGCGCGAGACGCCGGCCGAGGTGCTGCGCGGCCTGGTCGCCGGCGCGCGCCACGTGCAGTCCATCCCGCCGATCGCCAACGGGCTGGCAGCCATCGCCGTGCAGCGGCTGTGCATCGGGATCTGGACGGTGTGCACCGTGCTGCTGTACCGCAACCACTTCGACGCGGACGGCGTCTTCCGCGCCGGGTTGGGCGGCCTGGGCCAGGTGGTCGCCGCGGTCGCGATCGGCGCCGCGCTGGCCGCGCTCGTCACCCCGTCCGCCTTCCGGCGGCTCGGTCCGGTGACCTGGCCCGCCGCGATGCTGCTCTCCTCGGCGACCGTCGCGTTCGCCTTCGACCTGCCGTACTCGTTGCCGCTCTGGCTCGTGTCGGCGCTGCTGCTCAGCTTCGCCTCGCAGGGGTTCAAGATCAGTTTCGACACCCTCGTCCAGCATCACGTCGTCGACGAGTTCCGCGGCCGGGTGTTCGCCATCTACGACATGCTGTTCAACATCGCCCTCGTCACCGCCGCGGTACTCACCGCGGTCGCACTGCCGGAGGACGGGCACAGCCCGGCGGCCACGATCGGCATCGCGGGCGGCTGGACGCTCACCGCGCTGGTGTATGTCACGCGTTCGCGGCGTACCACGCCTGCAACTCACTGACCGCGCGCTCGTGCCCGAGCGGCCCGTGTTCCATGCGCAGGGCGAGCAGGTGCCGGTAGGCCTGGCCGACGAGCGGCCCGGGCGGGATGCCGAGGATCGTCATGATCTCGTTGCCGTCCAGGTCCGGCCGGATCGCGTCCAGCTCCTCCTGCGTCCTGAGTTCGGCGATGCGCCGCTCGAGCGCGTCGTAGGCGGCGGCGAGCGCGGCGGCCTTGCGCTTGTTGCGGGTCGTGCAGTCGGAGCGGACGAGCTTGTGCAGCCGCGGCAGCAGCGGCCCGGCATCGACGACGTAGCGGCGCACCGCCGAGTCGGTCCACTGACTGGAGCGGTAGCCGTAGAAGCGCAGGTGCAGGAACACGAGCTGCGCGACGTCGTCGATCAGCGCGCCCGGATAGCGCAGCGCCTTGAGCCGCTTGCGCGCGAGCCGGGCGCCCTCGACCTCGTGGTGGTGGAAGGTGACGCGCCCGCCCGCGACGAAGCGACGGGTGGCCGGCTTGCCTATGTCGTGCAGCAGTGCCGCCCAGCGCAGGACGAGATCGGGCCCGTCGTCCTCGAGGTCGATGGCCTGGTCGAGCACCTGCAACGTGTGCGCGTACACGTCCTTGTGCTGACCGTGCTCGTCGGCGGCCATCCGCAGCGCGGGCAGCTCGGGTAGCACGACGTCGGCCAGCCCGGCATCGACGAGCACCTCGAGGCCGCGCCTCGGTGCCGCGCCGAGCAGCAGCTTCGACAGCTCGACCTGTACCCGTTCCGCAGTGATCCGGCTGAGCTGGTCGGCCATCTCGTGCAGCGCCGCGTCCACGTCCGGCGCGAGCGTCACGCCGAGCGTCGACACGAACCGCGCCGCACGCAACATGCGCAGCGGGTCGTCGGCGAACGACTCCTGCGGCGTGCTCGGCGTGCGCAACACGCCGCGCGCGAGATCGGCCAGCCCGCCGAACGGATCGGTGAAGACGCGATCGCCGGTCGCCGACACCGCCATGGCGTTCATCGTGAAGTCACGCCGGCGCAGGTCGTCCTCGAGCGAGGTGCCGTACTCGACCTCCGGATTGCGGCTCTCCCGGTCGTAGCGATCGGCACGGTAGGTCGTGATCTCGCAGCGCAGCCCCTGCACCTGCGCGCCTACGGTCCCGAACTCGATGCCGGTCGTCCACGTCGCGGACGCGAGGGGGCCGACGATCTCGAGCACCTGTTCGGGTCGCGCGTCGGTGGTGAAGTCCAGGTCGTCGGAGGGGCGGCCGAGCAGCGCGTCACGAACCGGGCCGCCCACCAGGTGCAACTCGTGTCCGGCCTGTGCGAACGCCCGGCCCAGACTGAGCGCTTCGGGTGACAGCGGCACCAGATCGGCAGGATCGGTGGCGCGCGAGGTCACGGACGGCCACCTTACTGCCGCGTCCCGTTACCATCGGGCCATGCCCCAGAGCCCGGAGCCCCGTTCCGGGCGACGCTCCGGTCAGCAGTCGCGCAAGCGGCGGCGCGGGAAGCGCTGGCTGCGCCAGGTCGACGAGTTCAGTGCCGGCGGTCTCGTCGTCGACCTCAACGGCGAGGTGCCCAAGGGCGCGCTGATCGGCCGCACGGACCGGCAGGGACGGCTGCTCTGGTCGCTGCCCAAGGGACACATCGAGGCCGGCGAGACGGCCGAGCAGGCAGCATTGCGCGAGGTGCGCGAAGAGACCGGCATCGACGGCGAGATCCTCGCCGAGCTCGGCACCATCGACTTCTGGTTCGTGGCCGACGGCCGGCGCATCCACAAGACCGTGCGGCACTACCTCATGCGCATGGTCAGCGGTGAACTGTCCGACGCGGACGTCGAGGTCGACGAGGTCGCGTGGGTGCCGCTGCCCGACATCCGTGGCCAGCTCGCCTATCCGGACGAGCGCGGGCTGGTCGACGCCGCGGGCAGGTTGCTCGCCGAATCCGCGTGAATCCCTCACGCCGCGGCCACCGCATCGGAGCGCTCGTCGCCTCCGTCGCCCTGATCGTCCCGGCGTGGTTTGTGAGCGCACCGCCGTCGGCCGCACGCGCCGCCACAACCACCAGCGACGACGTCACCATGACCGTCGACGCGGTCGACCCGCTGACACCCAGACACACCACGGCGTCGCGCTCGTTCTCCGTTCAGCTCACGCTGCACTCCACGTCCTCGCACAACGATGTGCGCATCACTGCCGAGCGGGGCGCGCTGATCAGCACGCAGCGCGGGCTCGACGCGGCGATCGCGCACCCGGCGCCGCCGGCCGGCGCAGGTCTGCCGATCCCGGCCGATCCGCCGGTGCCCCCGCTGAACCTCGACGCAGGCGAGACGAGAACCGTCACGTTCACGACGACGACGAGCACGACCGACGGCAGCAGCGGCATCTGCCTCTGTGCTGCCGCACTGATCTACCAGCTCTTCTTCAGCGCGCACGTCACCGGCGCGGGTGGCGTCGACCAGCGCCTCGGTGTGGCCTCCACGTTCATCCCGTCCTTCGACGGAGCGCCGCCCGAGGGGGCGGCTGCCCCACCGCCACCGCTGCACGTCGGCTGGGTCTGGCCGCTCATCGACCGGCCGCACCGCCTCACCGGCGAGACCCAGTTCACCGACGATGACCTGGCCATGACCGTCGGCGCAGGTGGCCGGCTCTCGCGCGCGCTGGAGGTCGTCGCGCAGCTGCCGAGCGGTATACCGATGACGCTGGTCATCGATCCCGAGCTGCTGGACGAGCTGTGGGTGATGGCGCACGAGACGTACACGATCGGTGCCGGTAAGCAGGCCACGCCCGGCACCGGCAAGGACAACGCCTCCACGTGGCTCGACGAGCTGCACACGGCGCTCGAGGCGAACCCCGACCTCCAGGTCGTGTTGACGCCCTACGGCGACCCGGACCTGCAGGCCACCGCCGGGCGGGGATTGACCTGGTCTACCGAGCTGTCCGGCCCGGACATGAGCCAGCACGTCGTCGAGGCGCTGGCCGGCCGCTCCCTCGACTCGACGCTCGCCTGGCCCGCGTCCGGCTCGATCAGCCAGCACACGCTCAGCGTGCTCGCGGAGCAGGACGTGAGCACCGTGGTCCTGGATTCGCGCGCCGTCACGCCGCGAGCCGCCCCCGGTGCGGGCCTCGCCCGACTAGCGGTCAAGGGCAGCGAGGACATCGCGGCGGTGCTCACCTCGGCGACCATCGAGAGGTACGTCGCGCAGTCGATCACCCTCGGCGGCGCAGGTGCGGCCGCATTGCCGAGCCTCGTCGCCGAGTTGGCGGTGCGCACCACGCAAGATCCCACCACCGAGCACGCGGTGGTGCTCACCGCACCCCGCTACGTCGACCCGGACGTCAACGCTGCGGTGCAGACGATCCGCGCGACGAGCACGTCGCCGTTCACCCGGCCGATCGCGTTGTCCAGCGCGGTCAGCGGCACGCTGCTGCCGACCGGCTTCAAGGAGCTCGCGACGGTGCAGCCCGGACCCGCCGGCCCCACGATCGGCGCGGCGGCACATGCCGCCGGCGAGCTCGGCGCGATCCGGTCGCTGCTCGACCGCCGTGACCCGGCCGCGCGTGCGTTCCTCGCCGGGCTGCCGATCGCGATCCAGCGCGCCGAGTCGGCCGCGTGGAGCGACAAGGTCTTCCACGATGCCGGCGCCGCGTTCGCGAACGACCTCTCCACGACCGTCGACACGATCACCACGGGCGTGACCATCGGCAACCCGCAGGGCAGCTCCTACACGCTCGCCTCGAACACCGCCGACCTGCCGATCACCGTCGACAACGAACTGCCGTACGCGGTGCAGGTGCGGGTCGAGATCACCACCGAGCCGGAGGGGCTGCCCGGGTTCAGCACGAGGCCGCTGCCGGTGCAGCACGTCGACAGCAAGCAGAAGAAGACGGTCAAGATCCACACGACGGCGCCGGGCCGCGTCCGTATCCGCATCAACGCGGTGCTGCTCACCCCGGACAACGTCGAGATCAACTCGCAGGCGCTCACCGTGCGCACCACGTCACTCGGCTTCGTCGGCGTCCTCATCACCATCGTGGCCGGCGCCGTGCTCGCGCTCGCGTTGATCGTGCGGTTCACCCGCCGCTGGCGGCAGCATCGCCGGACGAAGACGCTGCCGCTGCCGCCCGTCCAGGTCGACGAACCCGAGCCCGCGCAATGACCGGCACCTCCGTCGAGGGTGAGTGGAGTACGCCGACCCACTACTCGGGGCGCAAGCCGATCGAACCGCGGATGTTCACCGAGGCCGACCCGATGACGGCAATGTTCGCCGGCGACTGGGGCGACGAACGCGAAGAACGCTGGGGGGCCACCACCTACGTCGGTCGGCCGAGCCGGCGCGAGCGCGGTGCCGCAGTGCGCGAACCGGAGGCGGTCCCGCAGCAGGAACCGCCCGCGGACCAGGAGCCGGTCGACACGTCCGACGCGGGCGTGCTCGCGAACAGCCGCTCGATGGCTGTGGCCAGCCTGGCCAGCCGGGTCACCGGGTTCCTGCGCAGCATCCTGCTCGTCGCCGCGCTCGGCACCGGTGCGGTGGGCAACGCCTACAACGGCGGCAACAACCTGCCCAACATGATCTACGAGCTCCTGCTCGGCGGCGTGCTGTCCAGCGTGCTCATCCCGCTGCTCGTGCACGCCGAGAGTGAGGACGAGGACGGCGGGCTCGCGTACACGCAGCGGCTGCTGTCGATCGCGACCGCCGCGCTCGGGGTGATGACGCTGCTCGTCGTCGCCGCCGCGCCGTTGATCTCGGCGGCGTTCGTGCCCGCCGGTTCGCAACGCTCGCTCACGACGGTCTTCGCGACCCTGTTGCTGCCCGAGATCTTTTTCTACGGTCTCGGCGCGATGTTCATGGCTGTGCTCAACATCAAGCATGTCTACGGGCCGGGTGCGTGGGCGCCGGTGCTCAACAACATCGTGATGATCGTGACGGTGCTGGTCTTCTGGATCCTGCCCGGGCCGAAGACCCTGACCCCGGGATCGATGACCACGCCGCAGATCCTGGTGATCGGTATCGGCACCACGCTCGGCATCGCGGCGCAGGCGTTCGTGATGGTGCCCGCGCTGCGCCGCACCGGATTCACCTGGCAGTGGCGTTTCCGCGCGCAGCCCGGTCAGCAGGACCGGCTCAAGGAGATCGGGACGCTCGCCGGCTGGGTACTCGGCTACGTCGTCGTCAGCCAGCTCGGCGTATCGGTGATCCAACGCGTCGGCATCCACAACGGCGGGTTCAGCGTGTTCACCTACGCCGACCTGTTGTTCCAGATGCCCTACGGCATCCTCGTCGTCTCGGTGCTCACCGCGATCATGCCGCGGCTCTCCCGCGCCGCGGTGCGCGGCGATCGCGACGCGGTCGTCGACGATCTCGCCTTCGGCGCGCGGCTGTCGGCGGTCGCACTCGTGCCGATCACCGCCGGTCTCATCGTGCTCGGCCCCGTGCTCGGCGTGACGATCTTCGCCTACGGCGAGGCATCGATCGCGAACGCGCGGCTGATCGGCTCCGCACTCGCCTGGTCGGCGTTCGGGCTGTTCCCGTTCGCGCTCGTGATGCTGCAGCTGCGCGTCTTCTACGCGATGCGCGACGGCAAGACGCCGACGTTGATCAACATCGGCATGGTGGCCACGAAAGTCGTGCTCGTCCTTGTCTTCGCGCAGGACCACACCGCGGCGAGCGTCAAGTGGCTCAACGTCTCCACGTCGCTGTCGTACGTCGTGGGCGCGATCCTCGGGCACATCCTGCTCACCAGGCGGCTCGGGCTGCTCGGCTTCCGCCGGGTCGCGCGGACGGTGGCCCAGATCGGCGTCGCGTCCGGCATCGCGGCGGTCGTCGCGTGGCTGGTCGTGGTCGGCGCCCGGCACGGGCTGGGCGGGGCGCACCTCGGCTCGGCCGCCGGCCTCGTCGGTGGCAGCCTCGCCGGACTGGTGGTGCTGGTGGGCATCCTGTGGCGCATGCGCATCGAGGATGTGCAACAGGTGGTCGCGCTCGCCCGGCGGCGTTGACCGGTCGGGAATCTGTCCGTCCATAGGATGGTTCTCGCACCGGAGAAGAGAGAGGCACCGTGTCCAACCACCGCAACGTGATCATCATCGGTTCCGGGCCGGCCGGCTACACCGCAGCGCTCTACACCGCGCGCGCCGACCTCGAGCCGCTCGTGTTCGAGGGCGCCCAGTACGGCGGGGCGCTCATGAACACCACCGACGTCGAGAACTTCCCCGGCTTCCCCGAGGGCATCCTCGGCCCCGAGCTGATGAACCAGATCCGCACCCAGGCCGAGCGCTTCGGCGCCGAACTGGTCTCCGACGACGTCATCTCGGTCGACCTGTCGAACCCGGTCAAGGTCGTGCGCACCCTCGACGGCGAATACACCGCCGACGCGGTGATCCTGGCGATGGGCTCGGCCTACCGGAAGCTCGGGCTGCCGCGCGAGGACGAGCTGTCCGGGCACGGCGTCTCGTGGTGTGCCACCTGCGACGGCTTCTTCTTCCGGGACAAGGACATCGCCGTGGTCGGCGGCGGCGACACCGCGATGGAGGAGGCCACCTTCCTCACCCGCTTCGCCAACTCGGTGACCGTGGTGCACCGCCGCGACGCGCTGCGCGCGAGCCGGATCATGGTCGACCGGGCGATGACGAACCCGAAGATCAAGTGGGCGTGGAACAGCGAGGTCGCCGACATCCACGGTGCGAGCGCGGTCACCGGCCTGCGGCTGCGCGACACGTCGAACGGCGACGAGCGCGACCTCGAGGTCGGCGGGCTGTTCATCGCCATCGGCCACGAGCCGCGCAGCGAGCTCGTCCGCGGCCAGGTCGACCTCGATCCCGAGGGCTACGTCCTCACCACGGTGGGCACCCGGACCAACCTCGAGGGCGTCTTCGCCGCCGGCGACCTCGTCGACCACACCTACCGGCAGGCCGTCACCGCGGCCGGCACCGGCTGCGCCGCCGCGCTGGACGCCGAGCGCTATCTGGCGGCCCGGGCCGACAGCCCGGTCGCGGCGGTGGCAGACGCCCGCTGACCCGCCCGGCGCGGGAATGGTGGACCACACAACAACGTTCAGACGAGACCCGAACCGATCAGGAGACCTCCACATGGGTGCGAACACCAAGACCGTCACCGACCAGACCTTCGCGTCGGACGTGCTCAACGCCGAGGGGCCGGTGCTCGTCGACTTCTGGGCCGAGTGGTGCGGCCCGTGCCGCCAGGTGGCACCCGTCCTCGACGAGATCGCCGGCGAGCACGCCGACAAGCTGTCGATCGTGAAGCTCAACATCGACGAGAACCCGGTCACGGCGCGCCAGTACCAGATCATGTCGATCCCGACGATGGGCGTCTTCTCCGGCGGTCAGCTGGTGAAAACGATCGTCGGAGCCCGGCCGAAGGCCGCCATTCTTCGGGAGCTCACCGAGTTCGTCGGCTGACCGGACCAGCTCCCGCGTCACCTAGCTGAATGGCCCGTTGCGCACCCGTTAGGGTGCGGTGACGGGCCGTTCGGCATTCGCGCCGCGCGGCTCAGCACGCTCGGGTCAGCGGGGTGCATGACAGGGTCCCGTCTGGGGCAGAATGAAGCCGCACCAGAACGACCCCGCACCGATTGTCGAGGCTCCTCCTGATGCAGCTCCTTCGCCGCGGCGCTGTCGGCAGCGCGGTTGCCGAGGTGCGCGACATGCTCGCCTCGATCGGGCTGCTCGACAACACCGCCGCCGATGACAAGGGCGTCTTCGACGACGCGACCGAGCTGGCCGTGCGCCACTTCCAGCAGCGGCGCGGCATCTCGGTGGACGGCCTGGTCGGCCGCGAGACGTACGAGGCCCTCACCGGCGCGCACTGGCGGCTCGGCGACCGGGTACTGGCCCATGAGGCCACCCAGCTGCTGAGCGGCGACGACGTCGCCGAGCTGCAGACCAAGCTGATGGAGCTCGGCTACCACCTCACCCGCGCGGACGGCATCTTCGGGCTGGCCACCGCCGATGCGCTACGCAGGTTCCAGCGCGAGTACGGCCTGGTGCCCGACGGCATCTGCGGGCCGGCCACGCTGCGCGCGCTGCACCAGCTCGGCCGCCGGGTCGTCGGCGGCCGGCCGCAGCTGCTGCGCGACATCGTGGCCGTGGCCGACTCCGGGCCGAGCCTGCTCGGAAAGCGGATCGTCCTCGACCCGGGGCACGGCGGCGACGACCGTGGCGTGGAGGCCGACGGACTCACCGAGGCCGAGATCGTCTGGGACCTCGCCTCCCGGCTCGAGGGCCGGCTTTCCGCGCTCGGGGTACAGACCTGGTTCACCCGCGGGCCGCACAACGGCGCGTCCGAGGATCAACGGGCGCAGCTGGCCAACGACGTCGGCGCGGACCTCGTCCTCTCGCTGCACGTCGACGGCTCGGCATCGACGCGTGCGCACGGCATCGCGACGTACTACTACGGCGGCGGGCAGACCGCTTCCACGATCGGCGAGCAGCTGGCCGATCTCGCGTTGCGCGAGCTCGTCGCGCGCACCGGGATGGGCAACAACCACCTGCACGGCAAGAGCTGGCGGCTGCTGCGCCTGACCCGGATGCCCGCCGTCCGCATCGAGCTCGGCTATCTCACCTCGCCCGCCGACCGCGACCGGCTGCGCGACGCGCCGTTCCGCGATACCGTCGCCGAGGGTTTGCTGGTCGCGGTGCAGCGGCTCTACCTGCCGGTCACCGACGACCCGCCGACGGGCGTCATGCGCATTCCCGCGACGCTGGGCTGAGCCCGCTACCGTCCGGACAGCGCCGGCGCCTGCATCGACGACAGCAGCCGGTCCAGCGCGTACTCGACGTCCTCCTTCCACGTCACGGTGGACTTCACGTCCAGCCGCAGCCGCGGGGTACGCGGGTGCGGGCGCACCGTCTTGAACCCGACCGCCAGCAGGTACTCGGCCGGCAGCAAGCAGTGATGGTCGGGGCCCTCCGGGTCGACCGGCTCGCCGTTGCCGGCCCGGCCGAACGCCTCGATCGCGCGGATGCCGCGGCGCACGACCTCTCGCGCCGCGCCCTGGACCAGCATGCGGCCCAGCCCACCACCGGCGAAGTCGGGCACGATGCGGGCGGTCATCAGCAGCACGGCGTCTGCCGAGACAGGTGACGTCGGAAACGCAACCGACCGGGGCACGTAGGCCGGCGGCGCGTACAGCACGTATCCGGCCGGTACGCCATCGACGTAGACCAGCTGGCCGCAGCTGCCCCATTCGAGCAGGGTGTCCGACAGCCACGCCTCCTTCTCCAGCGCGGCGTCGCCGCACTCCTGCGCGCGTTCGCCGGCGACCGGATCGAGCTCCCAGTAGACACAGTTGCGGCAGCGCGTGGGCAGGTCGGACAGGTTGTCCAGCGTGATGCTCACCAGTCGCCGGGACACCGTCGTGCTACTCCTTCGTGCGGCCGGTCAGAATTCGCCCTGGTACCCGGACAGGAACTCACCGATGCGCCCGATCGCGTCCTTGAGATCATCTGCACGCGGCAGCGTGACGATGCGCATGTGATCGGTGTGCGGCCAGTTGAAGCCGGTGCCCTGCACGACGAGTACGTGCTGCGTGCGCAGTAGTTCCAGCACGAAGCGCTGGTCGTCCTGGATCGGGTAGACCTCGGGATCCATGCGCGGGAACACGTACAGCGCACCCTTGGGCACCTGGCAGGTGACGCCGGGGATCTGGGTCAGCGCGGCGATCGCGGCGTCGCGCTGCTCGAGCAGCCGGCCGCCCGGCAGGATGAGCTCCTTGATGCTCTGCCGGCCGCCGAGCGCGATCTGCACCGCGTGCTGCGCCGGCACGTTCGCGCACAGCCGCATGTTGGCCAGCAGCGCGATGCCCTCGAGGTAGCTGCTCGCGTGCCGTTTCGGGCCGCTGACCATCATCCAGCCGGAGCGGAAACCCGCGACCCGGTAGGCCTTCGAGAGACCGTTGAAGGTCAGCGTGAACACGTCCGGCGCGATCAACGCGAACGGGGTGTGTTCGGCGTCGTCGTAGAGGATCTTGTCGTAGATCTCGTCGGCCATCACGACCAGGCCGTGCTGACGGGCGATGGCAGCGAGTTCCTCGACCACCGGGCGCGAGTAGACCGCGCCGGTCGGGTTGTTCGGGTTGATGACGACGATCGCCTTGGTCCGCGCGGAGATCTTGCTGCGTAGGTCGTCCAGGTCGGGCTGCCAGCCGTTCTCCTCGTCGCAGCGGTAGTGGACGGGCCGCCCGCCCGCCAGCGAGGTCGCGGCGGTCCACAGCGGGTAGTCGGGCGCCGGCACCAGGACTTCGTCGCCGTTGTCGAGCATCGCCTGCAGGCTGAGCGCGATCAGTTCGCTGACCCCGTTGCCGAGCCAGATGTCGTCGACGTCCACGGTGTCGAGGCCGCGGCCCTGGTAGTGATGCATGATCGCAGTGCGGGCGGAGAGCAGGCCCTGCGAGTCGGAGTAGCCCTGCGCGTTGGGCAGGTTGCGGATGACGTCGACGAGGATCTCGTCCGGCGCCTCGAAGCCGAACGGTGCCGGGTTGCCGATGTTGAGCTTGATGATGCGGCGGCCTTCTTCCTCCAGCCGCTTCGCTTCCTCGAGTACCGGTCCGCGGATGTCGTACAGGACGTTCTCGAGCTTGCGGGATTGCATCAGGTCCACGACGAACAACGATCCCACATGAGCCCGCGCCGGGCCGACCGATATCGGCCGCCGCATGCCAGGGTGATCGGCATGGAGCTACGCGATGCTGTCCGCGGCCGACGGATGATCCGGTCGTACGACCCGGATCGGCCGGTATCCCGCGAAGCGGTGGAAACCCTGCTGAACCTGGCGGTTCGAGCGCCCTCGGCCGGGCACACCCAGGGTTGGCGGTTTCTGGTGTTGGACGACATAACATCGCGCGATCGGTTCTGGACGGTGACCGCGGACGAACCGGGCGGCCCAGCCGATCCGTGGCTGAGCCGGCTGCGGCAGGCCCCGGTGCTCGTGCTGTTCTTCTCCGACAAGCAGGCCTACCTCGACCGCTACGCCGAGCCGGACAAGGGCTGGGACGACCGCGACGAGGCGCGCTGGCCGGTGCCGTACTGGCACATCGACACCGGCATGGCCGCGATGATCTTCCTGCTGGCTGCGCACGACGCAGGGCTGGCCGCCTGCTTCTTCGGCGTGCCCCCGGATAAGTGGGACATCCTGTTCCAGGAATTTGCCGTGCCCGCCGGGCTCGCCCCGATCGGGGTCGTCAGCCTCGGTCACGCCGCGCCGGACCTGCGCTCCCCCTCGCTGAAGCGCGGGCGCAAGCCGCTGTCGGAGCTGGTGAGTTACGGCTCGTTCGGCTGATCGGCCCCCTGGCGGGACGCCGCCGGGCTCGCCACCTCGGGCGCCATCAACGCCACGATGCGCTCGAGATCGTCGATAGACGCGAACTCCACGGTGATCCGGCCCTTGCGCCGGCCGATGTCGACCCGCACCCGGGTGTCGAACGCGTCGGAGAGCTTGCTGGCCAGCTCCGTCGCCGCGGGCGCGCTGATCCGCTTGGCCGGAGCCGCCCGCTGGGCCCGCTTCGCGCCGTCGCCGCGCTGGGCGAGCGCTACCAATTCCTCGGTCGCCCGCACCGAGAGCCCCTCGGCGACGATGCGCCCGGCGAGTTCGTCCTGCTGGTCGGTGTTCTCCAGGCCGAGCAGCGCGCGGGCGTGCCCGGCCGACAGGACGCCGGCCGCGACCCGACGCTGCACGGCGAGCGGCAGGTTGAGCAGCCGGATCGTGTTCGT
>JAICKR010000044.1 GCA_025927835.1 Jatrophihabitans sp. | reverse complement strand
GGTGCCAGCGGGCGTCAGCCCGCTGGCACCGCGCTGCCAGCGGCACCCGACAGGGTGGCGGCATGACATACGCGATCGAAGCCGAAGGGCTCACCAAGCGCTTCGGCGACACCCAGGCACTGCGCGGCATCGACCTGGCCGCGCGCGAGGGCACCGTGCTCGGCGTCCTCGGCCCGAACGGCGCCGGCAAGACCACCGCGGTCCGCATCCTCGCCACCCTGCTCGCCGCCGACTCCGGCCGCGCCACGGTGGCCGGCTTCGACGTCGCGACCCACCCGCAGCAGGTGCGTCAGCAGATCGGGCTCACCGGCCAGTTCGCGTCCGTGGACGAGGACCTCACCGGGCGGCAGAACCTGGTGATGATCGGCCAGCTGCTCGACCTGGCCACCCCCACCGCCCGCGCCCGGGCCACCGAGCTGCTCGAGTGGTTCGAGCTGGCCGACGCTGCCGACCGGGTCGCGAAGACCTACTCCGGCGGCATGCGGCGCCGCCTCGACCTCGCCGCCTCACTTGTCGGGCGGCCGGCGATCGTGTTCCTCGACGAGCCGACGACCGGGCTCGACCCGGCCAAGCGCGAAGCGATGTGGGACGTCGTGCGCCGGCTCGTCACCGACGGCTCCACCGTGCTGCTCACCACGCAGTACCTCGAGGAGGCCGACGCGCTCGCCGACGAGATCACCGTCATCGACCGGGGCGAGGTCATCGCGCACGACACGCCGCTCGGGCTCAAGCGGACCGTCGGCGGGCAGCGCCTCACCGTGCGGCCCACCGACCCGGGCCGGCTCGAGGACGTCCGGGCGATCCTCGCCGCAGTCAGCGACAAGCCCGTCGAGGGCGGCGGCCGGGACGCACTCAGCGTCGCTGTCGCCGGCGACGAGGCGATGGCCGCGACCGTCGCCCGACTGCACACGGCCGGTATCGCGGTCACCGAACTCTCTCTGCACCTGCCCAGCCTGGACGAGGTGTTCTTCACGATCACCGGCCAGCGCACCGAGACCGACGAGGAGGCGGCATGACGACCACCCTCACCCCCAGCGCGCCCCCGGCGGCGGCCGTGGACCAGCCCGGCGACAGCCCCGACCAGCGCCGCACGGGGATGCGCCGCAACGTCCGGCACGCGCTCGTGCTGGCGAAGCGCAACCTCATCAAGACCGCGCGCACGCCCGAACAGCTGATCGACGTCACGCTGCAGCCGATCATCTTCCTGCTGCTGTTCGTGTACGTCTTCGGCGGCGCGATCGGCGGCGGCTCGCGGCACACCTACCTGCAGTTCCTGCTGCCCGGCCTGCTCGGCCAAGGCATCGCCATGGGCAGCATCGCCCTCGGCCAGAACATGAACGCCGACATCGGGAAGGGCGTCTTCGACCGGTTCCGGTCGCTGCCGATCGCGCGCTCGGTGCCGCTGGTCGGCGCGGTGCTCGCCGACTTCGTGCGCTACCTGATCCTGTGCGTGATGTTCCTCGGCTTCGGCTACGTGATCGGATTCCGCGTCGAGACCAACCCACTCGCGCTGATCGCCGCGGTGGCGCTGGCGATCGCGTTCGCGCTCTGCTTCTGCTGGCTCTCCCTCTGGGTCGGGCTCAAGTCCCGCTCACCCGGCGGCGTGCAGGGCATCATGTTCCTGCTGATCTTCCCGCTCTCCTTCGGCAGCAGCGCGTTCGTGAGCCCGTCCACCATGCCCGGTTGGCTGCAGGCGTGGACGAAGGTCAACCCGATCACGCGGCTCGTGGACGCGATGCGCGGGCTCATGGTCGGCGGCCCGGTGACGGAGAACGTGCTGATCACCTTCGGCTGGATGGCCGCACTGCTCGCGGTGTTCGTCCCGCTGACGCTGCGCGCGTACAAGCTGCGCGCCTAGTCAGCCCGCAGGGTGCAGGCGCTCGATCGCGGCTTCGCGGTCGAGCGCCTTGCCGACTGCGTAGCGGGTGGCGAACTCGTCGGCGCCGAGCGCCTCCCTCAGCCGCTCGGTGAGGGCGACAATTTCACGGGCGGTCGCGTCGTCCGCGCCGCGCAGCGCGGCCGCCGCGCCCAGCATCTCCGCCGCGGTGTCGGGCCGGCCCCGCCCCGCGACGATCTCGGCGATCGTCACCCCGACAGCCGCGACGATGGGCATGTCCCTGGTGCCCAGCGCCGCGGTGAACGCCTCCTGCGCGAACCGGTCGGCGTCCTCGAGCTCGCCGTCCTCGGTCGCGATGCGGGCCGACACGCCCAGCAGGATGGCGCGCAGGTGGCTTTGTGCGGGATGCCCCTCGGGCATCGTGTCGACCCGGCGCATCGCCTCGTGCTGCAGCCGGCGCGCCTCCTGGGCGTTTCCGACCTGCTGCTCGATGGCACCGAGCATGGCGAGGGTGAACAGCGACTCCCACGCCGCGCCGTGCTCGTCGGCGGTGCGCCGGGCGCGCAGCACGAACTCGCGGGCCCGCTCCGGGTCGCCACGGCGCAGGTGCACGTCGGCGAGCCGGCCGAGCAGGTAGCCCTCGTCCTCGCGCGAATTCAATTCGTTGATGTAGGACAGGGCGTCCTCGTACGCGGTGGCCGCCTCGTCGAGCCGGCCGTCGAGCGTGAGCAGCTGGCCCAGTGAGCGCAGCGTGCCCGCCAGCCCCCAGCGCTCACCGAGCGCACGGAACTCGCCGAGCGCGGTCTCGGTGTCGGCGCGCATGCGGGCGACATCGCCCTCGTTCTCTGCGAGGTTCGCCCGGAACATGCGCACCGCCGCCCGGCCCCACTCGTCGTCGCCCTGCAGCATCTCGTCGATGAACTGCTCGGCGAGCGCGGCCTCGCCGGCGAAGAACGCGACCGCGGCGCGCAGCAACCCGATGAGCGGCAGGTCGGAGACGTCGACGCCGATGAGCTCGTGCGCCAGCCGGCCCAGCGCCTCGATGCCGTTCTCGGGCGTCCCGTCGCCGCCGACCGCGGCACTGTTGAGCGCGAGCAACGCGCGGGCGAGGAGCTGTATCCGCGGGTCCGGTGTGCCCGCCACGGCGAGCGCCGAGGACATCCACGTCGAGATCTCGGCATGGTTGCCCAGCATCATCGCGTAGCAGCCGAGCGAGATCGCGAGCCGCAGTGCGCCGTCGGCATCGCCCGCATCGCAGCGGAAGCGCAGCGCGGCGATCACGTTCTCGCGCTCGTCGGCGAGCAGCGCGAACCACGGCAGCTGCCCCGCGGTGGTCAGGTGCGGCTCGGCCTCGAACATCAACTCGGCGAAGTGGTTCGCGTGCCGTTCGCGGAACCGGCCGAGTTCGTCGCGTTCGGCGAGCCGCTCGGCGCCGTACTCGCGGATCGTCTCGAGCATGCGCGTGCGCCGTCCGCCGTCGACGGCATGCAGCAGCGACTTGTCCACGAGGGACGCGAGCAGGTCGGCGACCTCGGCCGCCGGCAGATCGGTGACCGCGGTCGCGCTGTCGATCGTGATCCCGGACGGGAACACCGCGAGCTGTTCGGCCAGCACCCGTTCGTCCGCGGTGAGCAGGTCCCAGCTCCATTCGACGACGGCGCGCAGCGTGCGGTGCCTGGGCAGCGCGGTGCGGCTGCCGCCGGTGAGCAGCCGGAACCGGTCGGACAGGCGCGCCGCGATGTCGGGCAGCGGCAGCGTGCGCAGCCGCGCAGCAGCGAGTTCGATCGCGAGCGGCAGCCCGTCGAGCCGGCGCACGATCTCGATGACCGTCGCCACCGAAGCGTCGTCGACCTCGAAGTCGGGACGCACCGCCGCGGCCCGGTCGGCGAACAGCCGCACCGCCGGGTACTCCATCGCCTCGGCGGCAGCCGCGGTCGCGGCGGGCTGACCGAGTGGCGGGACGGCGAGCAGCAGCTCGCCGAAGATGTTCAGCGGCTCGCGGCTGGTCGTCAGCACGCGCAGGTCGGGGCACTCGGCGAGCAACTGGTCGGCGAGCCGGGCGCTGGCATCGATGACGTGCTCGCAGTTGTCGAGGATGAGCAGTGCCTGGGTGTCGGCCAGCCCTTCGACGAGGCGGCTCAGCGCGTCGAGCGCGGACAGCTTCGCGTGCCGGTCGAGCAGCCAGGTCTCGCGCATGCCGAGTGAGTTGAGCACCGCCTGCGGTACGTCGGAATCCGTGGTGACCTGGGCGAGCTCGACAAGCCAGATGCCGTCGGCGGCGGTGTCGATGATGCGCGCGGCGGCCTCGCTGGCGAGCCTCGTCTTGCCGGCGCCGCCCGGCCCGACGAGCGTGACGAGCCGGTGCTCCTCGAGCGACTTCGCGATGCGCGCGACGTCGTCCTCGCGCCCGACGAAGCTGGTGAGCTGGGCCTTCAGGTTGGTGCGCCGGCTCGCTGCGCGCTCCGGGCGGCTGCCGAGCTCACCGCGCAGCAGGCTGACGTGGACCTGCTGCAGGTCGGCGGACGGGTCGACGCCGAGCTCGTCGGCGAGCCGTGCCCGCAGCCGTTCGTACACGCCCAGTGCGTCGGCCTGCCGGCCGCTCGAGCCCAGCGCCCGCATCAGTTGGCCGGCCAGGCGTTCGTGCAACGGGTGTTCGGCGGCGAGCGACTCGAGCTCGGCCACCAGCACCGCCGGGTCGGCGAGCTCGAGATCGGCCTCGATGCGATCGAGGACCGCAGCGAGGCGGCGTTCCTCGAGCCGGTCGGCGAAGGCGGCGAGCGCCTCCGTGCCGGCATCGGCCAGCGCCGGCCCGCGCCACAGGCCGAGCGCGTCGGCGAGCAGGCGCCCGGCGCTGCGGTGGTCACCGCCGTGCAGCGCGCGGGTACCGTCGGCGGCGAGCCGTTCGAAGCGGTGGGCGTCGACGTCGGCCGGCTCGGCGGCGAGCCGGTAGCCGGCCTGCGATTGCACGATGGCGCCGGTGTCGCCGAGCGTGCGGCGCAGCCGGGAGACGAGCGTCTGCAGCGCATTGTTCGAGTCCGTGGGCGGCTGGTCGCCCCACACCGCGGCGACGAGCAGGTGCGTGCCCACCGGCCGGCCGGCGTCCAGTGCCAGCCGGGTCAGTAGCGTGCGCAGCCGCGCGCCGGCGACCTCGACGGTCTGCCCCGCGGCGTCCCGGACCTCGAGCGGACCCAGGAGATCTATCTGCACGAATTCACTGTCCCACGGTGACTTGGGACGGCTCGCCCCTATTCGATGCGGTGTGCCGCGCGCGCGGCGTCGACGGCGGACGCGACCCGGGTACGCGGCTGGCCGCCGGTCACGATCGCGAGCCGTTCCGTACCGACCGTGGTGGCATCGAACGAGAGCTGCGTCGCGCTCGCCTGCCCGCTCGGCGTGCCGCGCACCGGCGACGTCTCCTGGGCCGGCATCGAGTTCACCCGCGGCACCGGATAGGACAGCGGGTTGTGCTTCGAGTCGAACGTGCCGAGCAGCGTGTCGATGCCCACCCGGCATTCGAGCAGCGCCTGCCCGGTCTGGCTCACCGGCAGTTTCGGCCTGGTCGCGTTCGCGGCCGCGGCGAAGTTGAACGCGGAGGTCATATCGCCGGTGACGCTGCGCCGCCACGCGGACAGGTTGGGCACCTCGACCCCGAAACGCGTTTCGACGAGTCGCAGCTGTGAGGTGTGGTCGAACACGTCGGAGGCCACCAGCCCGCCGCGCGTGTACGGCGAGATCACCATGCCGGGCACCCGGAAGCCGAGCCCGATCGGGCCGGCGATGCCCGACGCGCCCGAGACACCGGCCAGCGGGACCGTCACGTACTCCCCCGGCGTGCCGGGCGGCGCGGTCGGCGGTGGGACGTGGTCGAAGAAACCGCCGTTCTCGTCGTAGCTGATGATCAGCGCCGTCTTCTCCCACACCGCCGGGTTGGACGTGAGCAGGTTGAGCACCTGCACGATGCCGGCGGCGCCGAACGCTGGCGGCAGCGCCGGGTGCTCGCAGGTCAGCAGGCTCGGGATGATCCACGAGACCGCGGGCAGCGTGTTCGCCCGCACGTCCGCTGCGAAGTTGCCGGGGAAGGTCGGCTTGATGCCGCGTTGGTAGAGCTGCGACTTCGGGTCCTGGAAGTTCTTGAACGCGCCGAGCATCCCGGACAGCACTGCCTCGGACACGATCGGGATGCCCTTGTTCGTGTAGACCTTCCAGCTCACGCCGGCGTCCTGCAGCGCCTCGGGGTAGGTCTGCCACGAGTACTTGTTCTTCGGTACGAGCGTCGGCGTCTCGAGCAGCGGGCCGCCACGGGTGCCGTCTGGGTCGATGGTCGCGCTGATCCAGTAGAGCCGGTTCGGGTCGGTGGGGCCGAGCACCGAGCAGAAGTAGTGGTCGCACACGGTGAACGCGTCGGCCAGCGCGAAGTGCACCGGGATGTCCTTGCGCGTGTAGTAACCCATCGTCGCCGGGCCGTTGCCCAGACCCTCGTTGACCAGGTGGACCTTCACCCACTGGTCCATCGCGCCGCCGTTCCAGCACTGGTGCTGCGGACCCCAGGAGTGCGTCGGGTCGTTGATGCACTCTCCGTCGAGCGTCGCACCGTGCGTGGTGTCGAGCCGGAACGGCTCGAGGAACGCGGAGTCGGACGCCTTGCGGGTGGCCGGGTCGAACCCGTGCTGCTGGAACGCGGGCGAGGTGTCGCCGAAGCCGCGCACGCCGGACAACGTGCCGAAGTAATGGTCGAACGAGCGGTTCTCCTGCATCAGGAACACGAAGTGCTCGATGTCCGACAGCGAGCCGGTGCCGCCCGGATCAGCGGCGAACGCCTTCTCGATCACCGGGCCGGCCATCCCCGCGAAGACCGAGGCAGTGCCGGTCGCGGCGACCGCGGCGAGGAAGTTGCGACGCGACATACCCGCTAGACCGAGACTCATCGAGCCCTCCTGTACTGAACCGGCTGATCAAGAACCTAACGCCTCTTCCGGTCGCTGCGGGTGAAAAACTGGCGAAATGCGCAGTGACACGATCACGGTCCGCACCGGCGGCGAGCCGACCGTCCACGACCTCACCGGCGACTGCGAGCGCTTCGTCGCGGACGAGGAGGACGGGCTGCTGCACGTGTTCGTGCCGCACGCGACCGCGGGCGTCGCGATCCTCGAGACCGGTGCGGGCAGTGACGACGACCTGCTGCGCCTGCTCGACGACCTGCTACCGCGCGACGACCGCTGGCGGCACCGGCACGGCAGCCCGGGACACGGACGCGATCACGTCCTGCCGGCGCTCGTCGCGCCCTCGATCACCGTGCCGGTGCTCGGCGGGCGGCTCCAGCTCGGCACGTGGCAGTCGATCTGCCTGGTGGACACGAACGTCGACAACGCCGAGCGGACGGTCCGGCTCTCGTTCCTCGCCGGCTGACCCGCGAGTTGTCCACCCCTGGGTAGGCGTACGCGTCACGAGGGGCGGACGACTCCGCTAGATCCAGAACTCGGCGCCGGGGTGCGCCGACTCGACCGGGCCGTGGAACGCCGCGGCCGCCTCGTCGGCGGCGTCCTGAACCGAGTTCCACGGCGGGACGTGCGTGACGATCAGCCGCTCGACCCCGGCCTTGTCGGCGTGCTCGCCGGCCATCCGGCCGGTCATGTGCAGGCCGGGGACGAGTTCCTCGTCCGGCCCGACGGATGCTTCGCAGAGCAGCGCATCGGCGCCCTGCGCCAAGGTGACCAGTTCGCCGGACTCGCCCGAGTCGGCCGAGTAGACGAGCGCCCGGTCGCCGTACTGGATCCGCACGGCGTTGGTCGGCACCGGGTGGTTCATCTGCGCGTACGAGAGTTCGAACGGGCCGAGCGCCGGGGTGTCGGCCGGCGTGGCGAACGTGAAGAGCTCATGCAGGCTGAGCTTGCGCGCGTACGGGTCGTAGGCCGCCTCGAGCCGGTCGCGGGTGCCGGGCACTCCGACGAGCGGGATGCGGTGCTCAGGTCCACCGGCGTGATAGCCGTCGCCGCCGTAACGCAGCGCGACGATGTAGGCGGTGAGGTCGATGCAGTGGTCGGCGTGCAGGTGGGAGATGACGATCGCGTCGACCTCACGCGGCTTGAGATAGCGCTGCAGCGCACCGAACGCGCCGTGCCCGAGATCGAGGACGAGCCGGTAGCCCTCGGCCTCGATGAGATAGCCGGACGCCGGCGAGTCGGGGCCGGGCACGCTGCCCGAACAACCCAGGACGGTCACCTTCATGACAGCGCACCTCCGAGCGCCGGGACCGCGGCCGCGATCTCCGGGCCGAGGAAGCGCCGGCTCGCGCGGGTGAAGGCCGCATCGTCGCCGGTACTGCGGAACACGTGCCGTGGTGCGGGCGCGTCGTCGGGACGCAACAGGTCGGCCGCGGTGAGCACCCGGTAGACGTCCTTCGCGGTCTCCTCGGCGCTGGACACCAGCGTCACCGAATCGCCCATCACGACCGACAGCAGCCCGGTGAGCATCGGGTAGTGCGTACAGCCGAGCACGAGCGTGTCGACGCCGGCCGCGTTCAGCGGCGCGAGATAGGCCTCGGCCAGTCCGAGCAGCTGCCGTCCGCTCGTCACCCCGCGTTCGACGAATTCGGCGAAGCGCGGGCAGGCCGCGGCGGTGACCTCGACACCCTGCGCCGCCGCGAACGCGTCCTGGTAGGCGCCGCTCGTCACGGTGGCGAGCGTGCCGATCACGCCCACCTTGCCGTTGCGGGTGGCGGCGACCGCGCGGCGCACCGCGGGCAGCACGACCTCGACGACGGGGACGTCGTAGCGCTCGCGCGCGTCACGCAGGCAGGCCGAACTCGCGCTGTTGCACGCGATCACCAGCGCCTTGACGCCGGACGCGACGAGTTCGTCCATCACCGCCAGTGCGCGCGAGCGCACCTCGGCGATCGGCTTCGGGCCGTACGGGCTGTGCGCGGTGTCGCCGACGTAATGCAGCGCTTCGTGCGGCAGCTGGTCGAGCACGGCCCGGGCGACGGTCAGCCCGCCGACGCCGGAATCCATCATGCCGATCGGCGCGTCTTTTTCGCGCAGTTCCACCGGCCTCACGATACGGCCGACCGGCGCTGGAGTCGGGTTGCACCCCCGCGCGGGTGCAGCAGCGCACCCGCGCCCACACCGGCCGCCAAACCGCACACGTGCGCCTGCCAGGACGTGTCCGAGTTGATGTGCGGGAACAGGCCGAACAGCAGGGTGCCGAAGAAGACGAGTACGAGCACGGCGACGACGATCCAGCGCAGCTTGCGGGAGAAGTACGCGCGGGCGAGCAGATAGCCCAGCCAGCCGAACACCATGCCGCTCGCACCGACGATGATCGTGTGGCTCGGCCCGACGAGCCAGGTGAGCAGGCCCCCGGCCACCACGACGAGGCCGGTCACGATCGCCCAGACGCGCACTCCGGACAGCAGCAGCACCCAGCCGACGAGCACGACCGGCACCGTGTTGGAGAGCAGGTGCGCGTAGCTCGAATGCAGGAACGGCATGGTCAGCACGCCCCACAGTCCGTCGACCTGCCGCGGTTTCACGCCGAAGCGGTCGAGCTCGTAGTCGTCCGAGGCGTTGATCACCTGGATGATCCAGAGCAGCGCGCCCAGCGCGGCCATGATGATCAGCGCGCCGCTCCAGCTGCGCGGGTCGAGCGGCGGCTCGAACCGCCGCTTTGCCGGCGGCGGTCCGGCGGGCCGCTCGAACGGCATCGGCCGGGGCGCATTCACGGGCGCTGGAGAACGTACGCCCGGCACATCACTGTGCTCCTGGTTCGCTCGCAAGCGTCGCTCACACACCGAGACTAGAGCGCGCGGTCGAACGGCTCTGCGCGTCCGGTCACAACGGGTCGGCCGTCACACCACGGCCTGCACCGTGATCGAGTGCAGCCCCGTCGCGCCGGACGGGAACGGGCTGCGGTGCGTCGTGTCCTGCACCACACCGTGCCCGTCGGTGGCGCGCACGTGCAGCCGGTGCGAGCCGGAGCCCCGTGGCGTCCACTGCAGGTACCACTGCCGCCAGGTGTCGGTCGACGGGACGGCCGCGAGCTGCGCGGGCTGCCACGGCCCGTCGTCGACCTGCACCTCGACCTTGGACACGCCGACGTGCTGGTCCCACGCGACGCCGGCGATCGTCGTCTGCTCCCCGACGTTGACCGTGGCGTGCGCGCGCGGCGTGTCGATGCGTGACTCGAGCCGGATCGCCGGGCGCTGCGCCCAGCCACCCTCGACCCAGTACGCCTGCTGCTGGTCGAACGTCGTCGCCTCGATGTCGACGAGCCACTTGCACGCGGACACGTAGCCGTACAGGCCCGGCACCACCGTGCGTACCGGGAACCCGTGCTCGACGGGCAACGCCTCGCCGTTCATGCCGATCGCAAGCAGCGCGTCCCGGCCGTCCATCACGACCGCGGTCGGTGCACCGAACGTGTAGCCGTCGTAGGAGCGCAGCAGCAGCTGGTCGGCGTCCGGGTGCACGCCGGCCTCGCGCAACACGTCGGCGAGCAGCGCGCCGCGGAAGAGCGCGTTGCCGACCAGCGGCCCACCCACCGGGTTCGACACGCAGCACAGCGTGATCCACCGGTCGATCATCGGACGCGCACGCAACTGGGCGTAGGTCATGGTGATCTCGCGGTCGACCATGCCGTGGATGCGCAGCCGCCAGGTGTCCGGGTCGACCTGCGGGACGGTGAGTGCGGTGTCGATCCGGTAGAACTTCCGGTTCGGGGTCTGCCACGGGCTCGCGCCCTTGGCGAGGTCGGCGCCGGCCGGCACCGGTTCCGCGCTCGGGAGCCGGATCTTCTTGCGTGCGTCGGCCACGTCGAAACGGGCGTGCTGCCCGGCGCGCCCGCCGAAGCCGGCGACCGCGGCGAGTGCGGCGGCACCGGCCGCGCCCTGGAGGAACATCCGCCGGTCGGGCAGCGCGACGTCGTCCGCGGTCGACGCGCCACCCGCCATCCGCACGAGCAGCACCAGCACCCCGCCCGCCGCGAGCGTGCCGACGATCGTGGGGATGACGTCGGACGGATGGCTGCCCTTCGCGATCAGCGCGCAGGCCACGCCGAATCCGCCGAGCAGGTCGACGCCGATGAGGCCGGCGACCAGTCGGCGCAGCGCGAGGCTGCCGATCGCGGCGCCGAGCGCCGCGAGCAGGACGTAGATGCCGAGCAGCAGCAGCGGCTTGTCGTTCGTGCCGACGCTGCCGATCGCCGGCCGCTTCCAGGACTCCGGGGTGAGCACGATGATGCCGTTGCCGACCGCGACGACCGGGGCCGCCTGCGGCCTTACGAAGATCGCGGCCAGCTCGCCGACGCCGACCGCCACAGCGGCGCTGACGACGCCGATGAGCCAGCCGATGGGCGCCCGGGTGCGCATGTGCTTCATCGTCCCAGCCGTCCGGGCGGGCAGGTCTTACCGATCGCGAACGCCGCTGACCGGCCTCTCAGCCACGGCCCGTGTGCCCGGACCCGTCGTCCGAGCCGCCCGAGCCCGACCCGCTCGTTCCTCCCGAGGTGCCTGAATCGCCGGAACCGCCCGGCGAGCCGGAGCCGCTCGTGTCACCCGAGCCGCTGCCCGAGCTGTCGTCCGACCCGCCGCCCGAGGAGCCCGAACCGCTCGTGCCGCCGGACCCTGAGCCGGAACCCGAGCCGTCGTCCGAGCCGCCGCCCGACGAACCCGACCCGGAGCCGGAGCCGGAGCCGTCGTCGGAGCCGGACCCGGAGCCCGAATCGTGCCCCGAGCGGTCGTCGCCCGGCTCGGGCTCACCGGAGCGCCCGTGTCCCGGGCGGTGCACCTCGGTCGGGGCCGACGTGGCCGGCTGGGGGGTGAGGTCGAACGGCGTCAGGTTGTTGATGATGTCGGTGATCACGTGCTCGGCCGGGCCGGGCAGCGCGTCGTTTGCCGCGGCGACGCCGGACAGCGCGAGGGTGGCCGCCACACCTGCAGCCGCGGCACCCGCGATCAGGGTGCGCCGGCCGCGGCGGCGGGCCAGCTCGTCGACCGGCAGCCCGGTGCGCAACAGCTCGGCGAGGGCCGCCGAGGGCACCGGTGCCGGGCGGTCGGCGACCCCGCGCAGGTCGGTCAGCAATGCCGCGAGCGGGCCGTCGCCCTGCCCGGACAGCCCGTCGCCCTGCCCGGACAGCAGAGCCTCGACGGCGTCGTCGTCGAAGGCGCGCGGGGAGTCGGTCATGACGCATCCGTAATCGAATGGGCGGCCGCTCCGGTTACGCGCTCGAGTTCGGCCCGCAGTGCGATAAGAGCACGACGCTGCAGCTGCTTCACCGAGCCGGCCGAGCGGCGCATGACGGCCGCGGTCTGCTCGACGCCCAGATCGGCGACGACGCGCAGGGCCAGCACCTCGCGGTAGTCAGGGGCGAGCCGGTCGAGCAGCGCGTGCACGTCGTGCGTGCCGAGTTGCGAGAGCGCCTCGTGCTCGGCCGACGGGGCCGCGCTGTCGTGCTCCTGCGCGTCGAAGGCGACGGTGGCCGGCCGGCGGCTGCGGCGGCGCCGGTCGTCCACGAGCCGGGCGTGCGCGACGGAGAAGACGAAGGTGCGCAGCCCCGCCGCGCCGCCGCTGATGTCGCCGAGCTTCGGAAGCACTGCGAGGAAGACGTCGCTGGTGAGGGCGTCCGGGTCGTCCGCGCCACGGGCCGCGAGATAGCCGGCCACGACCGGGGCAAGCGCCCGCCAGATGTCGCCCCGAGCGTCCGCGTCGCCGCGGCATGCTGCGGCGACGAGGTCGTCGTCGAGCTGGGCCGGCACCCCACCTCCCGGATGTGGTACGAGAAAGTCACGGCGCACCGGAGAGCTGGGGGTTGCTCCGGCGCGCCGTGACGGCTTGGTTCGCTGTCAACTACGGGTGTGCCGGCGGTCCGGTTCAATCAGCCGTCGGAGCCGTGGTGACCGCCGTCGTCCCCGCCGCTGCCCGGTCCGCTGTCGTCGCCGCCGCCTGGGCCGCTGTTGCCGCCGCGGTCGCCGTCGTCGCCGCGGTCGTCGCCGGGTTCGGTGGCGCCGCCGTTGTCGTCGCCGGGTTCGGTCGTCGCGCCCCGGTCGTCGCCTGGTTCAGTGGTCGCGCCCCGGTCATCGCCCGGCTCGACCGCACCGCCGCGGTCGTCGCCGGGTTCCGGCTCGCGCCGCACGCCGTTGTCGTCGCCGGGCTCGGTGGTCGCGGTCGATGTCGCACTGCCGCGGCCGCCCTGGCGGTGGTGATGGACGGCCTCGGTCGGGTTGCCGCCGTGCGTCTCGGTCGCGGTCGAGGCCGGCGTCTGGCGCGCGGGTGTGCTGTCCGGCGTGCTCGCGGATGCCACGACGATGCCGGCGGCGGCGCAGCCGCCGATGAAGGTGGCGATGCCGATGGTCTTGAGAGTGGGGCGGATGGGGCGCATTCGGGGTACCTCCAGGGGGATTGCAACTGGACGCCCCGGTAATCGCCCGTCCCCGGATCCGGGTTACGCGCTCAGGCCCAGAGTTGACCTTCGAGCTTCTCGGCGGCCTGCTGCAGGCTGCCCGAGTACGCGCCGGTCGAGAGGTACTTCCAGCCGCCGTCGGCGACGATGAAGGCGATGTCGGCGCTCTTGTCGGCGGTCGCGACCCGATCGGCGATCGACAGGGCCGCGTGCAGGATCGCGCCGGACGAGACGCCGGCGAAGATCCCCTCGTGCTCGATGAGCTCGCGGGTGCGCCGCAGCGCGTCGTAGGACGTGACCGAGAAGCGCGAGGTGAGCACCGAGTCGTCGTAGAGCTCGGGCACGAACCCCTCGTCGATGTTGCGCAGCCCGTACACCAGCTCGCCGTAGCGCGGCTCGGCGGCGATGATCTGGATGTCCGGGACCTTCTCCCGCAGGAAGCGGCCCGTGCCCATCAGCGTGCCTGTGGTGCCCAGCCCGGCGACGAAATGGGTGATCGTGGGCAGGTCGCGAAGCAGCTCGGGTCCGGTGCCCTCGTAGTGCGCCTGCGCGTTCGCGGGATTGCCGTACTGGTAGAGCATCACCCAGTCGGGATACTGCTGGGCCAGCTGCTTGGCCGTCGCGACGGCCTGGTTCGAACCGCCCGCGGCCGGCGAGGAGATGATGCGCGCGCCGAACATCTCGAGCAGCTGGCGCCGCTCCACCGAGGTGTTCTCCGGCATGACGCACACCAGCCCGTAGCCGCGCAGCTTGGCGACCATGGCCAGCGAGATGCCGGTGTTGCCCGACGTGGGTTCGAGGATCGTGCAGCCCGGCGTCAGCCGGCCGTCCGCCTCTGCGGCCTGCACCATGGCCAGCGCCGCGCGGTCCTTGATCGAGCCGGTCGGGTTGCGGTCCTCGAGCTTGGCCCACAGCCGCACCGGGTTCTCGCCCTCCCACCGCGGGGACAGCCGGGGCAGCCCCACCAGTGGCGTGTCGCCGAAGGCGTCGACCAGGGACTCGTAGCGCATCGGCTCAGCCGCCCGCGACCGCCGGCAGGACCGTGACGGTGTCGCCGTCCTTGAGCTGGGTCTCGAGCGAGCCGGTGAAGCGGACGTCCTCGTCGTTGACGTAGATGTTGACGAAGCGGTGCAGCGCGCCCTCGTCGGTGATGAGCCGGCCCTTCAGGCCCGGGTGGCTGCCGTCCAGGTCGTCGATGAGCGCGGACAGCGTGTCACCCTTCGCCTCGACCGACTTCGAACCGTCGGTGTAGGTGCGCAGGATGGTCGGGATCTTGACCTCGATGGCCATGGGAATGCGGGCTCCCTGGTTGTGATGCGGATCGGGTTTTCAGCTATCGGGGCACAACGCGGGTGCCGGGCTTTATCGTCCCATCCCCGCGTGGATCACACATCGACGACCTCGACGGCCTCCTCCGTGACCGCGCCGTCGACGATCCGGAACGAGCGGAACTCGGTCGAGTCCGGCTCCCGCGTCGACACCAGGACGTAGTGCGCGTTGGGCTCGGAGGCATAGGAGATGTCGGTGCGCGACGGGTAGGCCTCGGTGGCCGTGTGCGAGTGGTAGACCACGACCGGCTCCTCGTCGTTGGCGTCCATCTCCTTGTACAGCGCGAGCAGATCGGTCGAGTCGAACTCGTAGAACGTGGGCGAGCGGGCCGCGTTGAGCATCGGGACGAACCGGGTGGGCGCGTCGCTGCCCTCGGCACCGGCCACGACACCGCACGCCTCGTCGGGATGGTCGCGGCGGGCGTGGGCGACGATCGCGTCGTGGAGGTCGCGGGAGATGCGCAGCACGGGTCCCGACGATACCTAGGACGATTTGCCCATCAGGGCGTGCACCATCAGGTCCTGCACCTCGGTGAGCCAGAGATAGAGCGCGCGTGGCTGCGCGTCGGGAGCGGTCTCGTCGAGTTCGCCCGAGTCGGCCTCGCTGACCCCGAGCCGGGTGCCCAGCGCCAGCCGCAGGTCGTTGAGCACCTGGATCCAGCGCTGCCCCAGCCCGGCATCGGCCAGGTCGAACACCGCGCCGTTCGCGAGGTCGGCCCGGCACGCTGCGATGCGCTCGTCGCGCAGCGTGCGCAGGCTCGTCTCGGTGAGCGCGCGGTACTCCTCCGCCGCGTCCTCGTCGTCGCGGTAGGCGGATGGGAAGAGCCGCTGCTGCACGGCGTCGTCGGGGTCGGGGTCTGCGGCCAGCACACTGTCGAGCTCGTCGAGCAGCACCGACAGCACGTCGCGTTCGTCGCCCTCGAGGTGCAGCCGCAGCCTGCCCAGGCGATGTGACAACCTCACGACTGCTGTTGCAGCGTCGCCCACAACCCGTAGCCGTGCAGGGTGTGCACGTCGAGCTCCATCCGCTCGCGGGTGCCGCTCGACACCACGGCCTTGCCGCGGTGGTGGACGTCGAGCATCAGCTTCTCCGCCTTGGGCTTCGGGTAGCTGAACACGGTCATGAACACGTGCGTGACGTAGGACATCAGGTTGATCGGGTCGTTCCAGACGATCGTGATCCACGGCTTGTCCGGGTCGGCGCGGACGTCGCCGTCGACCTCTTCGACTGCTTCCTCCTGCGGCATGAGCGTGCCTGCCATGCCTCCATCGTGGCACGTTAGGTTGCAGGTCATGACGGCGGCGAAGGAGGCCCAGCGCGTCGTGGGGCTGCCCGGCATCGCCCTGGTCGTCGCCGGAGCGGCGCTCGTCCTCGTCGGGTTCCGGTTCCTGGACTGGTACGACGTGCCGGCGAGCGCTGACTCGGCGCCACAGATCACCTTCGACGAGCTGCACAGCAGCGCCGACCAGCTCGGCGGCACCGGCGCGGCGACGGCGTACTTCGACTGGCTGGCGTGGGTGCTGCTCATCGCGCTCGTTGCCGCCGGGATCGCGGCGAACGTACCGAGCCGGCCCGCCGACGCGTTGCGCGTCGCCGGCTTCGTGCTCGGCGCCGTCGGCGTCGCCGCCACCTTCGTCGCAATCGCGCAGTTGCACAGCGCGCAGGTCTCCGCCGGTGCGGAGCGGCACAGCGTGTTCTACAACGCGACGTGGGGGCTCTGGCTCACCCTTGCCGGGTTCGCACTCGGCGCGACCGGCGCGGCCCTCGGCCCGCGAAAGGCAAGGACATGAGCACCGCACTGCTCACCGACCGCTACGAGCTGACCATGCTCGACGCGGCACTGCGCGACGGCACCGCCGAGCGCGGCTGCGTGTTCGAGGTGTTCGCCCGGCGGTTGCCGGACGGCCGGCGCTACGGCGTGGTGGCGGGCACCGCCCGGCTGCTCGAGGCGCTCGCCGACTTCCGCTTCGACGACGCGACGCTCGACATGCTGGCGCGCGAAAAGGTCGTCGGCGCGGACACGTTGCGCTTTCTCGCCGGCTACCGGTTCCGCGGCGACCTCGACGGCTACCCCGAGGGCGAGCTGTACTTCCCCTATTCGCCGGTGCTGACCGTGAGCGGCACGTTCGCCGACGCCGTCCTGCTCGAGACCCTCGCGCTGTCCGTGCTCAACCACGACTGCGCGATCGCCTCGGCCGCAGCCCGGATGGTGACCGCGGCAGGCGGGCGGCCGATCATCGAGATGGGCTCGCGCCGCACACACGAGCAGGCCGCCGTCGCGTCCGCGCGTGCCGCGTACCTCGCGGGCTTCGCGTCGACGTCCAACCTTGAGGCGGCCCGCCGCTACGGCGTGCCGACGGCAGGCACGGCTGCGCACGCCTTCACGCTGCTGCACGACGACGAACGCGCCGCGTTCGCCGCGCAGGTCGCGGCGGCCGGCCCCGGCACGACGCTGCTCGTCGACACCTACGACATCACCCGCGGCATCGATCTCGCCGTCGAGGTCGCCGGCCCGTCACTCGGCGCGATCCGCATCGATTCGGGCGATCTCGGCGTGCTCGCCAACCAGGCCCGCGCGCAGTTGGACGGGCTCGGCGCGACCGGAACCCGGATCGTGGTGAGCGGTGACCTCGACGAGTTCGCGATCGCCGCACTCGCCGCACGGCCGGTCGACGCGTACGGAGCGGGGACCGCCGTCGTCACCGGGTCCGGTGCGCCGACCGCGGAGATGGTCTACAAGCTCGTCGAGGTGGACGGGCGACCGGTCGCGAAACGCTCCGAGCACAAACAGAGCCACGGCGGGCGCAAGACCGCGAGGCGCGCATACAAGCCGACCGGCACCGCGACCGAGGAGATCGTCGTCTCCGGTGCGGACGCGCAGCCCGGGGAGGGCGAGCGGCCGTTGCAACGCCCGTTCGTACGTGCCGGAGAACCGGTCGCGGACCTGGCCGGCCTCACCGACGCGCGCGAGCACCTGCGCGCCGCGATGGTCACGCTGCCGTGGGACGGACTGAAGCTCTCCCGCGGTGAGCCGGCGATCGGTACCCGCGTCGTGCCGGCCCGCTGACGCACGTCGGTACCGTGTCCGTATGACGCTTGCGATCATCGTGGTCGACGTCCAGAACGATTTCTGTGAGGGCGGCTCGCTCGCCGTGTCCGGCGGCACCGAGGTGGCCCGTGCGATCACAGCCCGGCTCGCCGACGGGGGCTACGAGCACGCGGTCGCCACCCGCGACCACCACATCGAGCCGGGTGCGCACTTCTCCGACGACCCCGACTTCGTCGACTCGTGGCCCGCGCACTGCGTGGTGGGCACCAGCGGAGTCGCGTTGCACCCGGACTTCGACACCCGCGCCATCGAGGCGGTCTTCGACAAGGGCGAGTATGCGGCCGCGTACTCCGGCTTCGAGGCAGTGCACGACGGCGTGCCGCTGGGCGAGTGGCTGCGCGAACGCGCGGTCGACATGGTCGAGGTCGTCGGCATCGCGACCGATCACTGCGTACGTGCGACCGCACTCGACGCGGCCCGCCTCGGCTTCACCACCCGGGTGCGGCTCGACCTCACCGCGGGTGTCGCGGCCGGCACCGTCGACAGCGCGCTCGAACAGCTGCGCGCCGCCGAGGTCGAACTGGTCGGTGCGCCCATCGTGCGCAGTTGACCACTTCGCGGCGCCAGCTTAACCGCGGAACGGGTTGGCACTAGCGTTGGCCGCCATGACGTCCTATGAGCCACCCGAGGGTGGCCAGCCGCCTCCCGAGCCGCAGTACGCCCGGCCCGGCGAGCCTGCGTCATACGGCCCCCCGCCGCAGCAGCAGTACGGTGCGCCGCCGCCGCAGCCGTACGGCCCGCCGCCGCAGGGGTACGGGCCGCCTGCCCAGGGGTACGGGCCGCCCCCACAGGGTTATGGGCAGGAGTACGGACAGGCGCCCTACGGCTACGCGCAGCCGGCTCCCTACGGCGCGCCACGGACGACCCCGGCGCAGGGCCAGGCCTTCGGCACCGTCGGTGCCGTCGTCGCGCTGCTCGGCGCGGCCGCCGGCGCGGTGTCGGTCACCGCGCTGCGCTGGTACACGGCGTTGACGGTCAACGGCGAACATCCGTCGTGGGCGCGCGGGCACTTCAGCGACATCCACGACCTCATCAAGGAGAGCCTGGGGACCAATGCCAACGGCTTCGGCAAGGCGTACTTCAGCTGGCTCGGCTACTTGCTGCTGACCGCGGCGGTCGTCGTCGCGCTGCTCGCGAACGCGCCGACCCCGGCGCGGGCCGCTCTGCGCGTCTTCAGTTTCCTCGTCAGCCTGGCCGGCGCCGGGCTGACCTTGCTCGGCATCAAGTTCGCGAACAACGCGACCTACAAGGACTTCCTGAAGCACGCCGACATCGGCTTCTACTTCATGATCGGCGCGTTCGCCCTCACCCTGATCGCGTCGATCATCCCGGCACCGTCGCAGCACCGGATCTGACGGGCCGGTTCAGCTCGGCAGCTCGGCGGCTTCCTCGACGTCGTCGCTCGAAATGCCGAGGACGAACAGCAGGGTGTCGAGGTAGGGCAGGTTGACCGACGCGTCGGCGGTGCCGCGCAGCGCCGACTTCGCGTTGAACGCGATGCCCAGCCCGGCTGCGTCGAGCATGTCGATGTCGTTCGCCCCGTCGCCGACCGCGACCGTCTGCGATGGCGGCACGCCGAACTGCGCCGCGAACGAGCGCAACGCCTCGGCCTTGCCGACGCGGTCGAGGATCGGGCCGACGATGCGCCCGGTCACGACTCCGTCGACCAGCTCGAGTTCGTTGGCTGCGGCGAAGTCGAGCTGCAGCTCCTTCTCGAACCGTTCGGTGACGAAGGTGAAGCCGCCGCTGACGACGCCGACGTGGAAGCCGAGACGGCGCAGCGTGCGCACGAAGGTCCGCGCGCCGGGCGTGAGCCGCAGCTGATCGCGCACCTCTTCGAGATCGGCTCGCCGCAATCCCTCGAGCAGCGCGACCCGGGCCTGCAGCGACTCGGCGAAGTCGAGGTCGCCGCGCATGGCGCTCGCGGTGATCTCGGCGACCTGCGCACCGACACCGGCCCGCTCGGCGAGCCGGTCGATGGCCTCGTCCTGGATGAGCGTCGAGTCGACGTCGAGCACGACGAGTCGCTTCGCGCGGCGGCGCAGCCCGGCCGGCTCGACCGCGATGTCCAATCCGGTCTCCTCCGCCGCGACGACGAGCGCCGCGCGCAGCGACCCGGGATGTGCCGAGCGGACGATCATCTCGAGACTGGCCGCCGGCTCGTTGGACAGCTGGGTGACCGACTCGATGTTCGCGCCCACGTCGGCGATGCGCTGCGCGACATGACTGACCGCGCCTGGGCGCAACGGCCGGCCGAGCACGATGACGTGGCTCAGGCTCGTCCGGTCCGGACGCCGCCCGTGCACCGACTCGTCGGCGACGGTGACCTCGCTGTCCATCCCCAGCGCGCGCGCCGTCTGGCTCACCGAGTTGCGCATCGCCGCCGGATCACCGTGCAAGTCGAAGAGCACCGCGAGGATGAGCCGTTCGCGGATCACGACCTGTTCGATGTCGCGCACCTCGACGTCGTGTGCGGCGAGGGCGGCGAAGAACGCTGCGGTGACCCCGGGACGGTCCCGTCCGGAGATCGTGGCAAGCACGGATATTGGGCGCATCACTAGCACGCCGCCGGTGCGGGGACCGGCGGCCGGCTACTCCGGGTCGACGTCCCGCTGTCCCTGCCGCGGCCCGTGCGAGGACGCGGCGGCCGCGAGCGGCCGCGCGTTCACGCGGCGACCCGCGTGCGCCTCGGCCTCGAGCCGCTCGAGCAGGTGCGGATAGTGCGCCTCGAACGCCGGGCGTTCGGAGCGGATGCGCGGGATCGAGTAGAAGTTGTGTCGCGGCGGCGGGCTCGTCGTCGCCCACTCGAGCGAGTTGCCGAAGCCCCATGGGTCGTCGGCGGTGACGATCTCGCCGTAGCGGTAGGAGTGGTAGAGGTTCCATACGAACGGCAGCAGCGAGGCGCCGAGCACGAGTGAACCGATCGTGGACACCGTGTTCAGCGTGGTGAACCCGTCGGTGGGCAGGTAGTCGGCGTAGCGGCGCGGCATGCCCTCGGCGCCGAGCCAGTGCTGCACGAGGAACGTCAGGTGGAAGCCGATGAACGTCATCCAGAAATGCAGCTTGCCGAGGCGCTCGTTCAGGTAGCGGCCGATGAACTTCGGGAACCAGAAGTAGATGCCCGAATAGACCGCGAACACGATCGTGCCGAAGAGCACGTAGTGGAAGTGCGCGATGACGAAGTACGAGTCGGCGACGTGGAAGTCGAGCGGCGGCGAGGCGAGGATGACGCCGGTCAGGCCGCCGAAGAGGAACGTCACGAGGAAGCCGATGGACCACAGCATCGGCGTCTCGAACGTCAGGGACCCGCCCCACATCGTGCCGATCCAGTTGAAGAACTTCACCCCGGTCGGCACGGCGATCAGGAAGGTCATGCCCGAGAAGAACGCCAGGTTGATCGCCCCGGTCACGAACATGTGGTGCGCC
>JAICKR010000037.1 GCA_025927835.1 Jatrophihabitans sp. | reverse complement strand
TCCGTCGCCTGTTACATCGCGCTCGGCTGGGTCGCGGTATTCGTGATGCTCGACCTGTTGCATCACGGCGGCGTCGCCGTCCTGGTGCTGGTGTGCGCCGGCGGGCTCGTCTACACCCTCGGCGGCGTCGTGTACGGCGTCAAGCGCCCCGACCCGTGGCCGGGCACGTTCGGCTTCCACGAGATCTTCCACGCCTGCACGCTCGTTGCGGCGATCTGCCAGTACGTCGCGATCTGGCTCGCCGTCCTCAACTGACGCAGAGGCTGCGTCCACCCCCGTGTGGGACGCAGCCTCCGTCGTCGAACGTGCTCAGGCGTTGTAGCTGTTCGCGACCTCGCCCTGCAGCACCTCGGGCCGACCCTGCGGCTCGTCGAACGCGGAGGCGAGCGCCGGCGCCAGCCGCTCCTCGAGGAACCGCTCGGCGTGCTGCTTCGACTCCCATACCGCGACCACGCGGATGCCGTCGCCGACGTCGGCGACATAGCGCGCCTGCAGGCCCTCGGGCTCGTTCGGCTGCACGCTCATGATCTTCTGGAAGCCGTCCAGCGTGCCGAAGGCCGGCTTTGCGATCGTCAGGTACGTCATGGTGTCCTCCTCAGTTCGTCGGCCCCCGTGGCCGTCTGGGTGAGGACGCTACGAGCGGTCGCTACCGCGAGACATCCGCCGAATCACTCATTCGACTACTCATTGCGCTGCGCAGTGACCCACGAGGCGATCTGCGCCCGGCCGGCGAAGTCGAGTTTGGCGAGGATGTGTTGGACGTGGTTCTGCGCGGTGCGCTCGGAGATGAACAGCCGCTCCGCGATCTCGCGATTGGTCAGCCCCTCGGCGACGAGCCGCGCCACCTCGTCCTCGCGCGCACTCAGGACGCCGGCCGACCCGGTACCCGCGAGCCGGGCGAGCAGGTCGGCGAGCGGCTGCGTGTACGCCGCCATGCCGGTGGCCGCGGCGGTGCGTGCCGCGGTCGCGGCGATCGCCCTCGCCTGTCCCGCATCCCGAGCGGCAAGTGCCGTGGCGAGGTGGAACTGCGCCTCGGCGACGAACCCCGGCGAGCCGGCCGCCTCGGCCTGCTCGATCGCGAACCTCAGATCCTCGACCGCGCCGTCGACGTCGCCGAGCTTCGCCCGGCCGATGCCGAGCGTGAGCTCGACCGGCCCGTCATACGCGACGCCGGAAGCCGTCGCGTGTTCGCCCCGGAACGCGGCGAGCCGGTCGAGGATCTGCCGCAGGTCGCGAGCCCGGTCCAGGGCGGCCGCGAGCACGCCGGCCCGAGCGAGCCCGGGTACGACGAAGAACACCGGCAGGTCCCAGTCGTCGATGCGACCTGCCTCCACGAGCGCTGCGTCAGCCTCGTCGGCGAGCCCGGCCATCAACAGGTAGGACGCGCGGGTGATCCGGCCCATCGCGCGGAAGCGTGGCGGTGAGCGCCAGTCGGAGCGGGCGAGAGCGAGGACATCGTCGACCGGCCCGCAGTGCCGGGCGAGAGTGGTCTGCAGCGCCATGAACGCGCCGTGTGCCGGCGCCGGTTCGCGGTCGAGCATCTGGTCGCGGCCCCGCCTCGACAACCGGTCCGCCTCCTCGTAGCGGCTGAGCGCCTGCGCGACTCCTGCTGCCGCGCGGTCGTGCAGCCAGCCGCTGACCGGGCCGCCGACCGCGTGCACTGCGCGGCCGAGTTCGGGCAGCAACCGGTCGGCCGCGGGGAACTCGCCGCGTTCGGTGAGCACGTCCACCCGCCACAGCCGGGCCCACATCTCCGCCCGCGGGCTGCCCACGCGCCGGGCCGCAGCAAGCATCTCGTCGGCCAGCTCGTCGCGTTCGGCGCGACCGGCCGGTCCGGGCAGCGATTCCTGCCGTGCGCGCAGCGCCTCGACGAGCGCGCGGTCGTCACGCGAGGTGCGGGCCAGCTCGAGCGAGGTGCGGCTGCGCTCGTCGGTGGCGGCCGGATCCCCGGCGTAGAAGGCCAGATGGCTCAGCAGCGCATGCAGCCGGGCGCGCAGTGCAGGATCGTCGATGCCGTCCCGGTCGACTGCGGCGATGGCCTCGTCGGCGAGCTCGCGGGCTGCCGCGTTGACCGCCGGGTCCGGCGCGGCTTCCAGGCAGAGTGCCGACTCGGCGAGCAGTCGCGCGTCCGCAGCGGCCCGGGCATCGTCGGCTGCGGCGCGGGCGGCGGCAACGGTGGCGGCGAGGTCGCCGCAGAAGTACGCGGCACGGGCGAGCTTCAACGACAGTGCGCACCGTTGCGCGTCGGTCAGGTCGGTCGCAGGCAGCCGGCGCGCGCTGCGATAGAGACGCAGGCCTTCCTCGAACGCGAGCTGCCGCACCGCGTCGTCCCCGGCGCGCACCGCCCAGTCCCGTGCGGTCGCGGCGGCGCCGAACGGCGCGACGTGCGCCCAGTGCCGGGCGAGGTCGGCGAGGTGTTCGGTCAGGTCCTGCGCGTACGTTTCCTCGAGAGCCAGTGCGACCGTCCGGTGCAGCTCGACGCGGCGTGCGGCGTCGAGCGAGCTCTCCACGGCGTCGCGGGTCAGCGCGTGCACGAACCGGAAGCTGTCGACGTCGCCGCCGATGAGGCCGTAGCGGGTGGCCTCGTCCGCGACGCCGAGCACGTCGGTGGCACCGCGGCCGAGCGCCGCGGCGACGACGGGGAGCGCGAAGTGACGCCCGGCGATCGCGGCGACCTCGAGGAACGCGCGGCAGTCGGGGGATACCGCGCGCAGGCGTGCCACGACGAGGTCGCGGACAGTCGCCGGTGGCGCGCCGCCCGTCCAGGTGCCGTCGGCCAGCGCCCGTGCGAGTTCGCGGACGAAGAAGGGGTTGCCGCCGGTCGTGTCGGCGATCTCGGCCGCCCGCTCGTCGGCGACCGCGGCATCGACGACCTGGGCCAGCTGCGCGCGGACGTCGACCGCGGTGAGGCCGCGCAGGTCCAACCGCTGCGCACCACTCACCCGAACGAGGTCTGCGACGTGCTCGCGCAGCCGCGAGTGCGGTTCGTTGTCGCGGGCCGTCACGAGCACGAGCAGCGGCAGGTCGGCGAGCCGGTTCGCAACGTGCCGGAGCAGGAGCAGCGACGGCGCGTCCGCCCAATGGACGTCGTCGAGCACGATCACCGTCGCGTCCTCGCTCCCGGTGCCGGCGATCGCGGTGGTCGTGTCGTCGTAGCGGCTGAACCGTTCCTCCGGCGACTCGACCGCGGCCGAGAGGGCGTCGGTGTCCAGGCCGAGCGTGCGCAGGATCTGCAGCCACGGCCAGTAGGGCGGGGCGCCGTCGGCTTCGACGCACCGTCCCCATGCGACGGCATGCCCCGCCGCGAGCGCATGGCCGGCGAGCTCCTGGGCGAGCCGGGTCTTGCCGATGCCGGGCTCGCCGACGAGCAGCACCAGGCGTCCTGTCCCGTCCGCGGCGTCGGCGAGAGCCGACCGCAGCATCGCCAGTTCGCGCCCGCGGCCGACGAGCGCGTCCGTACTCGCCGGCCTCATGGACGCAGCATCGCGTGCGTGGGGGTGCCCGCGCCAGCGCGGACGAACGGCAGACGAATTGGATGTGCGAGGCCGGACGGCCCTTGTCGGCGGTGTCAAAACGAGGTTAGGGTCCGCTCACCATGGCTGCGGACCGGCCGCGGCCAGGTTCACGAGAAGGGCTTCCGGTGCCCAAACTCGACTATCCCAAGATCCTCACGAACAAGGACTGGCAGGCGAAGAAGTCGGCGCTCGACAAGGTCGGCAAGAACAAGTCGACCGGCCTGAAGGGCTTCCTCGAGGCGCTCGAGAAGCTCTACAACACGACCGCGTTCGCGAAGCCGTCCGGGCCCAGCGCGGCGGCGACCTTCGATCTGGTGCGATTCGACAGCGAGCGCAAGAAGGTGCTGCAGCACTGGGACGGCGAGCGCAAGAAGGTGGTGAATCAGCTCGACGTCACGCGGTCGAAGATCGACGACGTCATCAAGCTGCTGGGCGCCAACTCGGCCTCCGGCAAGCATCTGGCCAAGATGAAGCAGGCGAGCCTCGATTTCCAGCGCAAGGACCTGCCCCATCACATCCACTTGGCCGAGCGCGCGGTCATCGACGCCTTCAAGGCCAACCTGAAGAAGTCGCAGGCCTACATCGGCTTCGTCGAGACCGACGGCCAGCCCGGCAAGAAGAACGTCACCCCGTACAAGGCGTCCCTCGACAAGGTCAAGTCGGTGAACGACATCGACCGCTTCTTCAACCCTGGCGGCGAGAACTCCAACCCGCCCGGCCGGGCTCTGTCCACCTTGTGCCAGAACTGGGACCAGATCATCGTGTCGGACTTCCCGGACTACTCGGCGAAGTTCTTCCCGCGGGATGCGATGCAGGGCGTCTTCCGCAAGAACAAGTGGCTGTACGAGCTGTCGACCATGGGTAACGGTGCCTCGATGGCGGCGGTGGACAAGTTGGAGGCCGCGATCAAGAAGGGCGCTGCCGAAGCCGACGTCGTCAAGAAGTTCAAGGCCGAGGCGTCGAAGAGCGTGGCCGAGGCCGGCAAGTTCCTCACCGCCTACTTCAAGATGATCGACCAGATGCAGAGCGATCTGGCCAAGCTGTGAGCTGGCCGGCCTCCCACTGACGTGGATCACGGTGGGCGGCGCGACAGACCCGACGTTCCGCTACCGGCTCGCGCATTGAGAACAGGGCTGCGGTAGACCTGGGGAGTGCAGTTCTCGGTCAACGTTCCGAACTTCGGCGACTTCGCCGACGCGCGCGTCGTGGCGAAGGTTGCGGCTGCGGCTGAGGAGGCCGGCTGGGACGCGCTGTTCGTCTGGGACCACGTCGTGCACGACAAGCAGCGGCGCCAGGGCCAGCCGTTCGGTGATCCGTGGATGCTGCTGACCGCCGCCGCGCTGGCGACGTCGCGGCTCAAGCTGGGCCCGCTGGTGACGCCGGTCGCGCGCCGGCGTCCGGAGCAGCTGGCTCGCCAGGTCGCGACGCTCGACGCGCTCTCCGCCGGCCGTGTCATCTTCGGTGCCGGGCTGGGTGGTCCGATCGAGGACGAGTTCGGCAGCTTCGGCGACACCACCGATCCGGTCGTGCTGGCGCAACGACTGGACGAAGGGCTCGAGCTGTTGAGCCGCTATTGGTCGGGCGAGACGGTCGATCACGACGGGACGCACTATCGCGTGCGGCAGACCGCGCTGCTGCCGGCGACCGTCCAGCGCCCGCGCCCACCGGTCTGGATCGCCGGTTATTGGCCCAACCGCGCACCGATGCGCCGCGCCGCGAGATGGGACGGCGCGGTGCCGCTGTTCACATCCGCCAGGCACGGCCAGACGCCCACGTCCGACGAGGTGCGCGAGCTCGTCGGCTACCTCGCCGGGCAGCGCGGCGAGCGGGTGGGCGAGCCCTTCGACGTCGTCGTCGGCGGCGTGAGCGACCCGTCGTCCGCCGCCGACCTGCTCGGCCCGCTCGAGCGTGCCGGCGCGACCTGGTGGGACGAGCGTCAGATGCAGACGAATCCCGACCACTACCGCGCCGAACCCGTCCTGCGCCGCATCGAAGCCGGGCCGCCCGCGCTCTCGTAGCGGTGCACATCGTTCCGGCGCGCGATACTGCTGCCGTGAGCGGGTGCTGCGAGCCGGATCGCAACGACTACCAGTCGGTCTTCTCCAGCCGCTTCGCGCGCCGTCAGTCGAGGCGGTACCACCGACGGGGTCTCACCCCGGCCGCGCAGGGCATCGTCGACTTCGCCGCGTCGCGGGGTGTCGAGGGCGCCACCGTGCTGGAGATCGGCGGCGGCGTCGGACAACTGCAGGTCGAGCTGCTGCGCCGCGGAGCCTCGCACGTGACCAACCTGGAGATCTCGGAGAACTACGAGGCCGAGGCGGCGCGCCTGCTCGAGCAGGCCGGAATGACCAGCCGGGTCACCCGACGCTTCGTCGACGTCGCGCAAGCACCCGACGACGTCGAGCCGGCGGACGTGGTGGTGCTGCACCGTGTCGTGTGCTGCTACCCCGATTACGCCAGGCTGCTCGCGGTGGCGGCGGCCCATGCGCGCGCGACGCTCGTGTACAGCCATCCCGCCGCGAACGTCGTCAATCGCGTGCAGTTCGGTGCGGAGAACATGTACCGCCGGCTCACCGGCAACGCCTTCCGGGCGTTCATCCACCCACCCCAGGGCATGGTCCGCGCCGCGCAGGCCGATGGCATGGCAGTGGCCTATCGACATCATGCCTGGGACTGGGACGTGGTCGGGTTGGCTCGGAACTAGGCGGGCAGGGCCGACGGGTCGGACAACCAGCCCGCAACGGTTCCCATGACGTCGCCCTCGTAGTCGCGGCGCACGCTGCGGACGAGGTCGGCGATCGTCACGGACTTCAGCGACTGCCGCCATGCGTGGTCGGCGGTCAGCATGGCCTTGTTGATCGCGCAGATGGACCGGCACGCCTCGGGCGGCGCGGCCAGCGGCCCACGCTGACGGATCTCGGTGCAGGTGAATGGTGCGCTGGGGCCGTCGATCGCCTCGACGACGTCGAGGACGGTGATGTCCTTGGCCGGTCGCGTCAGCAGGTAACCACCCGAGTGGCCTTGGACCGAGTCACGAGGCGGTCGCGGCCGCCCCGAGCACGGGCGTCGACGCGGTCACTGGCGCGGGGCTCAAGGAGGTGCTCGACGGTGCGCAGGTCGTCCTGGACGTGCTGAACGCCCCGTCCTGGGAGGACCAGGCCGTCCTGGACTTCTTCCGCGCCACCTCGTCGCAGTTGCTCGCCGCGGAGGCCAATGCGGGCGTCGCGCACCACGTCGCGCTGAGCATCGTGGGTGCGGACAAGCTGCCCGACGGCGGCTACCTGCGTGCGAAGGTCGCGCAGGAGCTGCTCATCGAGCAGGGCGGGATCCCGTACACGATCGTCAGGTCGACGCAGTTCCTGGAGTTCCTGCGCGGCATCGCCGACTCGGCCACCGAGGGCGACGTCGTGCGCGCGACGTCGGCCACGTTCCAGCCGATCGCGGCGGACGATGTCGCCGCGTTCGTCACCGACGCGGTCCTCGCCGATCCGGTCAACGGCATCGTCGAGATCGCCGGCCCGGACGCCGCGGGGCTCGACGTCCTGCTGCGCACCGTCCTCGAGGCCGACGGCGACCCGCGCTCGGTCGTCGCCGACCCCGACGCGCCGTACTTCGGCACGCGGGTCACCGACACCGACCTCGTCCCGCAGGGTCCAGCCCGCCTGGGCGGCATCGGGCTCGCCGCGTGGCTGACCGCGCACCCGCGCAGCTGACGGTTACTCGCTGTCGTAGCCCACGACGGTGCCGCCGGCGAGCACTGCCAGCTCGGCGTGCGGGACGTCGGACTCGGTGACCGTGCGACCGCCGACCGGGATGCGGGCACCGGCGAACGCACCCGCGACGAGCACGAGCGCGAGGACGACGAACCCGACGACGTAGCCGGACTCCTTCGGCAGCCCGTCGCTTCGCAATTGCGCGGTGACGATGCTGGCCATCAGTGCCGAGCCGATGCTGCCGCCGATGGTGCGGATGTTGGCGTTCATGCCGCTCGCGACGCCGGTCTGCGCGGCCGGCACCGCGGCGACGATGAGCGCAGACATCGCGGAGAACGCCAGTCCGATGCCAAGGCCCATGATGCCGCTGGCGATGTAGATCTCCCACGTCGAGTCGTGCGCGAACGCGATCATCGCCATCGACGCGCCGCCGATCAGGCACCCGGCCACGATCAACGCCCGGGCGCCGAACCGGTCGGTGAGCCGGCCGCTGTACTGCCCGGCCGCGAACATCGTCACGCCTGCGGGCAGCAGGATGAGGCCGGACTCGGTGATGCTCGCGCCGAACCCGTAACCCGAGGACGTGGCGGTCTGCAGCAGTTCGGGCAGGAACGCGAACATCGCGTACATGCTGATGCCGACGAGCAGCGCGACGAGATTGGTCGTCCACACGGCGGGCAGGCGCATCATGCGCATGTCGATCAGCGGCACCGCGGCTCGGGTCTCCGAGTAGACCCAGCCGAGGGCGAGCACGACGGCCGCGGCGAGCAACCCGACGACGCGCAGCGAGCCCCAGCCCCACACCGGTGCCTCGCTCAGTGCGACGAGCAGGGCGACCAGCCACGCGGAGAGCAGCACCACCGGCGCGACCGAGATACGTCCGGGTGTGCGCACCGGCGACTCGGGCACGAACAGGGCGGCAGCCAGGCCGGCGGCGATCGTCGCGATCATCGGGATCCAGAACAGCCAGTGGAAGCCGAGCCGGTCGTTGATCGGTCCGGCGATCACCGAGCCGGCGCTGCCGCCGATCGCCGTCAGCGTCGCGAGCGAGCCGACGGCGCCGGTGACGCGCGCTGCGGGGAACTCGTCGCGGATGATGCCGAACGCGAGCGGCAGCACCCCGCCGCCGACACCCTGCACCACGCGCGCCACGATCAGCACGCCGATCGAGCCGGCCAACGCGGCGAGCAGCGAGCCGAGCGCGAGCGCGCCGAGCGTGAGGACGAAGACACGCTCCTTGCCGACCATGTCGCCGACCCGGCCGACGATCGGCGTGAACACGGACGCGGAGACCAGGTAGCCGGTGAGCACCCAGGTCGCAGTCGCCTGACTGGTGTGAAACTCGTGCTGGACGGTCGTCAGCACCGGAATCACCATCGACTGCAGCAGCGCATACGCGCCGACCCCCGTTGCGAGTACCGCGAAGGTCAGCCGATGGCTCGCACGTGCACCAACTCTTGCCACACCGCATCCGATCGGGAGATCAAATCTCCGGTTACGCTACCGGGTCGGCGCAGCGTGCCGGAGAGCGTCTCGCCGCGCTAGATTCGCCGTCGGCTCGCTGGTCGTCGTCGAGCTCTCCGACGTGACCGGTGTGCGCACCGAAAGGTGTTCAATCGCAGCGTCGTCGGTGGGCGCGTCCATCTCATCGTGCGAACGAAGCTCGGCGAGGTCGGCTACTTCGTCTCCGACACCGAGGCGTGGCGACACGCGATCGAGCGCGCTGCCGGTCTGCCCACCGAGTCCGGCTCGGTCAAGGCCTGATCAGTTGACGGTGTTGCCGTACGGCGCCGGCGTGCCCATCGGGTAAGGCGCCGGGCCGGTGGTGGCGTTGTGCGCGGCACAGTACGCGTCGCGGGTCGCGTTGCTCTGCCCGAGCAGCGGGTTGACCGCGAACGAGACGAGGAACGTCTGCGCGATCGTGTTCGCGTAGGTCTCGATGCCCTGCGCGACGAGCGCCCGCGCTGCAGGCGTCGGCGCGGCAGCGAGCAGCTCGGCGTTGCGCCAAGCCATCTCGCGCCACGCGGAGACCATCTGGAACGTCAGGAAGTTGACCAGCGAGACGTTCGTGCTGTTCATCGTCGGGTCGAAGCGCTGCGTCTCCTCGCTGAGCAGGGGAGCGGTGTCGTCGTTGAGCCACTTCTCCACGGCGTCGTAGTCGGCCTTGCCCGAGGTGCTGCCGTCGGACTCGACGAGCCCGGACGCGTAGAGGACGAACGGCAGGTCGCGGTTGATGTGCGCGTTCATGCCGAGGAACAGGTCGCCGGCGCCGGTAACGGTCTTGTTCTTCGCCGCGTCGAACGCGTAGAGCCAGGCCTGCGGCACGCTGCTGCGGCTTCCCTGCGACCAGTCGTAGTACGCGTCGGTGTAGTAGCGCGCGAATACCGCGTCCATGTGGTTCATGTACGGCACGTCGTTGTAGTAGCCGGCCTGGTCGCGCGTCCACCCGTACGTCTGCGTCATCCGGACGTACGCGAGTGCGAACACCGCGTTGTGATTGCAGGCCTGCCCGTTCTGATTCAGGATCCGGGTCTGTTCGCCGAGCGTGTAGTCGAGGCAGTCCGGTGCGCCCGCGGCGCAGTCGTTGTCGCTGCCGGGCACGAACTGGTCGTTCCAGCCCGGCAGCACCGAGGACCACGGGACGTAGAGCGTGGTGTCGGCGAGCGCGGGCGCGGTGCCGAGGCAGAGCGTGACGACGGCGAGGACGGCGGCGAGCGCTACGCGGCGAGCCTGCACGGAAACCCCCACGACGTGAGATTGAGATTAAGAAACGGTCACCTGGCGAAACAGATGCTCGCGATCACGTGTGCTCTTGTCAAGAAACCGTTAAAGTCGCGGGGTGCGAACACGCGCGCCGGCAGCGCATATATGGGCGAAGGGGTCCAAACCCGTCGAGGATCTCCTCGGTCTGCTCGACTGGCTCCCCGCCTCGGTGGCCCTCTGGGACCGCGACGTGAGATTGCGGTATGGCAATCGTCGCTCTCTGACGCGGTTCGGTCGCTCGTACGACCAGATGCTCGGCGCCCACCTGTCCGAACTCGTCCAGCCGCACGCCGTCGAGCTCAGCGCGCAGTACATCAACGGGGCGCTGGCCGGGCAGGCACAGACCGTCGAGCGGGCCATGGTCGACCCGCAGGGCCAGCGCTACAACGCGCACCAGGTCACCCACGTCCCGAACGTCGTCGACGACGTCGTGCAGGGCTACTGCGCGCTCGCCGTCGACATCACCGCGTCCATCGACGGCTACGAGCAGGCCCGCCGCGCCCGCGAGCAGGCCGCGCTGCGCGAGCAGCGCGAACGCATCACCGGCGACATCGCGCGCCAGCGCGTGGTCGACGAGCTGTGCGAGGCACTCGAGCGGCTCGATGCCTCGCTCGAGCACGCGGCGGACGCGGTGCCCAGCCTCGACGAGGTGGCGGACGCGATCGAGCACAGTATCGAGGAGCTGCGCGACACGGTGTCGGCGCAGCTGAGCGCGGCGGCGCTGCCCGATTCGAATCCTGTCGCGTTCCCCGCGCTGTCAGTGCCGGTGGCCGTGGCGCCGCACCGACTGGCGACCGAGCGGCGCGGGGTGCCGTGGCCGGCAACCCTCACCGGCACCGGCTGGTCGGCCGACGACGTCATTGCGCTGCTCGACCTGATCCCGGCCGAGGTCGCGATCTGGGACCAGTCGCTGCGCAACGTGTTCGCCAACCGGGCCGCGGTGCGCTGGTTCGGGCGCAGCGACCGGGCCGAAGTACTCGGCGTGCACGCCAGCGAGCTGCTCGGTGCGGAGGTCTTCGAGGCCGCGAACGTGGCGTACGCCGAAGCGGCGCTGCTCGGCGAGGCGCGCCAGTTCGACCGCAGCGTCATCTACCCGGGCGGGCTGCGGCACCTGCAGGTCTACGTGGCGCCGCGGATGCGCGACGGCGTGATCGACGGCATCTACAGCTTCGTCGCGGACGTGACGCACCGCGTCGAGGCCGAGCTCGCGCTGCAGGAGGCACGCGCCGAGCTGGCCGGCGCACGGCAGCGCGAGCGCGTCGCCGATCACCTGCACAACCTGGTGATCCAGCGGCTCTTCGCTGCGGGTCTCGCAGCCACCACGGCGGTTGCGGAGGCGCAGCTACGTGCGGTGCAGGACAACATCGTCACCGCGCTCGAAGACCTCGAGTTCGCGATGAACGCGCTGCACGAGAACGTCGGGCTGGTCGACCTGCTGCCAGATCTCGCCCGCGTGGCGCACGAGACCGCCGGCGCGCACGGCATGACCGTCGTGATCGAGAACGTGGGCTCGGTGGAGTACGTCCCGCCGGCCATCGGGATCGAGTTGCTCGCGGTCGCCGAGTCGGCCGTCGCCAACGCCGTCGCTCACTCCGGCGCGCAGACCGTCGTGCTGACCATCGCCGGCGACACGGCCGGCGCGTGGCTGCGCGTCGCCGATGACGGCCGCGGCCTCGGGGATGCGAAGCCGGGCAACGGCATGGCCGACATGGCCGCGCGGGCCGCGCGCCTCGGCGGCACCTGTGCATGGGCAGCCGGCAACCCGGCCGGCACGGTCGTGGACTTCCGGGTACCGCTGCCCGGCTGAGCACCGCGTACCTGCTGGCGCCACTGCCGGCACACGTCGCGGCCGAAGGACTCCGTCAGCAGCGCCAGCGCGACGACGACCGCGGCGGCGACGAACGCCCGCGGCAGCACGTCGCCGACGACGGCGGCGAGCACGATGCCCTGGATCGCTGCGACGACCTTGCACCAGTACCGCGGCGGCACCGGCGTGCGTAGCCACGGCCACAGCCAGCCCGCCACGACATAGACGTAGCGCATCAGTCCGATCGCGAGCACCCACGCGCCCAGGTCGAGTGCCGCGTAGGCGCTGAGCAGCAGGATGAGGAACGCGTCGATCTCCATGTCGAAGCGCGCGCCGAGTTCCGATGCCGTGCCGGTGTGGCGCGCCACCAGGCCGTCGACCCCGTCGAGCGCCAGCGCTGCGGCTGCGACTGTGACGGTCGCGGTGCGTGAACCGCCCCCGGCCAACACGTCGGCGACAAGCCCGGCGACGCCGCACACGAGCACCGCGCGGACCAGCGTGATGCCGTTGGCTGCTCCCAGTACGACGAGGCCGCGCACGCCCATCGCGGTGTCCAACCGGACGCAGGCAACGGCGCAGCACACGATCCCGACCGTCCAGCCGCGCGTGCTCAGCGAAGCGGTGTCGGAAAGCAGGGCGAGAAGCACCAGCGCGCCGGCCGGCGCGGCCAGCAGGCCTGCGGAAGGGCCGGTTCGAACCAGTCCCGCCCCTCCCGCGTGTGATTTGGGCATATACCTATCGAACGGGAGCCAGCAGTATCGGGTTCAGCACCCCTGAGACAGGCCGTGAGGAGGACCCGGTGCCACGCGAGGCCGCCGCGTTCTGGGTCACCCAGCCCGGCATGGGAGAGATCAGGTCCGTCGAGCTGCCCGACCCCGGCCCCGGCGAGGTGCTGGTGCGCACCGTCTGCACCGGCATCAGTCGCGGCACCGAGACGCTCGTCTTCGGCGGCCGCGTGCCGGCCAGTCAGTGGGACGCGATGCGCGCGCCGTTCCAGGACGGCGACTTCCCCGCACCGCTGAAGTACGGCTACCTCAACGTCGGCGTCGTCGAGGACGGGCCGGCGCAATTGCGCGGCCGCACCGTCTTCTGCCTCTACCCGCACCAGACCGCCTATGTCGTGCCGGCCGATGCGGTGGTCCCGGTGCCCGATCACGTCCCGGCCCGGCGCGCGGTGCTCGCCGGCACCGTCGAGACCGCCGTCAACGCGCTGTGGGACGCGGCGCCGCTCGTGGGTGACCGCATCGCCGTCGTCGGCGCCGGCATGGTGGGCTGCTGCGTTGCCCGGTTGCTCGCCGGGCTGCCCGGAGCCGACGTCACACTCGTCGACGTCGATGCGTCGAAGTCCGAGATCGCGCGGCAACTCGGCGTCGCGTTCGCCGCGCCGGACCAGGCGCGGGACGAATGCGACGTGGTGTTCCACGCCAGCGCCACCGGCGCCGGTTTGCAATGCGCGCTCGACCTGCTGGCCGGCGAGGGCACCGTCGTCGAGCTGAGCTGGTACGGCGACGACAAGGTCGCGCTCACGCTCGGCGGCAACTTCCACTCACGGCGCCTCGCGATCCGCGCCAGCCAGGTGGGCTCGGTCGCGCCCGCGCGGCGCGCGACCCGTACGCCGGCACAGCGGCGCGCGCTCGCGCTGGAGCTGCTGCGCGACCCCGCCTTCGACACGTTGCTCACCGGCACGTCCCCGTTCGAAGCGCTGCCGGACGTGCTACCCAGGCTCGCCACGGGCGAACTGGCGGCGCTGTGCCACACGATCAGCTACGACGGGAAGCAGTGACATGTTCCGGGTGACCGTCCGCGACCACATGATGATCGCGCACAGCCTGCGCGGCGAGGTCTTCGGACCCGCGCAGCAGTTGCACGGTGCCACCTACGTCGTCGACGCGACGTTGGCCCGCGTCGAGCTCGACGCAGACGGCATCGTCGTCGACATCGGCCGCGCGTCGGACGCACTACGCGCGGTCGTCGCCGAGCTGACCTATCGCAACCTGGATGACGAGCCGACGTTCGCGGGCACGGTCACCACGACCGAGGTGCTCGCGCGGTTCGTCGCCGACCGGCTCGCGGCCGCGGTGCACGCCGGCGAGCTCGGTGACGGCGCGCGCGAGCTCGCCTCGATCACCATCACGCTGCACGAGTCGCACGTCGCGTGGGCCAGTTACGAGAGGCCGTTGTGATGCTCGTGCACGCCGTCGTCCCCGACGGCATCGACGACCCGGCCCGGCCGAGCGGCGGCAACCGCTACGACTGGATGGTGCTGCGCGGGCTCGCCGGCCGCGGCTGGGACGTCCGCCTGCACGAGGTCGCCGGCGCGTGGCCGTGGGCCGACGCGGCTGCCGCCGAGGAGCTGCGGCACACGCTCGCCGCGATCCCCGACGGCGCGCTCGTGCTGATCGACGGGCTGCTCGCCTCGCCGACGCCGGCCGTCCTCGTCCCGGCGGCGGATCGGCTCCGGCTCGCGGTGCTCGCGCACATGTCGTTCGGCGAGTCGCCACCCGGGCACGAGGTGCCCGACGCAGCCGCTCGTGAGCAGGCGGCGCTGTGTGCGGCCGGGGCCGTGATCACCACGAGCCGTTGGACGCGCGACCGGTTGCTCGCGCGGTACCCGCTCGCACCCGGGGCGGTGCGGGTGGCCGAGCCGGGCGCCGATCGCGGCCCGCTCGCGCCCGGGACCGCTGACGGTGGCGCGTTGCTCTCCGTGGCCGCGGTGACCGCGCACAAAGGCAGCGACGTGCTCGTCACGGCGCTGTCCGAGCTGGCGGACCTCGAGTGGCGGGCCACCTGGGTGGGCACGCTCGACCGCGAGCCGGAGTTCGCCGCGCGGGTACAGCGGCAGGCCGGCATCGGCTGCGTCGGCGACCGGCTGCTGTTGGCCGGCCCACGCACCGGCCCTGCCCTCGGCGCGTCCTATGCGCGCGCGGATGTGCTCGTACATCCGTCGCGCGGTGAGTCGTACGGCATGGTGGTCGCCGAGGCGCTCGCGCACGGTCTCCCGGTCATCGCGAGCGACGTCGGCGGCATTCGCGAGGCGCTGGGTACGACACCCGACGGCGCGATGCCGGGGCTGCTGGTCCGCCCGGACCCGGACTCGCTCGTCGAGGCGCTGCGCCGCTGGCTCACCGAGCCCGAGCTGCGCGCGCAGCTGCGCGCGGCCGCCGCGCAGCGCCGCCACACGCTGCCGCCCTGGTCGCAGACCGCGTCCCGCGTCGCCGAGGTGCTGGATGGCCTGGCGTGAACCGCGAACGCGTCTGCGCCGGCGGTGCGACGGTACGCGTGGTCGACGGGCTGCGCCGCAACAAGCAGGATCAACTCGTGGGAGCTGATGGCGGTGGGTGAGCGGCCGTACACGCTGCTCAGCTGCGGGGTGTCGCTCGACGGCTACCTCGACAGCGCCGAGGTCGATCGGCTGCGCCTGTCGAACGACGCGGACTTCGACCGGGTGGACGGGGTGCGCGCGAGTTGCGACGCGATCCTGGTGGGTGCCGCGACGGTGCGCAACGACAACCCGCGGCTGCTCGTGCGCTCGGCGCAGCGCCGGGACGCGCGGCTGGCGCGCGGCACCCGCCCGTCGCCGATCAAGGTGACCGTGACCCGGCAGGCCGACCTGGACCCGTGCGCGCAGTTCTTCGTCGTCGGCGAGAGCGAGAAGATCGTCTACTGCGCGAGCAGCGCGCTGGACAAGGCGACCGAGCGGCTGGCCGCGGTGGCGACCGTCGTCGATGCCGGTGAGCCGGTGGCGATGAGGTGGGTCGGCGAGGACCTCTGGCGACGCGGGGTGCGGCGGCTGATGGTCGAGGGTGGCAGCAGCATCCACACGCAGTTCCTCACCGACGGGCTCGCGGACGAACTGAATCTCGTCGTCGCGCCGTTCTTCGTCGGCGACTCTCGTGCGCACCGCTTCGTCGGCGACGGCGACTTTCCCTGGCACTCGGGACGACGCGCGCCGCTCGCCGAAGTGCGCCAGATCGACGACGTCGTACTGCTGCGCTACGCCCTGTCGGAGCGCTTCGCTACCAACTGACGTGGTTGGACTCGTACTTGCCGTCGACGACCACCCACACCGCACCGGGCCCGCGGAACGAACACGTGTAGCTCACCGCCGACTCGGTGACGTACTGGTGCTGGGCTGCGCCGACCGTGTCGCCGCCGTAGAGGTGCCCGCCGGCCGAGAAGCACTGGACGAGATGGCTGCCGGCGAGGTTCGCCAGGCGCACCACGACGAAGCGGCAGTTGTTGCCGCAGCGGTAGTCACGCGCGCCCGCGGACACTGCGACGCTGGGGACCGGGCTCGGCGTGGGAACGACCGTCGACGTGTGCGGCTGCGGCGTTGGTGTGGCCGATGTCGAGGCGGCGGCGGTGGTGGTCGTCGCCGGGTGCGTCGTGTGGCTCGGGTGCGCGGACGTGTGCGGATGCGTCGTCGTCGGCGTAGGCGTCGTCGGAGTCGCCGCGCTCGGCGTCGTCGGCACGGTGCCGGACGCCTCGGTCGGGGTGGGCAGTGCCGCGCTCGGCGTGTTGCTCACCGAGGGCAGCCCGACATCGGTCGGTTTGCGGCCCCCGCCACCGACGTTGAGCAGGGCGATGGCCAGCAGCAGGACGACGATGCAGATGACGCCCACGAGCGCGGCGAGCCGCCACGGGCGCGGATCCGCGGCGGCCGGGTCGCGTCCCTCGCCGAAGCCGAGGTCGTCCATGAAGCCGGAGTCGCCGCCGGGCGACTCGGGTTCGTCCTGCACGGCAGAAGCTAAGCACGCGAAGCCAGGGATGTCGCGATGCATGGGTGGGCGGCCCGGCGTGCCGTCGACCGTGCGCGTACCGCAGGATGTGGCTGTGCTGCGCGTGATTCAGTGGGCGACCGGTGGTGTGGGCAAGGCCGCGATCGAGGGCGTGCTCAACCATCCCGAACTCGAACTCGTCGGGTGCTGGGTGCACTCCGCAGAGAAGCACGGCAAGGACGTCGGCGAGATCCTCGGTCGCGAGGCGCTCGGTGTGCGCGCGACCGCACGCGTCGACGACATCCTCGCGTTGCCGGCCGACGCGATCGTGTACGCGCCGATCATCCCGAACCCGGACGAGGTCGGTGCGCTGCTGCGGTCAGGCAAGAACGTCGTGACCCCGGTCGGCTGGTTCTACCCGACCTCGTCCGACGGTGCGGCGCTCGAGGCGGCCTGCCAGGAGGGCGGCGTGAGCCTGCACGGCACCGGCATCAACCCGGGCGGCATCACGGAGTTGCACCCGCTGATCTTCTCCGCGCTCTCGTCGGCGGTGACGTTCGTGCGCGGCGAGGAGTTCTCCGACATCCGCACCTACAACGCGCCCGACGTCGTGCGCTGGATCATGTGCTTCGGCGCGACGCCCGACGAGGCGATGAAGAGCCCGATGCTCAAGGTTCTCTCCGGCGGGTTCATCCAGTCGGTGCGGATGTGCCTGGACGTGCTCGGGTTCTCCACCGACGCGCAGATCCGCACGAAGCAGGAAGTCGCCGTCGCCACGGCACCGATCGCATCGCCGATCGGCGAGATCGCCCCGGGCCTCGTCGCGGGGCAGCGGTTCCAGTGGGAGGCGGTGATCGGCGAGCGGGTCGTGGTGCGCATCGCGGTGAACTGGCTGATGGGGGAGGAGCACCTGGAGCCGGCCTGGACGTTCGGCGAGCAGGGCGAACGGTTCGAGGTCGAGGTGCAGGGCGACCCCGACTGCTTCGTGACCATCAAGGGCTGGCAGCCGGCCACGGTCGAGGCCGGCCTGGTGCGCAACCCGGGCATCGTCGCCACCGCGCTGCACTGCGTGAACTCGATCCCCTACGTCGTCGCCGCGCCGCCCGGCATCCGCACCTACGTGGACCTGCCGCTCATCGCCGGGCGCGCCCACCCCGACCTGTCGCGCTGACCACTCGACAGGGTCAGAGCGCGAAGCGGCCGGTGATCAGCGGGAGGTCCGTGAACGTGACGATGCCCGGACGGGCCGCCACGACCGCGGGCACCGCGTTCACCGCGGGCATCGCCGTGTAGATCATCCCGGCGCCCATGTAGCCCGGCTCGTCCCAGTCGGCCGGCGGGAGCACCCGTACCCGGATGTTCGCGCTCGGCCGGCCCTCGATCCTGATGACGTGCCCGTGCGCCAGCTTGAACGCCGGCTCGACGTGCGCACCCATCGTCCACTGGAAGCCGACGGCGACGACGTTCTGCTCACCGACCCAGCCGCGGTGATAGCCCTGCACTGCGGCGATGGTGCCGGTCGGAATCGTCATGAACCCGAGGTCGCTGTCGCCCGTGGCAAGTGTGAAGTCGGCGGAGAACGTGAGCCGGTCGAGCTGCACCCCGAGCGCATCGGCGGTCATCGCGGCGGCCTCGGCGAACACCTCGCTCTCGCGGCCCACGCTCTCCTCGAGGCCCGGGGTGTCGGCCGGGCGACCGAAGCCCATCGCCGCCATCGTGGGCCCGGACGCGTAGGTCGAGCAGTCGACGGATTCGGTCACCGTGATGCGGTCGACCGTCTCGCACATTTGGCTGCCCACGATGGACATCAGGTTCGTGAAGCCGGGGTGCGCGCCGCTGCCGAACATCGACGAGCCGCCGCGCTCGCACGCCTTCTGCACCCGCTCCCGCTCCTCGGGTGCGAGCTTGCCGCCGGTGATCCACCCCGCGGTCGAGCAGACGTTCACGCCGGCCTCGAGCAGCCGGCACAGCTCGTCGACACTCGACCACACCGGGTTGTAGACGCATGCGTCCGGGCGCAGTGCGAGCAGCGCGTCGACGTCGTCGGTGGCCAGCACGCCGGTCGCGTCGGGGAGGCCGCCGAGCTCCGCGGCGTCGCGTCCCACCTTGTCCGCCGAGTGCGCGTAGACGCCGACCAGCTCCAGATCGGGTCGGGTCGCGATCGCGTGCAGCGAGCGGGTCCCGATGTTGCCGGTCGTCCATTGGACGACGCGCAGCGGCGCGGTCATGGAGCGGACTATAGAACGTGTTCTAGTAGCCGGTCGAGCAGTGCCGCCTGCCCGGCGATCATCTTGGCGCGCGCTGCCTCGACGCCGAACCACCCGGCCCGGTCGATCTCCGGGAACAACTGCCGCCGTCCCGAACGCGGCGGCCACTCGATCTCGAACGTGTTGCTGACGATGTGCTCGGCGTCGAAGTCGGCCTCGACCGCCCAGGCGGTGACGTGTTTGCCGTTGCGCTGCCGGACCGTGCCCAACTCGAGCAGCGTGGCGCCGTCGGGAGCCGGCGAGCCGAGTTCCTCCGCGAACTCGCGTCGCGCTGTGTCGAGCGGCTCCTCGTCCGGTTCCAGCTCGCCCTTCGGAATCGACCAGGCGCCGTCGTCGCGGCGCGCGAAGTACGGACCACCCAGATGCCCCAGCAGCACCTGCACACCGGCGCCGGTACGGCGGAACAGCAGCAGGCCCGCGCTCTGCGTCACCCCTGCCGCGCCGGTACGGGAGCCGGCTTCTGCGCCGATTCCGCCGACTCCGCCGACTCGGCCGACGCCATCCCGGCCATCGTGAGCGGTGAGCGGGCCGTGACGCCGTGCCGCTCGGCGTGGTTCTCCGCGCGTTTCTCGGTGAGCAGCGCGCCGAGCAACACACCGCCGAAGATCACGACACACAGGATCATCAGCCAGACCGAGAGGACGAAGACGCCGCCGATCAGGCCGTAGGCGCGCACCGGCCAGGCCATCTGCCCGGGCATGATCACCCGGGTGAGCCGGAACATGATCGTCGTCAGGAGCCCGACGGCCAGCGCACCGCGCATCAGCGCGTGCCAGCGCACCCGGCCGGCGAGCAACCAGTGCTGCGACCACCAGTAGAACAGGAACGTCACCGCGCCCTGGACGCACGCCACGCCGTACTGCCCCGGCCGGCCCCAGGTCTCGTGCAGCTCACGCCCGGCCCGGCCGAGGGCGAGCAGCAGCATGCTGTACCCGCCGAGCATGACCGCCCAGACCAGCTGGCGCAGGTAGGAACGCACGCTGATGATGCGCGGCAGCGTCCAGATCTGCTCGAACGCGCGCTGCTGCACCGCCGCGACACCGGTGGAGAAGACGATCGAGGTGGCCAGCGCGAAGACCAGCGCGAACGTGCTGATGTGCGTGGTGCGGGCGAAGAGCCGGTTCACCGCCTCGGCCGACTGCCCGTACAGCCCGAAGAACCGGTCGATGAAGTACGCCGCGCCCTTGCCGGTCTCGCGCTGCAGCACTGCACCCATCGCGACGATGAGCGGCGCGGTGCACAGCACCTGCTGCGCACACAGGGCGAGCGCGTGCACGTCGAGGTTGGTCTCACGCACCCTGCGATAGCCACGTCCGCCCAGGCTGTTCTCCAGCCAGCGCCGGGCCGCCTCCAAGCGGCCTTCGGACGGGTCGTTCATGACGACATTGTTCCCCAGCTGCGCACGCTCGCACAGCGAAGGATCAACCCAGCCGGATGCCGGCGAGCTGAGTTCCGTGCGCCACCGGCCGGCCGCTGCTGTCCCACACCCAGCAGACTTCATCAACTCGCTGTGCGTCGATGAGGTGCGCGCGTTGCAGGATTCGCACCGGCCCGGGCGCGGGGAGGGCGCGCACGTACACCGTGAGCTCCAGTGTCGGCACCCAGCCGCTGAGCTCGACGTCGAATGTCGCGGGCGGGAACGAGTCGACGGCGTACAGCAGCGACAAGGTGTCGAACGGCTCGTTGTCGGCCAGCGCGAGCCAGCCGCGTAGCTCGCCGCGCCCGGACGGGGCGTTGCTCGCGAAACCGAGGGAGGCCGGATCGATGCGCAGGTCGACCTCGCGCATGATCGCCACCTCGAAGCCGGACGGGCTCTGTTCCGGCAGCCGGAACCCGTCCGCGAACAGGCTGTCTCCCGCCTCGGGCACGCCCGCCGACCAGTACGGCTTGACGCCCGGATCGAGCACGCTCGTGGTCACCAGCGCATCCACGCAGGCGCGTCCGTCCTGGCTCATCCGGGTGCGTAGCTGGCTGGCCGAACGGCCGGCACGCAGCACCTCCGCCTCGACGAGCACCGGGCCCGGCTCGGGCGGGTACAGGTAATGCGCGCTCGCCGCGATGACATGCTCGTGCTGCCCGGCGAGCACCGCGGCGCGGCCGAGCATCGCGAGCAGGTAGCCGCCGTTCGGCTTGCCGGCGATCGTCCAATCGGGGTGGACCTGGCCGCTGAACCGACCAGGCCCGTCCGTGGTCAGCGCAGTGACCTCGGCGAAGCGAGGCACGCGCTAACGCTCGAGCGCGGCGTCCAGGGTGATGTCCACCGCCGCGAGCGCCTTGCTGATCGGGCAGCCCGCCTTGGCCGCCTCGGCGGCCTTCTGGAACGCGTCGTTGTCGAGACCGTCGACCTCGCCGCGGACCGTGAGCTTGATGCCGGTGAGCTTGAACCCGCCGTTCGGGTCGGCGCCCAGTGTCACGTCGGCCTGCACGTCGAGGGCGTTGGTGGTGCCGCCGGCCTGCGCGATGCCGTTGGACAGCGACATCGCGTAGCACGCGGAGTGCGCCGCGGCGACGAGCTCCTCGGGGCTCGTCGTGCCCTGCGCGTCGTCGGCTGCCCGCTTCGGGAACGACACCTCGTAGGTGCCGGCCTTCGAGCTGGACAGCTCGACCTGGCCGGAGCCGGTCTGCAGATCGCCGTTCCAGGCGGTGCGTGCGGTGCGAGTGGGCATCGAGTCTCCTTCTCGGTCGTCACCCCGAAACCTACTCAATACGGGTATGCAGGATGTAGAAGGGAGACACGGATGACACGGACGACCAACGACACCTCGGGGACCTTCGACCTGGCGGGGCACAAGGTGCGCCGCCTCGGCTTCGGCGCGATGCGCCTCACCGGCCCTGGAATCTGGGGTGAGCCGGCCGATCGTGTGGAATGCATCCGGGTGTTGCGCCGGGCGGTGGAGCTCGGCGTCGACCTCATCGACACCGCGGATTCCTACGGCCCGTACGTCAGCGAGGAGATCATCCGCGAGGCGTTGCACCCCTACCCGGACAACGTCGTCGTCGCGACCAAGGCCGGCTTCGTACGGCACGGGCCGAACATCTGGCGCGAGGTCGGCCGGCCGGAGTACCTGCGGCAACAGGCCGAGATGAGCCTGCGCCGGCTCGGCCTGGACCGCATCGACCTGTTCCAGCTGCATCGCATCGACCCGAAGGTGCCGCTCGAGGACCAGATCGGGGAGCTCAAGGACCTGCAGGACGAGGGCAAGATCGGCGCGATCGGGCTGTCCGAGGTGTCGGTGGACGAGATCGACGAGGTGCGCAAGATCGCCGAGGTCGCGACCGTGCAGAACCTCTACAACCTGAGCAACCGGCAGTCGGAGGACGTGCTCGACTACTGCACCCGCGAGGGCATCGGCTTCATCCCGTGGTACCCGATCGCGGCCGGCAAGCTCGCGCGTCCCGGCGAGGCCGCCGACGAGATCGCGAAGAAGTACGACGCGACCGCGGCGCAGGTGGCGCTGGCGTGGCTACTCGCGCGCGCGCAGGTGATGCTGCCGATCCCCGGTACCTCGAGCGTGGCGCACCTCGAGGAGAACATGGGCGCGGCCGGGCTCTACCAGCGCCTCGCGCGTGAGGACGTCGCGACGCTCGACGGTGCCTCAGAGGACGACGACTGAGCGCAGCACCTCGCCGCGGTGCATCTTCTCGAACGCGGCCTCGATGCCGTCGATGCCGATGCGCTCGCTGACGAACGCGTCGAGCGGTAGCCGGCCCTGCAGGAACAGGTCGGTGAGCATCGGGAAGTCGCGCGAGGGCAGGCAGTCGCCGTACCAGGACGACTTCAGCGTGCCGCCGCGGCCGAACACGTCGATCAGCGGCAGTTCGAGTGTCATGTCCGGCGTCGGGACGCCGACGAGCACGACGGTGCCGGCGAGGTCTCGTCCGTAGAACGCCTGCTTGTAGGTCTCCG